>QFNN01000033.1 GCA_003240855.1 Sphingomonas sanxanigenens
CTGGGCTTCCTCCCCTATGTGGCGGCATGGGCTATATGGCAGATTGGCGGATGGGCCGCCTTCGCACTCGCGCTGCGGCGGATCGTCCCCTCCGGCTGGCCGTTGGTTGCGATCGCCATGCCGGCGGTGTTCGTCAATGCGATCGGGGGACAGAATGGCTGCTGGATGGCGGCGATCATCGGCTGGGGTTTGATCCTGCTCGATCGCCGGCCGTTGCTCGCCGGCGCGATACTCGCCTTGTTCGTCGTCAAGCCGCAACTCGGCTGGCTCATCCCCTTCGCGCTGATTGCGGCGGGGCGTTATCGCGCGCTGGCGGCGTTCGTGGCGTCAGCCTGCCTGCTGCTGGCGGCGACGCTGCCGCTGTTCGGCGTCGAAGCGTGGATCGCCTACGCCCGGCAGGCGGCGATGCTCAAGGCCGTGATCCTCGAGGATGGCAGCGGCACCTGGCGCAGGATGGTATCGCTCTTCATCCTCGCGCGACATTTGGGGGCGCCGCTCGCTCTGGCTTATGCGGCGCAGCTTGCCGCGAGCCTTTCTGCGTTGTTCGTCGTCGTCCGCTGCTGGCGTCGCGAAGGGCCGTCGGCCCGCGCGATGGCGCTGCTCGTCGTCGCGACGCTCGTCGCCTCGCCTTATGTCAGCGATTATGACTGCGTGATGCTGGCGCTGGCTGCGGCATGGCAGTGGGCGGCGGCGGATGCGGAGGGCAGGGGACGGATCGCGCTTGCCGGCGTCATGCCGCTGTTCGCTGCATCGCTGGCGTCGCTGACCGGGATCGCGCTTGGCGCGCTGGCGCTGTGGCCGCTGCTGTTATGGCTGGCGAGGGCGCCCGATCCGGGAGGCTAGATAAAAAGCGGCCCGGACCGCCACGAGGACGGCCCGGGCCTCAGGGTGGTGGGCTCTTAGTTGACGTAGAGCGGCTTGCCGTCCGCCTTGTAGACGACGCCGCCCTTCATCACGAACTGGACGCGCTGCATCTCGGTGATGTCGGCGATCGGATCGCCCTTCACCGCGATGATATCGGCATAGCGGCCGGGCTGGATCGATCCGATATTCTCGGATTGGTTGAGCAGCTCGGCGGCATTGTGGGTGCCGGCGTAGATGGCCTCCATCGGCGGGATGCCGGCCTTTACGAGATATTCGAGTTCCTTGGCGTTCTGCCCGTGCGGCCGCCAGCCGAGCTGATCGGTGCCGAGCGCGATCTTCACGCCCGCCTTGTAGGCGTTGATCGCGTTGCCGGTCATCGTCGGGGTGACGGCGATCGCCTTGCCCGCGACGGTCGGCGGCAGCAGTTCGGGCGTCTTGACCGCGACTTCATAGATCTCGTTCGCCGCGAACAGCGTCGGGACCATGTAGGTGCCGCGCTCCTTCATCAGCTTGTACGTCTCGGCGTCCGAATAGGTGCCGTGCTCGATCGAATCGACGCCGGCGCGGACAGCGGCGTCGATGCCGGCCTTGCCGTGCGCGTGGCTGGCCACCTTCATGCCCAGCGAGTGGGCGGTGTCGATGATCGCCTTCAGTTCATCGTCGCGCAGAAGCTGGAGCGTGGGATCGTCGCCGACGCTGCCGACGCCGCCCGAGGAGTGGATCTTGATCTGGTCAGCGCCGCGCTTGCGCAGTTCGCGCACCGCATGGATCGCCTCGACCGGACCGTCGATGACCGACATTTTCCAGTCGTCGGTGCGTTCCCAGCGCGGATCGATGCCGTTGCTGGGGTCGGAATGGCCGCCGGTCGGGCTGATGGCAGGGCCCGAGATCCACAGGCGCGGGCCATGGATGAGGTTGGAATTGATCGCGCCCTTCAGCGCGCTCAGCACCTCGATATTGCCGCCCACGTCGCGCACGCTGGTGAAGCCGGCAAGCAGGATGGCGTTGACGTTCCACGTCGCCTGGAAGGCCTGCTGCTCAGGCGTGCCGCGCAAACGGTCGCGCCGCGATCCGCCGCCGGTGACGTGGTCGTGCACGTCGGTCATGCCCGGAAGCACCGTTTCGCCCGACAGGTCGATCACTTCCGCGCCTGCCGGGGTGACGAAGCCGTTCTGCACGCCGGTGATGCGATCGTCCTTGATGATGATCGAAACCTGGCTGCGCGTCGTCTTGGCGACGCCGTCGATCAGCTTGCCGGCGTGGATCACCACATCCTTGGCGGCGGCAGGCGCGCCGGCGAGCGCCGCTGCGAAGGCAGTGGCGGCGAGCAGCGCGATCTTGCGGGCCCGGAACTTCATATTGTGCTTCCCCCTGTTGGTCGGTGTCTGGTCATTTGGTCGCGGCGAGGGCGTAGAGGACATCGGCGTAGAAACCCTCCATCCCCGTCAGGCCGAAAATCTTTGAACCCGGCTTCGGATCGATCAGCAGATATTCGTTCGGCGCGTGGGCGTCCGCGCCGTGGCCGATGCTGATCGTCACATAGGGCAGGCCCAGCGTCTGCGTGAAAACATAGGCCGGCGTGCTGCCGCCCGAACGCGGCGAGACGTCCACCGTCAGCCCATATTTGTTGTAAGTGCCGAGCACCGCCTGGATCAGCGGCGCGCTCACTGAGGTCTGCGAGGGCGGATAGCCGGAGAGCTTGCGGATCTCGATATCCTTGAAGCCCTGATCGTCGAGATATTTGCGCATCAGCGCCAGCGCCTGATCGGGCGTCTGATCGGGGACAAGCCGGCTGTCGAGCTTGGCGTAGGCGCGGTGGGGGAGGATGGTTTTCATCCCCGGCCCGTCATAGCCCGTCGCGATCCCGTCGATGTTCAGCGTGGTGTCGAACAGGTAGCGCGAGAGCGACTGGCGCGCGTCCATATGATCGTACCAGTGATCGATCGCAAAGCCCTTGCGGACCGTGACTTCGCGCTTCTCCCAGCCGGCCAGCGTGCCGTTGAACAGCTTCTGCTCCTCGATCGTCGGCTGGCGGATCGCGTCATAATAGCCTGGGATGCGGATGGTGTTGCCGTCGGGCGTGGTCAGCGTCGCCAGCGCCTGCGCGAGCCGCCAGGCCGGCGCGTCGGTCGTTGCTTTCCACGAGCTGTGGATCTCCGCCTTCATCGGGCCGCCGGCGACGGGATTGCCCTTGGCCTCCAGCTCTACATAGAGGATGCCCTTGTTGCCCAGCGTCAGCGACACCGCGCCGTCGGCGGGCGACTGGCCCGATGCGGGATAGATGACGCCTGAGGCGGTTTTCAGCCGGTCGGCATATTTGGCGATCATCTCGGGATAGTGCGGCGATCCCAGCTCCTCCTCGCTTTCGGCGAGGATCATAAGATTGACGGGCAGCTTGCCGCGCACGGCGAGGATGGATTCGATCGTGTTGAGGAAGGCGCGCTCGGTGCCCTTGGTGTTGGTCGATCCGCGCGCCATCAGAACGCGGCCCAGCGGATGATCGTCGACCAGTGCGCCGTCGAAAGGCGGCACCTTCCAGTCCTTGGGCTCGACCGGCTGGACGTCGAGCATCATGTAAACGACGAGCGTCTTTTTTGCGCCCGCGTCATAATAGCCCCAGACGCCGGGGTGGCCGGAGGTGGGGACGACTTCGGCCTCCTTGAAGCCGATGCGCTTCAGGTCGGCCGCGACCAGCGCCGCCATGTCCTTGACGCCGATATTCTGCGCACTGACCGAAGGCTGACGCACCCAGCGCTGCAGATTGGCGATATGCTCGGTCTTGTGCGCCTCGATATAGGCGTAAACGTCGCGATTATCGCCCTTGTACGCCGGAATCTGCGACATCGAGAAGGCGTCGGTGGTGGTGAACCTGATCTCGGGCCGCCCGCCCGTCGACGGTTCGCCCGTCGACTGGGCGGCGAGCGGCGTCGTGGCCGCCGCCAGCGCCGCCGCAATCGCCCCCGTGCCCCTGAAGGCCGCCTTCATAGCTGCGCGCATGATAATCTCCCCGTCCGGCGGGGGCGCCGTGCAGCCTGGCGGATCAGCCGGGGCGCCCCCATGCCCCGGCCCCGCCATATGGTCCAGTCGTCAGTCGGGCAGCGCCATCACGCCGTCCTGCTTGTAGATGGCGCCCCCCTTCATCACGAACTTGACGCGCTGCAGCTCGGTGATGTCGGCGATCGGATCGCCGTCGACCGCGACGATATCGGCATAGCGGCCGGCCTGGATCGAACCGATGTCGGCCGATGCGCCGAGCAGCTCGGCGGCGTTGCGCGTGCCGGCGAGGATCGAGTCCATCGGCGTCAGCCCGGCCTTCACCATCAGCGCGAACTCCTCCGACTTCATGCGCGGGAAGGAGCCGGCGATGTCGGTGCCGAGCGCGATCTTCACGCCCGCCTTGTAGGCGTTGCCGGCATTGCCCATCATCGTGGGGGTGACGGCGATCGCCTTGCCCGCGACGGTGGGCGGCAGGCGATCGGGCGTCTTTACCGCCGTCTGATAGATCCAGTCGGCGACGAGCAGCGTCGGGACCATGAACGTGCCGTGCGCCTTCATCAGCTTGTAGGTCTCGGCGTCGGAATAGGTGCCATGTTCGACTGAATCGACGCCTGCCATCACGACATGGTCGATCGCCTTCTTGCCGTGCGCGTGCGCGGCGACCTTCATGCCCAGCTCGTGCGCCGTGTCGATCACCGCCTTCATCTCTTCGTCGGTCATCGTCATGTGGTTGGGATCGTCGCCGATCGAGGCGACGCCGCCGCTCGGCATGATCTTGATGACGTCGGCGCCGCGGCGGCGATGCTCGCGCACCTTGATGCGCGCGTCGATCGGCCCGTCGATGATCGCGGCGTCGCGATCGGCGAAGCTGATGTCGGGGCGCATGCCGTTGGCGGGGTCGGAATGGCCGCCGGTGGGGGCCAGCGCCTCAAGCGCGGTCCACACGCGCGGGCCGGCCCATTTGCCCGAATTGATCGCGTTGCGGATGGCGTTGGCCTCGATCGGACCGGAGCCGACGTCGCGGATCGCGGTGAAGCCCATTTCGAGGTCGCGGCGCGTGTTGAGCGCAGCCGCGATCGTGCCGTCGCCGTCGGTCGACGCGAAGCGCGCCGCGACGGTCCAGTCCGAACCCATCGAGATATGATCGTGGACGTCGATGAAGCCAGGCAGCACGGTCGATTTGGAAAGATCGACGACCTCGGCCCCGGCGGGGGTGACGAAGCCGTTCTGGACGCCGACGATGCGGTCGTCCTTGATGATGATCGAAACATTGGTCCGGGGCGTCGCCGACACGGCGTCGATCAGCTTGCCGGCGTGGATCACCACGTCCTTGGCGGCGGCGGGCGTGGCGGCGGTAGCGGCGAGGAGCAGCGCTGCGACGCTCAGCTTGCGGGTCTTGGATGCGAACATAGGGTTTCATCCCACATGATAGGAACAGGGAGCGGCTTGCCGGGGAAAGGGGGGCCGACAAGCCGCCGAGCGCGCCAATGCTTCAGCGAAGCATCTTCCCGCCCTGTTTGAGCACTTCGCCGCCCTTCATCACGAACTGGACGTGCTGAAGCACGGTGATGTCGGCCAGCGGATCGCCTTCGACCGCGACGATGTCGGCATAGCGGCCGGCCTGGACCGATCCGATGTCCTGCGGCGTGCCGATCAGCTCGGCGGCGTTGCGCGTCGCGGTGAAGATGGCTTCCATCGGGGGCAGCCCGGCCTTGACCAGCAGCGCGAACTCTTCCGCCTTGTTGCGGTTGGACGTCGCGCCCTGATCGGTGCCGAAGGCGATCTTCACGCCGGCCTTGTAGGCGC
This sequence comes from Sphingomonas sanxanigenens, assembly GCA_003240855.1. GTDB lineage: Bacteria > Pseudomonadota > Alphaproteobacteria > Sphingomonadales > Sphingomonadaceae > Sphingomonas_L > Sphingomonas_L sanxanigenens_A. The sequence goes on from QFNN01000033.1 coordinate 5,668, forward strand.
GGCCGGCATTGCCGATCATCGTCGGGGTGACGGCGATCGCCTTGCCCGCAACGGTGGGCGGCAGCAGGTCGGGCGTCTTGACCGCGGTCTGGTAGATTGCGTCGGCGACGAGCAGCGTGGGCACGAGGAAGGTGCCATGCTCCTTCATCAGCCTGTAGCTCTCGGCGTCCGAATAGGTGCCGTGCTCGATCGAATCGACGCCGGCGAGGATCGCATGGTCGATCGCCTTCTTGCCGTGCGCGTGCGCCGCGACCTTCAGGCCCAGTTCGTGCGCCGTGTCGACGACCGATTTCATCTCGTCGTCGGCCATCGTCATGTGATTGGGGTCGTCGCCGATCGAGGCGACGCCGCCGCTCGGCATGATCTTGATCACGGTGGCGCCGCGGCGGCGATGCTCGCGCACCTTGATGCGCGCGTCGTCGGGGCCGTCGACGATGGACGCTTCGCGACCCTCGAAGTCGATGTCGGGGCGCATGCCGTTGGCGCGGTCGGAATGGCCGCCGGTCGGGCCAAGCGGCTCGAGCGAGGTCCACAGGCGCGGGCCGACGATCTTGCCCGCGTTGATCGCGTGGATCAGCGCCGGCGCGGTCAGCGGGCCCGATCCCATGTCGCGCACGGTGGTGAAGCCAAGCTCGATCTCGCGCCGGGCATTGAGCATGCCGGCGACCACGGCGTCACCCTCGGTCTGGGTGAAGCGGTTCATCGGACGGCGATCGCCCGACGACGAGATATGGTCATGGCTCTCGATGAAGCCCGGCAGAACGGTGGCGGCGGAGAGATCGACGACCTCGGCCCCCGCCGGCGTGACGAAGCCGTTCTGGACGCCGACGATGCGCTCGTCCTTGATGATGATCGAGACGTTGGATCTGGGCGTCGCGGAGACGCCGTCGATCAGTTTGCCGGCGTGGATCACGACATCCTTGGCGCAGGCAGCGCCTGCGCCAAGGGTGGTCGAGATCATCAGCGCCGCAGCAGCGCAACGCTGCGCGAAATGCGCCTTCCTCATGATTGCCTCCATTTTAGAACTTGGTCCGGGCGCTGAGGCCAAAGACCCGCGGCGCGATCGATGTCACATAGACCGACGGATAGTTGGTCCCGTTATATTTGAACGGGAGCAGCGTCGAGCTGGTGGCGCTGGTCGACTTCTGGGTGATGCCCGTCACATCGAACAGGTTGTTCACGAAGGCGTAGATGCCCCAGTCGCCCTTCTGCAGGCCGACGCGCAGGCCGGTGGTCGCGAAGCCGGGCAGGCGCATGCCGGCCGCCGTCACATTGGCCGCGCCATGATCGTACACCGTCCACGATGCGCTGCGATAGCTGACGTCGGCATGGTACATGATCTCGAAATCATTGCCGATCGGCATCACATATTCGGCCGAACCCTGCATCGTCCACTTGGACGAATAAGGCACGGTGTTGCCCTTCTTGCCGATGCCGGTCAGCACCGCGCAGCCGACATAGGGCGGGCTGCCCGAGCAGAGATTGATGCCCGACGGCAGCGAGACATTGTCCTGCAGCTTGGCCGAGGTGTAGCTGCCCGAATAGCGCAGCGTCAGCCCGTCGACGGGGAAAAGCGAGGTATCCCATTCGACGCCGCGGATGCGGACCTTGCTGGGCGTGTTGGTGATGAAGCCGAATGCGCCCTGGTAGGAAGCCGAGATCTGCAGGTTGCTCCAGTCCATCTGGAACACGTCGAGATTGACGATCAGCTTGCGGTCGAACCACGAGCTTTTGACGCCCGCCTCATAGTTCCACAGCTTGTCGGATTCGTAGGTGGAGGCATAGCTCGGCAGGCCCAGCGTCTGGTTGACGCCGCCGGGGCGATAGCCCTGCGTCGCCAGCGCGTAGATCATCAGGTCGCGGTTGAACTTGTAGTTGGCGCTGAACTTCAGAAGCGTGCCGTTCTCCTTACCCTTCAGTTCCGAATAGGGCAGGCGGACGTTGCCGGCGACATAGTTGGGAATGGTGACCGAAGCGCCGGTGGTCTTTTTATAATCGAAGTAGCGGATGCCGGCCGCAACGCTCAGCTTCCCGTTGAAATCATAGGTCGCGTCGGCGAAGCCGGCGATCTGCTCCAGCCGGTCGTCAACGGTGCGGTCCAGATGGGTGCGCGACGAAAAGCCGTAGGGGCTGGCCGAATAGCCGTTCGGATAATATTGCGAGCCGGTCACCGGGTCGACGGTGTTGAGAAGGCTGACCACATGGTTGTCGCGGACGCTGTGGAAGAAGCCGACCGTCCACTTCAGCGCATGCTGGGCGTCGGCCAGCCGGACTTCCTGCGTCGTCGTCTTGGTCGTCTGCGGCTGATAGGCCGTCAGCACGCCCCAGCTCGTCACGAAGCGCTGATATTCATCCCGGCTGCATGACGTGGCGCCGTTGACCAGGCCCTGGTTGCAGTCCGCCAGGAAGTTCGCATAGCCTGGGACGGAGGTCGCCGGAACGTTGCCCGTGGCGTAACGGGTGAAATAGGGCGAAAAGTCGAAGTTGAAGGCAAGATCGCGCTTTGAATAGGATCCGATCGCGGTCAGGGTCGCGAAACCGAAGTCCCAGTTCAGCGTGCCGCTATACAGTTGCATCTTATCGGTCTGCGGCGTCTGGATGCGCAGGTTCTGGTCGAACTTCTTGCCCGTCAACTGATATTCGGTCAGGTTCCAGGTGTTAGCGAAACCGGTCCGATTCTGGTACACGGCCATGCCGTCGATGGTCAGATTCTCGACCGGCCGGACGCGGACGAGCAGGCGGCCGCCATAGCTGCGCGCGCTGTTGAAGTTCTTCAGGCCAAGGACGCTGTTGTCCATGAAGCCCGAGGTCTTGTCCCAGAAGCCGACCGCGCGGACGGCCAGCTTGTCCTCGATCACCGGCAGGTTGACCATGCCGTCGAAGCTGGTGCCGGCGCCGCTGCCGCCCGTCGCGCCCGAAACCTGGCCGTTGAGCGCGCCTTCGGTCGTCGTCAGATTGGGCTTCTGGAAGATCAGGCGGATCGTGCCGCCCATCGAGCTGGCGCCATAGAGCGTGCCCTGCGGGCCGCGCAGCACTTCCGCGCGCTCGACGTCGAACAGGCGGATGCCAGGCTGCGTGCCGCCGGCGTCGTTGCTGACGCCGCTGGTGCCCGTGATCGGCGTTTCGTCATAATAAAGGCCGACGAGCGGCTCGCCCGTCGCATAAAGGTTACGGATGATGACGCGGCTGCCGCCGTTCGCATTCTCGTTGATGATGAGGTTCGGGGCGGTGCGCGTCAGTTGCTGCGAGTCCGTGATGCCCTGATTGACGAGGGAGGCCTCGCTGACCGCCGAAATGGAAAGCGGGGTTTCCTGAATGCTGGTGGCGCGCTTCAGCGCGGTGACGACGATATCGCCGTTGTCGCTTGCGGCCGGCGCGGAGGCCGCTTCGGCAGGCGACGTCGCTTCCTGGGCCAGGGCCGGAGTTGCGAAAAGTACAGCCGAACAGAGCAGAGCAATCCTGACGCGCGAGCAGCCGCCAGACATGTTCACCGAACGATTCATGGAATTCCCCCAAAATAAACTGTGAGACCGACGTTCCCATCCGCATTGTTGAACGCTAATTTTTATTCTGCAGGCAGCCTCAATTTTTTTATATTTGAAATTATTATTATTAATAAACTGACTATCTTTGAGACATTTCTTCGGAAATGGCTCCGAAATTATATTCTTTCACAAAAGAACGTGTGCGCTAATCGCTAATTGCATTTTATCGCATTGCTGCGGCTCTTTCGCATCAAGTGGCGCATTCACACTCAAAGCTACTTAAGTCTAGGCAATTTCGACCAAGCAACCCTACACCCGAAGGCCTTGGTATTTCTCCCCAATTTGAATGGGAAAATCGAAATAAATAGTCCGTATGGACTACGAAAATGCATATTAATGAGTGAATATGCTCACTTCATATGAATGGCTTTCCGATTCGTGCGCAAAAAAAGGGGCGCGAATCACTCCGCGCGCCCTCTTTCAAAGTCGGATTCGCTCAGCGCCAGTCCGAGATCGGCTCCGGCCCGCTTTCCGCCCTGCCTCGCGTCCAGGATATGATGAGCGGGAGGCTGGGCGCGGGTGCAAAAACGCCTTCAGCGCCTTTCCAAGAAGGCTCTCAATGCGAAGCTGTGTTTCCCCCGACAACCCAGTCGGAAACTTCCGCCGCGACCTTGTTGGCCGCAACGTTCAGCGCCGCCGCTACGGGAAGCGGCTTGACCTCGCTCACCGGGACGCTTGCCTCGAACCGCCGGGTTTCGATCGCATCCTTGCGCGAAATGACGGCGTCGTATCGCACGACGGCGCGATGCTTCTGCGCATCGATGCCGAAGATCAGCAGCTCGCCCGAAACGCGGAGCGCCGGGGTGAACGCCGCCTGCCGCACGCTCAGTACGGCCCGCCCCCCGCGCGCCTCGACCGTTTCCGACAGAAGGCGCTGGAAAAGGCGGCTCGGCGGCTCCACCCACTGCGCGCCCTTCACATAAGCAATTGCGGCGCCGCCGCTGAACACCGGGATGCGCGCATTGGCCAGCGCCTGGGGAACCGTGGGCGGAGCGATGGTGATGGCCTCGCCCGGCGTCGTCGAAAAGACCTTGCCGGGTTCGACCTGCGCAGTCGCGCTGAGGTTCAGCAATTGCGCGGGCGGCTTTTCGCCAATGCTGATGCAGCCGGCGAGAGGTGCGGCGATGGCGAAGGCCAGGATCGAGCGCTTCATCATTTGTTCCCCTTATAGTCGGGCAGTTTCTGGCTGCCGACAAGCGAGCTGGCCCCGCCGCGATTGAGCCGTTCGCTGACTGCCGTGAGCGATTCCGCCATTTCGCGCAGGTCGCGGATCAGCAGGTTCACCTCGGGCATCGTCTGGTTCGAGAAATTGGCCACGCCGGGCTGGGCTTCGGCGATCGTCTTGTTGAGCGCATCCATAGCCTTGCCCGCATCCGCCACCGTCTTGCGAAGATCGGCGATCAGCGGCCTGGCGTCGCTGTTGATCAGCGTGTTGCTGCTGTCGGCAAGCTGGCCGAACTTCTCGGCCGCATCGCCGGCCTGTTTGATCGCGATCCGCGTCTCGGCGAGCGTAGAAGCGATCTCCGGACCGCGATCGGCGAGCGCCTTCGACAGCTTGTCGACATTGTGGAGGATGCCGGAAAGCGACTTTTGATTCTCGTCGCTGAGCGCTTCGGTCAGCCGCTCGGTCAGCGTCGTCAGCCGTTCGAGCAGCTTGGGCGCGCTATTGAGCAGTTCGCCGAGCGCGCCCGGCTTGGTGGGGATGACGGGGACGCCGGCCGGCCCGATCTCGGTGATCGGCGGCGCCCCCTTGATGGCGCCGTCGAGCTGGATCTGCGACACGCCGGTAAAGCCGACGCCCTGGATCGTGGCGGTGGTGCCCTGCAGGATCGGCGTCTCGTCCCTCACCGTGATGCGCACGCGCACGAACTGCGGATCGTTCCGCCACAGCGAGATCGACTTCACCTGCCCGGACGGCACCCCCGAGAAGCTGACCGACGATCCTTTGGCGATGCCGTCGACGGCCTGCTTGAAGAAGATGTCATACTCCTTCTCCTGCCCGCCGGAGACGCGCGCCAGCCAGACGGTAAAGACGACGACGGCGGCCAGCAGTGCGAGCACCACGACGCCGACGAGGACATGGTTCGATCTGGTTTCCATCAGCGCTTCGCCGTTCCTTTGGCTGCGGTCGCGGCGCGGCCGCGGGGTCCGTTGAAATATTCCTGAATCCAGGCGTGATCCAGCGCGAGAAGTTCGTCGATCGTGCCCACCGCAATCACCTTCTTGTCGGCGAGCACCGCGACGCGATCGCAAATGGCGTAAAGCGTGTCGAGATCGTGCGTGATCAGGAAAACGGTGAGCCCGAGCGTCTGCTTGAGCTCGCGCGTCAGAAGGTCGAAATTGGCGGCGCCGATCGGATCGAGTCCGGCCGTCGGTTCGTCGAGAAACAGTAATTCGGGATCGAGCGCCAGCGCGCGGGCCAGTCCGGCGCGCTTGGTCATGCCACCCGACAGCTCGGCCGGATATTTGGGCCCCGCATCGGGCGACAGCCCGGCCATCACCACCTTGTAGGCCGCGATCTCGTCAAGCAGCGGCGGCACGATGCGCGGATAGAATTCGCGCAGCGGCACCTGAATATTCTCGGCCACGGTCAGCGTCGAGAAAAGCGCGCCGCCCTGGAAGAGAATGCCCCAGCGCTTGCGGATGTCGATCGTCGCGCTTTCGTCCTGATCGAGTATCGATTTGCCAAAGACCTCGATCGATCCTTCGGCGGGGGTCTGCAGGCCGATGATCGAACGCATCAGAACGGATTTGCCAGTGCCCGATCCGCCGACCACGCCCAATATCTCGCCGCGCCGGACGTCGAGATTGAGATTTTCGTGCACGACCTGCTCGCCGAACGCATTTTTCAGATCGCGCACGCTGATCACGATTTCGGGATCGGCGGGCGGCGCCTGCGGTACGGTGGCGGGGGGCGTGCTCAATTCCAGCCGATCCAGGTGAAGAATACAGCGAAGAAGGCGTCGAGGACGATGACGAGGAAAATCGCCTGCACCACCGCAGCGGTGGTGCGGAGGCCGACTTCCTCGGCATTGCCTTCTACCTGCATGCCCTGGAAACAGCCGGTGAGAGCGATGATGAAGCCGAATACCGGGGCCTTGACCAGCCCGACATAGAGATCGGTGATCGGCGTCACTTCGCGGATGCGCTGGATGAACGTGACTGGCGGGATGTCGAGCGAAACCCAGCAGAGGATGCCGCCGCCGATCATTGCGATGATCGACGAATAGAAGCCGAGCAGCGGCATCATCGCGACCGAGGCGAGGGCGCGGGGGAGGACGAGCGCTTCCATCGGCGAGACGCCGATCGTGCGCATCGCGTCGATTTCCTCGGTCAGCTTCATCGTGCCGAGCTGTGCGGCGAAAGCCGAACCCGAGCGACCGGCGATCATGATCGCCGTCATCAGCACGCCCAGTTCGCGCAGCGTCAGGCGGCCGACGAGGTTGATCGTGAACACTTCCGCCCCGAACTGCCGGAGCTGCACCGCGCCTTGCTGCGCGATGACGATACCGATCAGGAAGCTCATCAGCCCGATAATGCCAAGCGCGGAGACGCCGACCACCTCGAAACGCTGGATCACCGCATTGATGCGGAAGCGCGACGGGTGGCGCATGACCTGCCCGATCGAGATCATCATCGCGCCGAAGAAGCCGAGCAGGCCTATCATCGTGCGGCCGGCGGCATTGGTCGCCCCGCCGATTTCCGCCAGCACCTTGATGATTGTCGGCGTGTGATCGGGGCGCATGCGCACCGGCTTGTCGGCGGCGCGCACCTTGTCGATCAGGAAGGCGGCGTCAGGGCCGGCGCGTTCGATCTGGGCGCCGTGATCGGCAGCGAGGCGATAGACCAGCCAGGCGCCGACGGTGTCGATCCGCTCGACGCCCGAAAGGTCGAACCGCGCGAGGGGGCCGGAAACGAGGCGAAGCCGTTCGGGCAGGTCGCCCAGCATCGCTACCGTGAGCGCGCCCGTGAAGCGGAGCGTCTTCGCACCGTCTTCCTCTTGGTATTCGGCGAAGTCTGCGGTCGCGGCCATCAGATGCGCTCCTGCGGCATATTGGCTGGATCGGCAAGCCGATATGACGTTAGGACCGGCGCATGGACCGAATTGCAATTTACGATATGGACAAGACGATCACGCGGGTCGCGACCTTCGGGCCGTTCCTGCGTCATGCGGTGCTGCGGCTGTCGCCCTGGCGCGCTTTGCTCTTCCCGGGCGTGATCCTTGCAAGCGCCGGATACGCGCTGAAGCGGATCGACCGTGGCCGGTTGAAGGAAATCAGTCTCGCGCTGCTGCTTGGCCCGCATATCGATCGTTCCAAACTCGTGCCGCTGGCCGAAGGTTTCGCCGAAAAGACGGTGACGGGCAATGTTTATCCCGAAGCGATCGAGCGTCTCGCCGCCGACCGGGCTGCAGGATACCGGCTGGTGCTCGCGACCGCGTCGAACCGCCTCTATGTCGATGCGATCGCAGCGAAGCTGGGGTTCGACGACGTCATCGCGACCGACAGCATGATCGGACTCGATTCGCGGGTAAGCGCGAAGATAGACGGCGAGAATTGCTATGGCCCGGCCAAGCTGCGCATGATCCAGACGTGGATGGCGCGCCATGCGATCGAGCGCGGATCGGCGCATATCCGCTTCTATTCCGATCATGCGTCCGACGAGCCGGCGCTGGCCTGGGCCGACGAAGCCTTTGCGGTCAACGCGCATGATGCGCTCCGCAGCCTCGCCGTCGAGCGGGGCTGGGAGCGCATCGACTGGAAGTGATCAGACCGCTTTCAGCGCCTGATCGAAGTCGGCGATGAGATCGTCGGCATCCTCGACGCCGATCGAGATGCGGACGAGATTGTCGGTGATGCCAAGCGCGGCCTTGCGTTCCTCGGGCACCGACAGGTGTGTCATCGCGGCGGGGTGCGACGCCAGCGTTTCGGTGCCGCCGAGGCTGACCGCGAGCTTCGCGATGCGCAGCGCATCGAGGAAGCGGAAAGACTCAGCCTCGCCGCCCTTGATGAACAGCGAGAAGGTCGATCCAGCGCCGGTGCAGTGGCGCTTGTAGATATCGGCTTGCCGGTCGCCTTCGAGGAAACCGAGATAGCCGACATGATCGACCTTGGCGTGATCGCGCAGGAAGGCGCAGACCCTGGCCGCATTCTCGCCCGCGCGCGTCATGCGCAGTTCGAGCGTTTCGAGGCTGCGGAGCAGCATCCACGCGGTGTTGGGGTCGGTGATCGTGCCGATCGTGTTGCGAAGCAGGCGGACGGTGTTGATCGGCTCCTTGCGCCCCAGCACGCCGCCCGCCACGAGATCGCTGTGGCCGCCGGCATATTTGGTGAGCGAATAGACGACCATGTCGGCGCCATGCTTCAGCGGCTGCTGCCACAGCGGGCCGAGGAAAGTGTTGTCGATCGCGATCGGCGGCGCGTCCGGCCCCGAACCGAAGATGGCGTTGCGGCTGGCGGCGACCGCCTCGATGTCGACCAGCGCGTTGGTGGGGTTGGCCGGGCTTTCGAGATAGATAAGCGCGACATTGCCGCCTTCCTTCGCGCGGCCGAGGATCGTGTCGATCTCCTCGCGGGTCGCGCCTGCCGGGAAGTCGAGGAACTTCACCCCGAACTTGCCGAGCACGCGCGCGATGAGCGTTTCCGTCGCGGCGTAGAGCGGGCCGGAATGGACGATGGTGTCGCCGGGCTTGACCAGCGCGAGGAAAAGCGTGGCGATCGCCGACATGCCCGATGAGAAGGTCAGGGCATCCTCAGCCACTTCCCAGACGCCGAGCCGATCCTTGAGGATCTCCTGATCGGGGCCGTTGAAGCGCGAATAGACCAGGCCTTCGGCCCCGCCCGGGCGCTTGCCCGTCACCCCCTCGAAATGGCGTTTGCCGGCGGCGGCATTCTCGAAAACGAAGGTTGAAGTGAGGAAGATAGGCGGCTTGAGCGAACCTTCCGAGAGCATCGGATCATAGCCATGTCCCATCATCAGCGTCGACGGGCGCAGCTTGCGACCGCCGATTTCCTCGATTGGCGACTTGGGCTTGCGGCGCGGGGTGGCGCCGGTCAGATCGGCTTCGTTCTCGTTCGACATTGTGTTTCGCCTTTTGGCTGATTCTGCGGATGCCCCGGGTCTAGCCCAAGGCGCTCGCGAAGCCCATCGTTACGCTCTCCTTGCGGAAAGGGACGGAAACAGGCGCATATCCGGCGCGACGTTGACGCACATGAAGGTCTGCGAAGCGAGTTTGCCCTGCGCCCGAAAAGGCGTCGCGCGGCCAAAGCTGCAATCTGAAATCCCGCACCGCCAGCGGGACAGAAGCGGGTCGGGCGTTGCCGGGTCGTTTCGGCGAAAGGGAAAAGGCAGAAGCCGGCGCGCCGCGTCACATTGCGGGATGGTGGCGGTCGCCGCGCGCGTCGGCCTGACGCGCGCGGCGCTTTTCATGCCGCTCAGGCCGCGAAGCGGACCGTGGCGCGGCGACGGCGCAGCGCCGCGCCGGTGAAGCCGAAGCCGGCGATCAGCATCGCCCAGGTCGACGGCTCGGGGACGCCTGCGATGTTGAAATTGCCGATCCGCGCAATCTGTTCGGCGCTCAGGCCTTCGAGGCGCGGGGCGGCGAGGAGCGACTGGCCGGTGGCGATCGCCAGATCGACGTCGCTGTCGAGCGGGCCGTCCTCATCGCGCGCGAGAAAGGCGAAGTTGAGCAGGCTGATGCTCTCGCCCGGCGCGAGATCGAGCGCGAAGCGGACATTGTAGCGATCGGGAGTGATCGCCTGGATGCCCAGGCCGTTATTGCCCGAAACGAGCGCGAGGACCGCGTCGTCGATGCAAGCGCCGGCGCCGTCATCCTCGCAACTGACCATCAGGCCGCCGGCATCGTAGCTGACCAGTTCATCGCCGTCCGAACCGAGATTGCCGAAGAAGTTGACCGTCGTCGCGACACGCGTCGACTGGTTGTTGGTGAAGGTGTCGAAGAAGCGATAGACGTTGCCGCTCAGCAGCTCGACCTGTCGGTTGAGCGTCAGGCTGCTGACGCCGCTGTTGTAGAAGCCGAAATTGTCGAACGTGTCATAGCCGCCGTCGGCAACCGAACCGAGCCAGGCGCCGCTGGGCTGCACCGTGCCGCCGACTCCGGTGTAGGAACTGCCATAGCCGGTCCCGTTGAAGATGTCGGCGCCCGCCTGGAACTGCGCGGCTTCGGCGCTGAAGGGAAGGAGCGCGGCGATCGCCGCTATGCTAAGCCTGAACATGCTGGTCATGAAGATAACTCCGGAAAGATGGGAAGTGGTGAGCTCCGGCCGGGCCACGTCGCCCGGCCGGAGCCGGATCATTTGCGGCGAGCGGTGAGCCACTGGTCGGGGCCGAGCGGCTTGGGCACGAGACGGACTTCGCCGATCGAGCCGAAGAAGCCGTCGACGCGCTGGCCGTCCCACCAGCTCGCGCCGAGGATCCACGGGTTGTTGAGGCTGGCCGAACGCATGCCGATCTGGCCGTTCAGCACGTTGCGCAGCACCGGCGCGCCATCGACATAAAGGATCGTCTCGCGCGTCGCGGGATCGCAGACGACGGCGATATGATACCAGGTGTCGCGCATGATCTCGCCCGACCAGTTGGTCTGCGGATAAGTCGCGTTGCTTGCGGGTACGACTTCCCACTGGACTTCGCGCAGGCTGGAAATGGCGAACAGCACCGACGAAGCCTCGGGGTCGCCGCCGGCGAAGCCGGGCAACGCGCCGCGATTGCCGACGCGGCCGAGGACATTGCCCCAGCGATGCTTCTCCGACGCCCAGTCCTTGTCCATCTTGATGAACGCCTCGGCAGTGTAGCCGTCCCAGAAGCTGCGGTTGTTCAGCGTGTTGCCGACCTCGGTCGAGAAGCTGCTGTTGCGGTTGACCGTCTTGTCGGTGTTGAGGAAGCGTACGCTGCCCGTCGCCGACGAGAGATAATGGTGATCGTCCGACCACACGACGTCGCCGAGCTGGGCGGGGGCGACGAGCGGGACGCGCTTCATCGGCGACAGGCCCATCGCATCGGGCAGGACATCGCCGACGTTGACGATCTGGCCATCCTTGCCGCCCATAACGCGCCAGTGGACGTAGGCCTCGGGCACATAGGGATAGTCATTCCCGTCGCGCGGCGGCACCGGCACCGGAACCTCGGGCTCGACATACCCGTCGAGCAACTGGGCCTCCACGCGGGGCAGGATCGGCACCCCGCTGGTCGACAGCTTGGGCTTGAACTTCATGAAGCCGGCGAAGCGCTTCTTGAAGTTGATCGGGATTGAGAAGCGCTCGTTGCTCTCGGTCAGGATGGCGCGATCGAACTGGTTGAGCGTGTTCTTCGGCTTCTGGACGACCCAAGGCGAGAAGGACAATATGTCGATCCTGTTCGCCGAAAAGTCGATCTCGTAAAGCCGCATCAGCGCGTTGCCGCCCTGATAGGCCATCTGATAATCGACGACCATCTCCTCGACTTGATTGCCGAAATCATTGGTCTTGGACAGCCAGGCAGCGCCATGGTGGTGGCCGTTCAGCGTCATGAAAATCTGATCATTGTCGCGGATCAGCTTTTCCCACAGCATCTTGCCATATTCGGTCTCGAGCGGGCTGAGGCCGTCCTTGTCGATGTTAAGCAACTGGTGGTTGGACAGGATGACCGGCAGCGTCGGATTGCGGCGGATCACGTCGCGCGCCCAGGCGATGCCATTGTCGGAGATGCGCCACGACAGCGACAGCACCATGAACTGGATCCCGAACGCCTCGAACACATGATATTCGTGGAAGCCCGTGGAATCGCGTTCGCGGAAGGTTGTTTGCGCGGCCGCGCGCGACTTGGGGAACCACTGGAGATAAGGCTCGGCGGAGAGGTTGCGCTGCGCGTCGGTGCCCGAAGCCTGGTCCCAGGGACCATTATACTCGTAGTCCGTCAGCACGTCGTGATTGCCGGCGAGGATCGAATAGGGGATGCGCGCGGCCTCAAGCTTCTGCATCGCGCGGTCGGCGATGCGCCACTGGTTGGGCTTGCCGACCTGATCGACGACGTCGCCGAGGTGGATCACGAAGGGGATATTGTACTGCGCGGCGTTGGCGGCGATCCAGCCGGTCTGCGCGTCATAAGGCGTGCTGCCATATTTCTTCTGAAACTGTTCGCTCTCGTCGGTAGTGGCGTAGCGCGAGTAGAATTGGGTATCGGGCAGGACGGCGAGCGCGAAGCTGGTCGTCGGGCCGGTCGCCTTGGCCATCGCGAGCGAGGTCACGCCCGGGTTGATCGACGTCGATGTCGCCTCGACGCCGCTTGCATTGCGGGCGGCGAGCAGGCCTGCGCCGATGGTGAGCGCCGAAATCCCGGCAGCGCCGCGCAGCACGTTGCGGCGATCCGTCCCTTTCTTTTCCGTATCTGAAGACATGAGCGATTCCCTCTGTTGGGCGTTTTGCCGTGACGGAGGGGGCGGTAGGGAGTGCCGGTGACGGTAACGTTCAGGATTTGTTGCGACGCGATAAAATTAAAAAAACATTAATATTACGAATATGATAACCGCGATGTTAGCGTTATCATATTCTCCGCTTGTCTATCGGAGTGCGCGCATGGGGGCTGCTGCCCGCAAGCGGACGCAGCGGATTGCGATTATCGACGTGAGCCGCGGCGCGGCGTGTCAGCCAAGGCCGATAAGCGAGACCTGGCGGCCATAGTCGGGCTCACCGCGATGCGTGCTGCGGCGATAGCTGAAAAAGCGCGTCTCGTCGGCATAGGTGTCGAGCCCCATCGCCTCGATGCGGCGGATGCCCGCCTCGGCCAGGCGTGCGGCGACATAGGCTTCGATGTCGAACTGGTGATGACCCGGGCGGCCGGGGGTGAAGAAGCGCTCATTGGCGGGATCGTCCGCCTCGAAGCGGCGCGCGAAGCCGTCGTCGACTTCGTAAGAGGCGCGGCCGATGCATGGGCCGATCGCCGCCGCGATCCGTTCGCGGCGCGCGCCGAGCCGTTCCATCGCCTCGATCATGCGCGCGTTGACGCCGCCGATCGCGCCTTTCCAGCCGCTATGCGCCGCGCCGATCACGCCGGCCTCTACATCGGCGGCGAGCACCGGAACGCAATCCGCAGTAAGGATGCCGAGCAGGAAGCCCGGCCGGTCGGTGACCACCGCGTCGGCGCGGGGGCGTTCGTCGGCGGATAGTGCTGCGTTGATCCGCACCACGTCCGCCGAATGAACCTGATGAAGCGTGACGAGCGTCGCCCCGGGGAGCACCGCGCTGACCGCAAGCGCGCGATTGGCTTCGACGGAAGCCCGATCGTCATCCGAGCCGAGCCCGACGTTCAGCCCGGCATGGATGCCCTGCGACACGCCGCCGCGCCGACCGAGGAAGCCATGTGCAACGCCCTTGAGGGCGGCGGCCCGGATCACCTCGACGCTCATATGTTCGTCTCCGTCAGGTCGAGCATCATCACCGGGTCCATGTCGATCTTGTCGCCGACATGGAAGGGGGCGACGCCGACCTGGACGAAGCCGACGCGCCTGTAAAAGGAAAGCGCACGCCAGTTCTCGGCATAGACGCTGAGATAAAGGGCCGGAGCCTGCTGCGCGCGGGCTGCGTCGATCGCCCAGTCCATCAAGGCAGGGCCGATGCCGGCGCCATGATGATCCTTGAGAACATAAAGCTGCTTCAGTTCCATCGCGCCTTCGGGGTGATCGACTGGCTGGGTCATCGCCGATAGCTTGGCGAAGCCGGCGATCAGGCCCTCGTCATCCAGGGCGAGGCGGATGCGATAGGCCGGGTCGTCAATCTGTGCAGGCAGGCCTGCCGGGCCGAATGCGGTTTCCAGAAAGGCGTCGAGATCGCCCGGCGCGTAGAGCGGCCCGAACGTGTCGAGGAAGGAGGTGCGCGCCATTGCGGCGAGCGAATCGCCGTCCTCGGGCCGGGCGTCGCGATAGCTGATCATCATTGGAAACCTTCGGGATCCGGCCAGCCGGGCGCGGTCAGCGCAAGCACATTGAACAGCGCGCCCATCTGCGCCGGGGCGGTGAGGCGGACGAGCGCGGCGGCGATTTCCGGCCCGCGCCCGCTCTGCCTCGACAGCGCCTGCGCGCGCGTGCCGATGCCGAGCCGGGCGAGCCAGTCGCCCTGCGCAACGGGGCCGTGCGACCGGGCGCCGCCAGCGCGCGCGGCCTCCGCCAACGTCGCGAAATCGACATGAGCGGTGATGTCGCGCTCGCCGGGTTCCTCGAATGGATTGACGCGGGAATGCGCTTTCACGGCCTGGAGCGTGTCGCCCACGGCGGGGCCTTCATAGCCATAGTCGATGATGACAGCCGCGCCGCCTTGCGCCGCCAGCCGTTCGCCGAACGCGCGGGCCAGCGCCGCACCCGTTGGACTGGTCTCGATGATGCTGCCGGGCGGAGAGTCGCGCAGCGCATCGGGTATGATGGCGTCGAGCAGCGGGCCGCCGACCGTGGGCAGGAAAATCCCCTCGACGATCCCGACATGGCGCTCGCGCCATTCGCCGCCGGCGCGGATCAACTGGCGGATCGGCAGCGCATCGAAAAACTCGTTGGCGACGATCAGCAGCGGCGCATCGGCGGGCAGGCTCGCTATGTCGTCGTGCCAGACGGCGTCGGGCACGCGATCGGCCTGGATCGCGCGCAGCGCCGGGCTGGTCTCGACGAAATGCACGGGTGGCGTGAGGCCCGCCGCCTTCATCGCGCGCAGGGCATCGGCGGTGAGTGTGCCGCGGCCCGGGCCGAGTTCAACATAGTGGCAGGCCGGCCGGCCTGCCCGCGTCCACAGATCGGCAAGCCACAGCCCGATCATCTCGCCGAACATCTGGCTGATCTCCGGCGCGGTGACGAAATCGCCTTCCGCGCCCAGTGGATCGCGCGTCGCATAATAATGCCCGTTGGCGGCCGCCATGAAGTGCGCGATCGAGACCGGCCCTTCGAGGAGAATAGCGGCGCGCAGAACGTCAGCGCAGCTCAGCTCGCTCATCGTCGGGCCTCACGCGACGCTCTGGCTGCCCGCCACCGGCTCGACGCGGATGCGGCGGCCCTTGGCGGTGAGGATCAGGTAAAGGCCGCCGACGATCATCGGCGCGCAAAGCGTCTGGCCCATGGTCAGCCCCCACCAGAGATGCTCGAGGCCTTCGTCGGGCTGGCGGAACTTCTCGAGGATGAAGCGGCCTGCGCCATAGACGAGCAGGAAGGTGCCGACGAGCTTGCCGGGCTGGTAACGGGCGTCGGTCTTCCAGAACATGAACCAGAGGATGGAGAAAAGCAGGATGCCCTCCCATCCGGCTTCATAAAGCTGGCTGGGGTGGCGGGGCAGATCGCCCGCGCGGGGAAAGACGATGCCCCAGGGCATGGTCGTCGGGCGGCCCCAAAGCTCGCCGTTCACGAAATTGGCGAGGCGACCGAAGAACAGGCCGAAAGGCACGCAGCAGGCGACATAATCGTGAATACGCAGCCAGTTGAGGCCGTTCTTTCGCGCCAGATAGATGATCGCGCAGGTGACGCCCAGCACGCCGCCGTGGAAGGACATGCCGCCTTCCCACAGCTTCACCATCTGGATCGGATCGGCGATCATCTCGGGCTTGTAGAAGAGGATATAGGCGATGCGTCCGCCGAGGATGATGCCCAGCGTCGCATAGAAAACAAAGTCGTCGGCATGGCGGCGGGCCATCGGCGCGCCGGGCTGTGCGAGCAGTTTCAGCAGGTACCACCAACCGACAATGATTCCCGCGATATAAGCGAGAGAATACCAGCGAATCTGAAGAAACCCAAGATCGAGCGCCACCGGCGACAGGCCGAGCGACGAGAAATGCAAGGCGGACGTAGCGTCCGCAAAAAACGGCAAGATCAAGGCTTTTCCCTTCGGCTTTGCGCCTTCATAATGGCGTGAAACGACAAGACCAAGCGGAAGAGAGAGATATGCCGACTGCGCTCGACCTTAAAATCGAAGCGATCATCAATCACCTGACGGGTCCGTCGGGGCCGCTGGCGACGGGCAGCATCGAGAAGGACGGCCTTAGCTGGCCCGTGATTGCCGCCGCGCCGCCGGCATTGCCGCAATATTTTGCACATTTCTGCGCGCAGCACGGCGATGCGACCTTCCTTGTCGACGGCGACGAGCGGCTGAGCTTCGCCGAAACCTATGCGCTGGCGCGCAAGGTGGCGGGCGCGCTGGTCGAAGGCTGGAAACTGCGCCCGGGCGAGCATGTCGGCATCGCCATGCGCAACGCCCCGACTTGGATCATCGCCTATATGGG
Source organism: Sphingomonas sanxanigenens (assembly GCA_003240855.1). Taxonomy (GTDB): domain Bacteria; phylum Pseudomonadota; class Alphaproteobacteria; order Sphingomonadales; family Sphingomonadaceae; genus Sphingomonas_L; species Sphingomonas_L sanxanigenens_A. Next base: position 22,455 of record QFNN01000033.1, read on the forward strand.
CGTCGTGATGGCGGGCGGCGTCGCGACGCTGTTCAACGGCTGGTGGCAAGGCGAGGAACTGGTCGAGGGCATCAGGGACAGCGACACCCGCCTGCTGATCGCCGATCTGCCGCGCGTGAGGCGTATCGCGGAATCAGGCGAAGCGATCACCGCAGAAATCGTCGCGGTCGACCTCGATCTGTCGACCGAAGCTGCGCTGGCGCCTATCTTCGTCAATGGCGGGAGCAGCGAGACCGAACTGCCGCAGATCGGGCCGGACGACGATGCGACCATCCTCTTCACCTCGGGATCCACGGGGCGGTCGAAGGGCGCGATTTCCGACCATCGCGCGATCATGCAGGCGATCTTCAACTATCTCGCCTATTCGCTGATGGGGCTCCAGTTGCTGACCGAGGAAGGCAAGCTGACCGGGCTGCAGCCCTCGACCCTGCTCAACGTGCCGCTGTTCCACGTCACCGCCGAGATCCCGGTGATGCTCCAGAGCTTTGCGATGGGGCGCAAGCTGGTGATGATGCCCAAATGGGATGCGCGCGAGGCGATGCGGCTGATCGAGAAGGAGAAGATCACCTATTTCGTCGGCGTGCCGCTGATGAGCTTCGAGATTCTGACGCATCCCGATCGCGCCCGGTTCGACCTTTCGAGCTGCAAGGATTTCGCGGCCGGCGGTGCGCCGCGCCCGGTCGAGCATGTCCGCCGCCTGTCGGAGGAGATGGGCGATTCAAAGCCGCTGATCGGCTATGGCCTGACCGAGACCAACGCCGTCGGGTGCGGCAATTTCCGCGAAAATTATCTCGCCAAGCCCAACAGCACGGGCCGCGCCTCGCTGCCTCTGGTCGATCTGGCCATCCTCGACGACGCGGGCAAGCCGGTGGCGCAGGGCGAGCGCGGCGAGGTCTGCATTCGCAGCATCTGCAATTTCAAGGGCTATTGGAACAACCCTGAGGCGACGGCCGCCGCCTATACCGCCGACCGATATTTCCGCACCGGCGACATCGGCTATCTCGACGAGGACGATTATCTGTTCATCGTCGACCGCAAGAAGGACATCATCATCCGCGGCGGCGAGAATATAAGCTGCCAGGAAGTCGAGGATGCGCTTTACGAGCACCCGGGCGTCGCGGAGGCCGCAGTGTTCGGGCTGGCCGACGAGCGTTTCGGCGAGGTGCCGGGCGCGGTGGTTCATCCGGCCGACGGCGCGGCGCTGAACCCGATCGAGCTGTGCGAGTTTCTGTCGAAGCATATTGCGGCGTTCAAGATTCCGCAGCGCATCTGGATCGCGCCGGATCCGCTGCCCCGCCTTGGCACGGAGAAGATCGACAAAGTCGGGCTGCGCGCGCGTTTCCGGGCATTGGCGGCGAAGGAGGCAGCCTGATCGGTCTGGGCTGGCTGCGGGCGCGGCCGACCGGGCCGGGTGCGCGGATTCAGCCTCTGGCATCGCGGCGAGGCGACGGTTAAAGCCCGGGCATGAACCTTCGCCTTCCCGATCCCCGTGGCCGTATCAGCCGGCGCGGCCTGCTGGTCGGCGGCGGCGCGGGGCTGGGGCTGATCGTCGCCTGGGCCGCCTGGCCGCGCCGCTATGACCCCAATCTGGTTGCCGCGCCCGGCGAAACCATTTTCAATGGGTGGATCAAGATCGGCGAGGACGGCCATGTCGCCATCGTCGTGCCGCAGGCGGAGACCGGGCAGGGGGTGATGACGACGCTGCCGCAGATCGTGGCTGACGAACTTGGCGCGGACTGGCGGACGATCGCGGTGGAGCCGGCACCGATCAATCCCATCTATGCCAACCGCCTGTTCGCGCGCGAACTGGCCGGCGCGGTCGCGCCGCCGGCAATCGACATGGCCGGCGATTTCGCAACGCGGGAAGCGCTGATGGTGACGGCGGGGTCGACGTCGCTGCGCGGTTTCGAGCCCGTGCTGCGCGAGGCGGGCGCAACGGCGCGCGCGCTGCTGTCGATGGCGGCGGCGAAGCGCTGGGGCATCGACTGGCGGACCTGCGATACGCAAGGCGGCTTCGTCGTCGCGGAAGAGCGCAAGCTGCGCTTTGGCGAGATCGCGGCGGAGGCGGTGAAGTTCAAGCCGCCGGCCAAACCGCAATATCGCGAGGATGACGAGGAGGGGCGGCTGAGCGGTCAGTCTCCGCTGCGCCTCGACCTGCCGGGCAAGATCGACGGCACGGCGATGTTCGCATCGGATATCCGCCTGCCCGGCATGGTATTCGCCGCGATCCGGCAGGGGCCGATCGGCGACAGCCGCCTGGTCGCCGCGAACAAGGATGCTGCACGCGCCGTCTGGGGGGTGATCTCCATCCTCGAGAATGAACGCTGGCTGGCGGCGGTCGGCGTCAACTGGTGGGCAGCCAATCGCGCGCTCGACGCCATGACTCCGCGTTTCGAGACGAAGGGCGATCTGGTCGACGACGCGCGGATCGATGCTGCGCTGCTGGGAGCGCTCGACGGCAAGGGCCACAGGCTGGCGAAGCGCGGCGACCTGTCCGCCCTGTTCAAGGGGCAGGCGATCCGCGTCGCCGACTATAAGGCGGCGCCCGGCTATCATGCCGCGCCCGAACCGCTGACCGCGACCGCGCGCTGGGATCGGGACGTGCTGGAACTGTGGCTGCCTACGCAGGCGCCGGGGCTGGCGCGGCGCGCGGCGGCGGAAGCGATCAACGTGTTGGAATCGCAGGTGGTCGTACACCCGACATTGGTGGCCGGCGGCTTCGGGCGCGTGATCGAGAATGACGCGGCGGCGCAGGCCGCGATCATCGCGCGATCGATCGATAAACCGGTCCAGCTCATCTGGTCGCGCGTCGAGGATCTGATCCACGATCGTTTCCGCGCTCCGGCGCGCGCGCATATAGCGGCCAAGCTTGGCCCGGCGGGGCGCGTCGAGGGGTGGCAGGCCAAGATCGCTTCGCCGGCATGGGGAGCGGCGCTGGCTGACAGGCTGGTCGGCGGCGGGCTGGCGGGGCTGGGGCTTGACGCGGCGGAGCAAGGCGACGGGCTGGCGGCGTCGGGGGCGATGCCACTTTATGCGATTCCGGCGCTCGCCATCGATCATCATCCGGCCGATGTCGGTCTGCCGACGGGTTATTGGCGTTCGGCGGGGGACTTCACCTCCGCCTTTTTCACGGAATGTTTCGTCGATGAACTGGCGCAGGCGGCGGGGATGGACGCCTTTTCCTTCCGCATGGCGATGCTCTCGGGCCAGCCGCGCCTCGCGCGCTGCCTGACGACGGTGACCGCTCTTGGCGGCTGGCAAGGCGGCGTGGCCGGATCGGGGCAGGGGATCGCCTGCCACGGATCGCGCGGATCCTATGTTGCGGTGCTGGCCGAGGCGCGGATCGAGGGCGACCGAATCGCGGTCGACCGGCTGTTCGCGGTCGCCGATGTCGGGCGGGCCGTGAATCCCGACATTGTGAGGCAGCAGATCGAGGGCGGGCTGATCTTCGGCCTTGCCGGCGCGATCGGCGGCGGCGCGCGGATCGAGGCCGGCATGACGGTCGAGCGCCGGCTGGGCGAGCTGCGCCTGCCGCGCCTTGCCGACAGCCCGGAGATCAATGTCGAATTGCTGCGCAGCACGGCAGCGCCCGGCGGGGCAAGCGAAGTTGCGGTGCCGCCGGTCGCGCCGGCCATCGCCAACGCGCTGTTCGCCGCCACCGGAAGGCGCTTCCGCAGCCTGCCGCTGGAGGTGCGCTAAGATGGAGCGTCCCGCCGATCATCCGCCCGTCGCGCCGCGCAAGCTGGGCGTGCTGATCGTCAATCTCGGCACGCCTGACGCGCCCGATGCGCCTTCGGTGCGGCGTTACCTCAAGCAGTTCCTGTCCGACCGCCGAGTCGTTGAATTGCCGCCCCTGCTCTGGCAGCCGATCCTGCGCGGGGTCATCCTGCGTACGCGCCCGGCCAAGTCGGCGCACGCCTATGGGCTGGTCTGGCGTGATGACGGATCGCCGCTCGCCGCGATCACGCGTGCGCAGGCCCGCGCACTTGACGGCGCATTCGGTCCCGATGCGATCGTCGACTATGCCATGCGTTACGGCAATCCGGCGATCGGCGACCGGGTGGAGGCGCTGAAGGCGGCCGGGTGTGACCGCATCCTGCTGGCGCCGCTTTATCCGCAATATAGCGCGGCGACGACGGCGACCGCCAATGACGCGGCCTTCGCCGCGCTGGCGGCCATGCGCTGGCAGCCGGCGGTGCGCACGCTGCCGCCCTATCATGACGATCCCGCCTATATCGCCGCGCTCAAGACCAGCGTCGAGGCGGCGCTGGCGGGGATGGACGCGGAGCCGGACATGATCCTCGCCAGCTTCCACGGCATGCCCGAACGGACGCTGACGCTTGGCGATCCCTATCATTGCCAATGCCAAAAGACTGCGCGTCTGCTCGCCGAGGCGCTGGGCCGGCCGGTCGAGATCAGCTTCCAGTCGCGCTTCGGGCGGGCCCGGTGGCTGGAGCCGGCGACGGACGCCACGCTGGCTGCGCTGCCAGGGCGGGGCGTGAAACATGTCGCGGTAATCGCGCCGGGTTTCGCCGCCGATTGCCTGGAGACGCTGGAGGAAATCGCGATCCGGGGACGCGAGACTTTTATCGCGGCGG
>QFNN01000034.1 GCA_003240855.1 Sphingomonas sanxanigenens
GCAGGGTAGCTATGCATGGACGGGATAACCGCTGAAAGCATCTAAGCGGGAAGCCTCCCTCAAGATAAGATTTCTTAGGACGGTCGGAGACCACGACCTTGATAGATCGGATGTGGAAGCGCGGTAACGTGTGGAGCTAACCGATACTAATTGTCCTATTCGCGCTTGAGAGTTCCACCATCAACGACAGCACTGGGTGCTGCCGTCGACGGTATGGATATCAATCGCAGCCCGATACATCGATTTTAGAACGAAACCGCATCTGCGCGCCGGCTCCATAGCTTGGTGGCCATAGCGTCTGTGACCCACCCGATCCCATCCCGAACTCGGCCGTGAAACCAGACAGCGCCGATGGTACTATCGCTTAAGCGATGGAAGAGTAGGTCGTCGCCAGGCTTTGAAGCCGGCGCGGAGGCGCGGATTTCGTTATATGAACCCATTCACATGTTGCTTCACCTCGTGTGGAGTCAAGGCTGACGCGGGATGGAGCAGCCCGGTAGCTCGTCAGGCTCATAACCTGAAGGTCGCAGGTTCAAATCCTGCTCCCGCAACCAGTTTTCAGAAGGGTGCCCCGGCTTTTGTCGGGGCGCCCTTCTGCTATGCGCCGGAGATCGGCGCAAAAACCGGGATGAAAATGATGACCAAGCCACCGATCGGGCCGAACACCCGGCTCTGCATGTCGCTGGCCGCGCGTCCCGGCAGCTTCGGCTCGCGCTTCCACAACCGGCTTTACGAACTGCTCGGGCTCGATTTCGTCTACAAGGCCTTCACGACGGCAGATTTGCCCGCTGCGATAGGGGGCGTTCGCGCGCTTGGCGTCCGGGGCTGCGCGATTTCGATGCCCTTCAAAGAGGCCGTGATTCCCCTGCTCGACGGATTGGCCGGATCCGTGGCCGCGATCCACAGCGTCAACACGATCGTCAACGACGATGGGCGCCTCACCGGTTACAATACCGACTATAGCGCGATAGCCGCGCTGCTCGATCAGGCCGATGCCGATCCCGCCGCGGCTTTCATCCTCCATGGCTCGGGCGGCATGGCCAAGGCCGTCGCGGCCGCCCTGCGCGATCGCGGCCATCGGACCGGCGCGATTGTGGCGCGAAATGAAGCGGCGGCGCGCGCGCTCGCCGAGCATTACGGTTTCGGCTCGGCGCCCGCTGTTGGCGCTCTCCCTCCCGCTGCGCTTATCATTAACGCGACGCCCATCGGTATGGCCGGTCCCGACGCCGATCGCCTCGCTTTTCCGGAACGTGCAGTGGCGATCGCGGACACTGTTTTCGACGTTGTCGCGTTGCCTGTCGAAACACCCCTGATGCGCCTCGCCGCCACGCTCGGTCGCAAGCGCATTTCAGGCGCGCAGGTTGCGACGCTTCAGGCGCTGGAACAGTTCGTCCTCTATACGGGCATTCGCCCCGCGCCAGACCAAGTCGTCGACGCGGAAGCATTTGCTCGCGCCGGCTAGCGGGCGAGGCGCTGTCCTACAGCCATCGGACGATGCTAGATTGCCGCCAGGCGCTGGCCGCCTGGCCGTTGACATCGCCCGACTCTGGAAGTTGAGAAAGCGGCTCCAGCCTCTCAACTTTGTCAACTTTCAGGAGCAAGAAACGCGATTTTCAGCCATTCCCTACAGCCACCATCGTCACGCTGCGCGCCTCAGCCTTTGCTTCGCCGCCCGTGCAAACTGTCGCTCGGGTAGATCGTGAGGCCGGTCCAGATGAGCGCGAAGCAGACCGATCTGGCCGGGCGAAGCCGCGCGCAGGAGATGGAAGAAAAGCGACAGGAAGCCCCGGATCAGGAAAACCGTCAGCCGCTGCGCCAGCCCGCGCCGATGCCGGTTCGCCTTCGGAAGGGCCGACGGATCCGCTTCGCTCAGAAGATGCCGGCGCCCAGCCACAGCCGGACGACGCAGATGAGAAAGACGATCAGGCACAGGTTGCGCCCTGTGTCGCTGCGCGAAAGCGCGCCGATGCCGATGCCGATCATTGCGATGGGCAGAATGATCCAGTTCGCCGCGCCCAGAAAAGGGATCGAAGCCGGCAGCGCCAGGAGCAGTGCGACGATGCCGATCAGAATCGAAAGCAGATTGAACATGGCAGGCGCGATATCGGGAAGATCGGCGCGCCGCGCAAGATGCGCCTCAGCCTACCTCGATCAGTATTTCATTGTGCCGCAGCGGCCCCGGCACGGCGGGCGAACTATAATAGGCATGTTCGGCGGGCCCGATCGCGCGCAAGCCCTTCTGTTCGATCCAGCGGCGCAGCGCTTTTTCCTTCCGCGCGAACAGGCGGCTGTCTGCGCGCCCCGAAAAACGGATCGCAGCCACGCGGCGCGCGGGCGCTTCCGAAAGCCGGATGTCGGCGGGCGGCGTCGGCAGCGTGGCGAAGCTCCATCGCCCGGGCATATAGAGGCGCGTCAGCCAGCGCTGGTCGCCGTCGGCGATTGCGATGACCGGCGTGGTCATCGCGATTTCCTCGCCCCCGCGAGACCGGGCGGTCAGATAGTCGCCCAGCGTTCCAAGCCCGTCGGCCAGCGCTTCGGATCGGCGGCCGCGCTGCGTGGTCTCGGCGACCAGAAGCGCCGGATAGGCGCGGAGCGAATAGGCTTCATCTTCCACGATGGTGCGATAATTGGGGCGCTCTGTCGACCGTTCGCGCAGATACCAGGCGCCGACTGCCGCCGCCGCCGCGACGCCCAGACCGCCCAGAACCCATTTCGCATCGATCCGCATAATCGCCGGCCTCCCTTCGCCGGTCCGCCATGTTGGCCGCGCCGGCGCGTGTCAATTCGGGATTGGGTGCGCCAAAGATGGACAAGGCATGTTTCACCAAATTACGTCATAGAGATGCGTGATGGACAAGGATGCGCCGATGCACCGCCCCCACCCTTTTTCAGCGCTGGCGCTGCTCCTGGCTTTGGTTGCCTGCCAGCAGGGCAAACAGGCGCCCCTGAATCCTGATGAAGAGAATCTGACGGCGTCGAATGCGACCGATCCGGCGCTCGCTGCGGCGCTCGAGGATCAGATCATGGTCGATCCTCAACTCGTCGGCCAGTCGAACCGCACATCGGTAAAGCCCGGCGCGCAGCCTTTGCGCGGCGCGGTTCCGTCGCCGGGCGGCGGCGGGCCGGGCAAGGTTGAGCCGGGGGCGATGCTGGCAGGCAAGGCGATGAAGGCTCCACCGCCCGCGCATACCGGCCCGGCCGCTCCTCCGATGACGATCGGCCAGCGCGCGGCCTTGCAGGCGCGCCGGTCGCACGGCAATTGCGATCCCAAGGTCGCCTATGGCGCGGGTTGGGCCACGCGCCTGCCGGTCGAGTTTCCCATTTTTCCGCGCGGAGAATTGCTTGAGGCCGCAGGCAGCGACAGCGCCGGCTGCGCGCTCCGCGTCGTCAGCTTCACCACCGATGCGCCGGTGCCCGACGTCGTCGACTATTATTACACGCGCGCGCGCCGCGCCGGCTTCGACGCCGAACGCGTGCGAGAGGGCAATGCGGATATTCTCGCCGGCACGCGCGGCGACGACGCTTATTACATCATTCTCAATGCGCGGCAGGGCGGCGGCAGCGATGTCGATCTGGTCGTCAATAATGGCAAGCGCTGACATGTCGGCACTCGCCGCGTGACAGCGGGGCGCGCCTGCCGCTAAAGCCCGCAACATGCCTGCAACTCTTCTTGTAATGATCGGTGGCGCGATCGGCGCGCTATGCCGTTACTGGCTCGGCAAGTTCTCGTTCCTGCTGTTCGGCATGTCCTGGCCATGGGGCACGCTCGCCGCCAATCTGATTGGCGGGTTGGCGATGGGGCTGCTCGCGGGGATTCTCGGCCGGTTGGCGATGGGCGGGGAAGTGTGGCGGCTTTTCGTCGGCGTCGGCATCTTGGGGGGCTTCACCACCTTTTCCTCCTTCAGCCTCGAAACCGCGATGATGATCGAGCGTGGGGCATTGCTCAGCGCGGGCGCTTATGTCGGAGCGTCGGTGGTCGGCGCGATCGGCGCGCTGTTCGTCGGTTTGATGATTGCGAGGGTGGTGGCATGAGCGAAGTCCGTCAGTTCACCGTCGAGCCCGACGACGACGGTATCCGGCTCGATCGCTGGTTCAAGCGGCATATGCCTGATATTTCCTTCGCTACCGTGTCGCGCTGGGCGCGGACCGGGCAACTGCGCATCGATGGCAAGCGCGCAACGCCCGGCGATCGGGTCGAAGCGGGGCAGGTGTTGCGCGTTCCGCCGAACGAGCCAAAGCCGGAGGCCAAGGCCCGGCCGAAGCGGGAGCGCGCCCCGCTGAGCGAGGATCAGATCAGCTTCGCGCAGGATATGGTGATCCATCGCGATCCGCAGGCGATCGTCATCAACAAGCCACCCGGCCTTGCGACGCAGGGTGGAACCAAAACCGTGGAGCATGTCGACGGCCTGCTCGATGCGTTGACCTTCGAGCGCGAGGATCGGCCCAAACTCGTTCACAGGCTCGACAAGGACACGTCGGGCGCACTGCTGCTGGCGCGGACTTCGCGCGCCGCCGCATTCTTCTCGAAGAGCTTTTCCAGCCGCACGGCCCGCAAGGTCTATTGGGCGCTGATCGCCGGCGTCCCTTCCATCGAGGAGGGGATGATCGAGCTGCCGATCGCCAAGCAGCCCGGCACGGGCGGCGAGAAGATGCACGTCGACATGGAGGAAGGCAGCCCGGCGCGCACGCGTTACCGCGTCGTCGAGCGCGCGGGCAATCGCGCTGCATGGGTCGAGCTTCAACCGCTCACCGGCCGCACCCACCAGCTCCGCGTCCATTTGGCGGCGATCGGCCATCCGATCGTCGGCGACGGCAAATATGGCGGGCAGGATGCTTTCCTCACCGGCGGGATCAGCCGCAAGATGCACTTGCATGCGCGCCGTATCCGTATCGATCATCCCGATGGCGGGCGGATCGACGTGATCGCCGAACTGCCCCAGCATTTCGCCGAAAGCATGGCGCATCTCGGCTTCGACCCTGCAGAGGGCGATCTGCCGCTCGACGAGGTGAAGTTCGCTGAAACGAGCGAAGGCAAACGCCGCAAGGCTGCGGCCATCGCCAAGGACAAACGTCGCGAGCGCAAGGGCGAACGACGCGGCCGGGGGCGCGCGTGAACCATCTCGCGCTTTTCGACTGTGACGGCACGTTGGTCGACAGCCAGGCCAATATCTGCCTGGCGATGGAAGCCACCTTCGACGCCGCAGGGCTCGCCGCGCCCGATCGCCACGCGACGCGCCGTGTCGTCGGCCTGAGCCTGGTAGAGGCCATGCGTGCGCTGCTTCCCGATGCCGATGATGCGCTCCACGTCGATCTGGCGGAGCGTTACAAGCTGGCCTTCCACAAGATGCGCGGCGACGGGCTGGTGCATGAGCCCTTGTTCGACGGCATTGCCGAGGCGCTAACAGCGCTGGCCGACAAGGGCTGGCTGCTGGGCGTTGCGACGGGCAAATCCGATCGCGGGCTTGCGCTGTGCCTTGAGCGGCACGGGCTGCTCGGCGCGTTCGTCACGCTCCAGACCGCCGACCGGCACCCCTCCAAGCCGCACCCGTCTATGGCTGAGCTGGCTATGGCGGAGGCGGGCGCTGCGCCCGAGACGACGGCGATGATCGGCGACACCAGCTTCGACATGATGATGGCCAGGGCGGCGGGCGCGCACGCTGTGGGCGTCGATTGGGGCTATCATGATGCCGCCGAACTGATCGGCGCGGGGGCGGGCGCGGTGCTTGCGGCGCCGGTCGATCTGCCGGCGCATCTGGAAGCGCTGCGATGAGCGGGAACGACGACCCGGCGCGCAATCGCTTCTTCATCCTGTCGTTCCTCAGGCTCGGCGGCGCCTTCCTTGTGCTTGCCGGGATCGTGATCGCTTCCGGGCGCTATCCGTCGCTCCCCATTTTTGCCGGCTATGCGCTGATTGTGATCGGCCTCGTCGACATGACGGTGGCGCCGCAATGGCTGGCGCGGCGCTGGCGGACGCCGCCCGACGCATGAAGCGCTTCTGGAAAGAGGCGACGACCGATGGCCGCACGATCGCGCTCGACGGCAGGCCGGTGAGGACGCCCGGGCGCAACGAACTGGCGTTGCCTACGCCTTCATTGGCCGAGGCGATTGCGGCCGAATGGCGGATAGCCGGCGATGATGTCGATCCGCGCGCGATGCCCCTGACCGGGATCGCCAATGCGGCGATCGACATTGTCGCACCCGATCCGACTGCCTTCCTCGCGCCGCTCGCCGCCTATGCCGAGACCGATCTGCTCGCCTATCGCGCCGATGGCCCGGAGTCGCTGGTCGAAGCGCAGGCCGAGAGCTGGGATCCGCTGCTCGTATGGGCGCGGGCGCGCTACGATATCCATGTCGAGACCGTCCCGGGCATCCTCCACAAGCCGCAGCCGCCCGCCACGATCGCGCGGCTGGGCGAAGCGCTGGCGGCCTATTCGCCTTTCCATCTCGCCGCGCTGTCGCCGCTGGTGACGATTGGCGGATCGCTGATCGCGGCGCTGGCGATCGCCGAGGAGGCGTTCAGTGCGGACAGCATCTGGGCCGCAGTCAATCTCGACGCGCTGTGGCAGGAGGCGCGGTGGGGGGCGGACGAGCTGGCGGCGAAGGCGCGCGCCGCGCACCGCGTCGATTTCGATTCTGCGGCGCGGTTTCTGGCGCTGCTCAGCTAGCTTGTCAGGCGGAACACGCGTTTCGCGTGGGGTCGCGTGATGGGCGGCGCTATCAGTTCTGGCTGGCGGGGTCGCGGGTCAGGCTGCGGACGAAGCCGATAAGCCCGGTCTGGCGGCTGCGCTTGTGGCGCTCGGCATCGAGGATGGTCTGGACCGCGCCGAAACATTCGTCGGCATCGTCGTTGACCAGCACATAATCATAGCCGTCCCAGTGGCCGATCTCGGTCGCGGCGCGGGCCATGCGCGCGACGATGACCTCCTCGCTGTCGGTCGCGCGGCCGCGCAGGCGGCGCTCCAGCTCCTCCATCGAGGGCGGGAAGATGAACACCCGCACCACATCGCCCCCGGCAAGCTGGTGCAACTGCTGCGCGCCCTGCCAGTCGATGTCGAACAATACGTCGTGCCCGGCGGCGAGCATCGCCTCCACCGGCGCGCGCGGCGTGCCGTAGCGATGACCGAAAACATGCGCCCATTCGAGGAACTCGCCGTTCGACACCATATCCTTGAAGCGCGGCACATCGACGAAATGATAATCCACCCCGTCGACCTCGCCCGGGCGCATCGGCCGCGTGGTGGCGGAGACCGACATGTGGATCATGCCGTCGGCGGCGAGCAGCTTGCGCGAGATGGTCGACTTGCCCGCCCCCGAAGGCGAGGAAACGACGAAGAGCAGCCCGCGCCGCCTGAGCTTGTGGGGGTCGGACGGTCGGGCCGGCGGCATGCCGGGCTGGAAGGGTTCGGCCATGGCCGCTAGTGACGTGCGAAGGCCGCGTCGTCAATTCTGCGGTTGGGGGGAAAGCGCAATGTCCAGGGCAGGAGGGCGCCGATGATCGCGCGCCGCCATGCGATCGCCGCCGTCGCGATCGTCGTCATCGCCGCCGCGATCCTGATCGCGATGGGGCGGCCGCCGATCTGCCCGTGCGGCACGATCAAGCTGTGGCACGGCGCCGTCCAGTCGGCCGAGAACAGCCAGCATATCGCGGACTGGTACACGCCCAGCCACATCATCCACGGCTTCCTCTTTTACGCCGCAGGCTGGCTGTTGCTGAGGCGACGGCCGGTGGGGCTGCGGCTGTGCCTCGCCATCCTCGTCGAGGCGGGGTGGGAGATATTGGAGAATTCGCCGATCATCATCGATCGCTACCGCGCGGTGACGATGGCCTTCGGCTATTCGGGCGACAGCGTGCTCAATTCGGTGGCGGACATCGGCTGGATGACGCTGGGCTTCCTGCTCGCCGCGCGCCTGCCCGCCCGCGCGACGATCGCAATCGCGATCGCCTTCGAGCTGCTGACGCTCGCCATCATACGCGACAATCTGACGCTCAACGTGCTGATGCTGGTGGCGCCGGTGGATGCGATCAGGGTTTGGCAGGCGGGGGCGTAAATGGGGGCCAAAGATCGAATACCCGACTACTGCGGCCCCGAGCGCGCGATAATTTCGGCGACTTCGTCAACATGGTCTGCGGTAAGGTTTAGCCCGCCATACCAATCTGCATTTTCGCGTGGAGTGAAGGTCGTGGAGAACACCTCCGGCCACAAGGCCCATAACTTTTTGCCATGCCGGTCGCTATTGTGCTTGAGTAATGACGCCAAGCGATAGGCCTTATCAAGATTAAGGTCAGCAGAATAACCCAGCCCATAGAGAGTCTTTAGGTGGTCCTTGTGGGTGGAGCTTTTTCCTTCGCCCCAGCAGAACACACATCGCTCCCAGTGATGGTAGAGCGCGATTATGAAGGCTGCTCGGAGTTCTGCCGCCGCCTCCCACGCGTTTATCGTTCGTAGCTTGAGGATTTCGCTCGTTGTGAGAATGCTGTAGCCATCGGTCCACCCGATTGTATCGGGTCCTCCGCCAACCGACTGTTCGTGCCTCAACCACTCGCCTTCGGCTTCCTCAGCCGCAGTCAGTAGCGCGTCGTGAGACGTGCTGAACGACCTTCTAAGTGTACGGACGCCGCCCTGAAGGCGGAATCCTTGGATATAGGGCGTCAGATCGGCCAATTCTGTTCGTTCTCAGGATGACTTTGTTGCCTTGGCGTGTGAACCGCCTCAGTATTCATATAGTATATTAAGGCGAACCGTTAGATATTTTCGCCGCTGAACTCTCCCCCTCCCGCGTCTCCCGATACCGATCATAGGCCTTCTTCGCGACATAGGCGGCGCCGATGACGAGGCCGAAGGGGCCGAGGCGGCGGAGGCCGCCGGCGACGAGGGCGCCGATGATCGCGCCTTTGACGGCGCTCTTGCCGTAGGCGCGGTCGATCTCGGCGCCGACGAGCGCGCCGACCACGGTTCCGGCGACGCCCTGCGCGGCCGGGCGCCTCGCCGCGGGCGTCTTTGCCGGGATCTTGGTTTTGGGGGTGAGTTTGGGCTTCATGGTCAGCGTCCCAGCATCGATTCGGGGATGACGACGCGGTCGAAGGTCTCGGCGTCGATCAGGCCGAGGTCGAGCCCCGATTGCTTGAGCGTCAGCCCCTCGGCGTGGGCGTGCTTGGCGATCTTCGCGGCATTGTCGTAGCCGATCTCGGGCGCGAGCGCGGTGACCAGCATCAGCGAGCGGTCTAGCAGTTCGGCGATGCGCGCGCGGTTGGGCCTGAGGCCTTCGAGCGCGCGTTGGGTGAAGCTCTCCGCGCCGACCGCGAGCAGGTGGATCGAGCGCAGGACGTTGGCGCCGATCAGCGGCTTGAACACGTTCAGTTCCATATGGCCCTGTAGCCCGCCGACGGTGACGGCGAGATGATTGCCCATCACCTGCGCCGAAACCATCGTCAGCATCTCGCACTGGGTGGGGTTGACCTTGCCGGGCATGATCGAGCTGCCGGGTTCGTTGGCGGGCAGATCGAGCTCGCCGAGGCCGCAGCGCGGGCCGCTGCCGAGCAGGCGGATGTCGTTGGCGATCTTCGAGAAGGCGACGGCGACGACATTGAGCGCGCCGGCCAGCTCGACCAGCGTATCGTGCGCCGCCAGCTCGGCGAACTTGTTGGGCGCGGTCTCGAACGGCAGGCCGGTGAGGCGGGCGAGCTCGGCCGCGATGTCGACCGCGAAGCCCGGCGCGGCGTTGAGCCCGGTGCCGACGGCGGTGCCGCCCTGCGCGAGCCTGTGCAGGCGCGGGCGGACGCCCTCGATCCTGTCGATGCAGGCGGCGACCTGCGCGGCGTAGCCCGAAAACTCCTGCCCCAGCGTCAGCGGCGTCGCATCCTGCAGATGAGTGCGGCCGATCTTGACGATATCGTCCCAGTCGCGCGCATGGCCTTCAAGGCTGGCGTGGAGCGTGCGGAGCGCGGGAAGGAGATGATCGGCGAGCGCGCGCGCGGCGGCGACGTGCATCGCGGTGGGGAAGCTGTCGTTGGACGACTGGCCCATGTTGACATGGTCGTTGGGGTGGACGGGCGCCTTGCCCCCGCGCGCGCCGGTCAACACCTCGTTGGCGCGGCCGGCGATCACCTCGTTGGCGTTCATGTTGGACTGGGTGCCGCTGCCCGTCTGCCAGATGACGAGGGGGAACTGGGCGTCGAGCGCGCCTTCGACCACTTCGGCGGCTGCCGATTCGATCGCGTCGGCGATCTCGGCGGGCAGGGCGTGCCTGCGGTTCACCCGCGCCGCCGCCCGCTTCACCAGCGCGAGCGCGTGGACGATGCCGATCGGCATGCGTTCCTGCGCGCCGAAGGGGAAATTCTCGATCGATCGCTGCGTCTGCGCGCCCCAGTAAGCGTCGGCGGGAACCTCTATGGCGCCAAGGCTGTCGGTTTCGGTGCGCGTGGTCATGGGGCGATCATCCCGTGCTGGTGGCCCGCCGCACGGATGCGGCCGAGCGGTGCGATTTCAACGGGATCTAATGTTTATGGACCCCGAAACAAGTTCGGGACGGCGATCATTTCTTGCGGCCGAAATCAACCGTGACGACGTTTGAGCCTTCCTCGACCGGAACGGCGGCGGGGACGGGGCCGTCATTTTCCGCCGCTTCGTGCGGCTCGGGGCCGGCGTCGTCGGGGTGCGCCTGGAACTGGAGCGCGAAATCGACCGACGGATCGACGAAGCCCGTGACCGCAGCGAAGGGAATGTGAAGCTTCGCCGGAATCTGGTTGAAGCTGAGACCAACCGAGAAGCTGTCGTCCTGCACGCGCAGATCCCAGAACTTGTTCTGGAGGACGATGGTCATCTCGTCGGGAAAACGCTCGATCAGATGCCTGGGGATGTCGACGCCGACGCCCCTGGTCTTGAAGGTGATGTAGAAATGATGATCGCCGGGCAGCGCCCCCGTGCTTTCGACTTCGCGCAGCACGCGGCCGACCACGGCGCGCAGGGCCTCCTGCACGATCTCATCATAGGGAATCAGGCTGTCGGGCGCCTTGTCGCTCATGCGCCTCTGGTGGACTTGCACGCGCGCATGGTCAAGACGCGTTGCGCGCCGCCTCCGCATCGCTATAGGCGTTCGCCATGCGCAAAGGCTCGGTCCACCGCGAAACAAAGGAAACGTCGATCGACGTCGAAATCGATCTGGACGGCAGCGGCGTCTATGACGTGTCGACGGGGATCGGCTTCCTCGATCACATGATCGAGCAGCTTTCGCGCCACTCGCTGATCGACATCCGGCTGAAGGTGGTCGGCGATCTGCATATCGACCAGCACCACACCACGGAGGATGCGGGGATCGCGATCGGCGAAGCAGTGTCGCAGGCGCTGGGCGACCGGCGCGGCATCACGCGCTACGGCCACGCCTATGCGCCGATGGACGAGACGCTGACGCGCGTCGCGATCGATATTTCGGGGCGGCCCTTCCTCGTCTGGAAATCGGGTTTCACCCAGCCGCGGCTGGGCGAGATGGACACCGAGCTGTTCGAGCACTGGTTCCACAGCTTCGCCGGATCGGCGGGGCTGACGCTGCATGTCGAGACGCTGTACGGGCAGAATAACCACCATATCGCCGAAAGCGCGTTCAAGGCGCTGGCCCGCGCGCTGCGGCAGGCGGTGGAGATCGATCCGCGCAAGGCCGACGCCATTCCCTCGACCAAGGGCACGCTGGGCGGCGCCTGAGGAGAAATGATGCCGACTTTCCTCGTCACGCTTTCATACAAGGCCGATCTGGCCCGGATGGACGAACTGCTGGGCGCGCACCGCGCCTGGCTGGAAGAGGCGATCGCCTCGGGCCGGCTGCTCGTCGCAGGGCGCAAGGTGCCGCGCACGGGGGGCTTCCTGATCGCCAGAGGCGAGCGCGCCGAGGTCGAGGCCTGGGCGGCGACCGATCCCTTCGCGATCGGCGAGGCCGCCGATTATGATTTTCTGGAGATCGCGCCGACGATGGTCGCGCCCGGCCTGGAGGCCTTGACCCGGCCGTGACGCTCGCGTTGATCGACTATGGCGCGGGCAACCTCCATTCGGTCCACAACGCGCTGAAAGCGGCAGGCGCGACCGACGTCGCGGTTACCGCCGATCCCGACGCGGTGCTGGCCGCCGACCGCATCGTTCTGCCCGGCGTCGGCGCCTTCGCCGCCTGCATGGGCGGACTGCAGGCGATCCCCGGCATGATCGAGGCGCTGGGCGAGGCTGCGCTGGCGAAAGGCAAGCCCTTCCTCGGCATCTGCGTCGGCATGCAACTGATGGCCGACACCGGGCTGGAGCATGGCGAGACGGCCGGGCTGGGCTGGGTAAGGGGCCGCGTCGGCGCGCTCGCCGCTTCGCATGTCAAGGTGCCTCACATGGGGTGGAACGATGTGCGCCCGATCGGCGGCCATCCGCTGCTTGCCGCGGGCGAGGCCTATTTCCTGCACGGCTATGCCTTTGTCGGCGAGGATGTGCTGGCCGTCACCGACCATGGCGGGCCGGTGGTCGCCGCGATCGGGCGCGACAATCTGATCGGGGTGCAGTTCCACCCCGAGAAAAGCCAGCGCTATGGCATCGACCTGCTCGCGCGTTTCCTGGAGTGGCGGCCATGAGCCTCATCGTCTTTCCCGCGATCGACCTCAAAGGCGGGCAGGTGGTGCGCCTGGCCGAAGGCGACATGGACCGCGCGACCGTTTATGGCGACGATCCCGCCGCGCAGGCGATGATCTTCGCCGACGCGGGAGCGGAGCATGTCCATGTCGTCGATCTCGACGGGGCCTTCGCCGGCCATGCGGTCAACGCCGACGCGGTGAAGGCGATCGTCGAGCGTTTTCCGGGGCATGTCCAGCTTGGCGGCGGCATCCGCGATCGCGCCGCGATCGAGCGCTGGTTCGGTCTGGGCGTCGCACGGATCGTGATCGGCACCGCCGCGCTCGAAAATCCCGATCTGGTGCGCGCGGCGGCGCGCGACTTCCCCGGCGGGATCGTCGTGGCGGTCGATGCGAAGGACGGCATGGTCGCTACGCGCGGCTGGGCCGACGTGTCGGACGTGAGCGTCGTCGATCTCGCACGGCGTTTCGAGGATGCCGGGGTGGCGTCGCTGCTTTTCACCGATGTGGGGCGCGACGGGCTGCTCAAGGGCTGCAACATCGAGGCGACGGTCGATCTGGCGCGCGCGGTGCGTATCCCGGTGATCGCGAGCGGCGGGGTGAAGGGGCTGGACGAGATCCGCGTCCTCTCGCTCTTCGCCAAGGACGGGATCGAAGGCGTGATCACCGGCCGCGCCATTTACGACGGGCGGCTGGACCTGAAGGCAGCGCTGACCATGGCGGCGTCGGCGTGACGGCGTATCGGACTGCGCTCGGCGCGACCGGCGGGGGTAGGCGATGACCGTCCGCGTCCGTGTCATCCCATGCCTCGACGTTGCGGGCGGGCGCGTGGTGAAGGGCGTCAATTTCGTCGATCTCGCCGATGCGGGCGATCCGGTGGAGCAGGCGCGCGCCTATGACGCGGCGGGCGCCGACGAACTTTGCTTCCTCGACATTACCGCCAGTCACGAGGCGCGCGGCACGATGGTCGATGTGGTGCGGCGCACCGCCGAGGTCTGCTTCATGCCGCTGACCGTTGGCGGCGGCGTGCGCAGCCCGGAGGATGCGCGTGCGCTGCTGCTCGCCGGGGCCGACAAGGTGGCGGTCAATTCGGCGGCGGTGGCGCGGCCCGAACTGGTCGCCGACCTTGCCGACCGCTTCGGCGCGCAATGCGTGGTCGCCTCGGTCGATGCGCGCGCGGTCGATCGCAACCGGTGGGAAGTCTTTACCCATGGCGGGCGGCGCGAGACGGGGATCGACGCGATCGCCCACGCGATCAGGCTCGCCGAACTGGGCGCGGGCGAGCTGCTCGTCACCTCGATGGACCGCGACGGGACGCAGGGAGGCTTCGATCTGAAGCTGACGCGCGCGATCGCCGATGCGGTATCGGTGCCGGTGATCGCGAGCGGCGGCGTGGGCACGCTCGACCATCTCGTCGAGGGCGTGACCCAGGGGCATGCCAGCGCGGTGCTCGCCGCATCGATCTTCCATTTCGGCACATACAGTATCGCCGAGGCGCACGCCGCGCTTGCCGAAGCCGGGCTGCCGGTGCGAAACCATCGCTGATGGACGCGCTCATCCGCCTCGAATCCGTGATCCGCGAACGGCGCGGGGGCGATCCCGCGACATCCTATGTCGCGAAGCTCGCCGCGGCCGGGCGCGCCAAGATGGCGCAGAAGCTGGGCGAGGAAGCCGTGGAGACGGTGATCGCCGCAGTCGGCGACGACCGGCGGGCGACGGTATCGGAGGCGGCGGACCTCATCTTCCACCTCGCCGCGCTGCTCGCCGACATGGATTTGTCGCTGGCGGACGTCGCAGCCGAACTCGAGCGGCGCGAGGGCCTTTCGGGGATCGCCGAGAAAGCCGCCCGTCCCAAGGAGTAGCCATGCCGATCGACGCCACGCTTCCCTATGACGACCAGAATATCTTCGCGAAGATATTGCGTGGCGAGATCCCCTGCCGGAAAGTCTATGAGGACGAATTCGCCCTCGCCTTTCACGACATCAATCCGCAGGCGCCGACGCACATACTGGTGATCCCCAAGGGCGCCTATGTGTCGTGGGACGATTTTTCGAGCCGAGCAAGCGAGGGCGAGATCGCAGGCTTTATCCGCGCTGTGGGGCAGGTCGCGCGCGAACAGGGGCTGGTTGCGCCCGGTTACCGCCTGCTCGCCAATATCGGGGGCGACGGGCACCAGGAAGTGCCCCACCTCCACGTCCATATCTTCGGCGGCCGGCCGCTCGGCCCGATGCTCGCGCGCTGAGAGTCTGTTTGAGACCGGCGCCGGCCCGCTCCCCCACCCGGCCTCCCACTGAGTGCATCTTGGATGGGAGGCCGGGTGGGGGAGCGGGCCGGCGCCGCCAATGCGCCTTCAGCGCATTTCCAAACGGACTCTGATCGCGACGGCAAGCATGACAATAAAGTTGCGCGCGGCGGATTAGCGGTTAGGCTCGCCCCGCATCGTAAATGGGGCGGCAATCAGGGATGCCGCAGGGTCCAGGGGATTGAGTTTATGATCTTTGAGCGCGTCAAGCCTCTCGACGCCATATTAGCCACCGCCGAGAAGAAGGGGCTTCATCGCTCGCTCGGCGCCTTCCAGCTCACCATGCTCGGCGTCGGCGCCGTCATCGGCACCGGCATCTTCGTGCTGACGTCCGAAGCCGCGCAGAAGGCGGGGCCAGGCATGATGATAAGCTTCATCATCGCCGGTTTCGTCTGCGCGGTCGCGGCGCTCTGCTATTCGGAGCTGGCCTCGATGGTGCCGGTTGCGGGTTCGGCCTACACCTACACCTATGCGGTGATGGGCGAGCTGCTGGCCTGGATGGTCGGCTGGGCGCTGATCCTCGAATATGCGGTGGGCGCAAGCGCCGTCGCGGTCGGCTGGTCGGGCTATTTTGTGGGGTTGCTGCACAATAGTCTGGGCATATCCATACCCGCCGCATTCGCGGTCGGGCCGAGCCAGGGCGGCATCATCAACGTGCCCGCCGTGGTCATCTCCGGCCTCGTCACCTGGCTGCTGATCCTCGGCACCACCGAAAGCGCGCGGGTGAACGCGATCCTCGTCGCCGTGAAGGTGGCGGCGCTGACGCTGTTCATCATCCTGACCGTGCCCGTGCTCAAGTCGGACCAGTTCATTCCGTTTATCCCCAACGGCTGGGGAACGATCGGCGTGGTCGGCGCGGCATCCTCGATCTTCTTCGCCTATGTCGGCTTCGACGCGGTATCGACCGCCGCCGAGGAGACCAAGAACCCGCAGCGCAACGTGCCGATCGGCCTGATCGGCAGTCTGCTCATCTGCACCATATTCTATCTGCTCGTCTCGGCTGGGGCGATCGGCACGCTCGGCGCGCAGCCGGTGCGCGCGCTCGACGGATCGGTGCTGTCGCCGGGCACGCCCGAACTGGCCGCGCGTTGCGCGCAGATCGTCGCGAGCGGCGTGACCGAGCCGCTGTCCTGCTCGAAGGAAGCGCTGGCGCACGTCCTGCGCAGCGCCGGCTGGGTCAAGATCGGCAACCTGCTGGGCCTCGCCGCCTTCATCGCGCTGCCTTCGGTCGTGCTGATGATGATGTTCGGCCAGACGCGCATCTTCTTCGTCATGGCGCGCGACGGCCTGCTGCCTGAAAAGCTGGCCAGCGTGCACCCGCGCTTCAGGACGCCGCATGTGGTGACGGTCTTTACGGGCATCGTCGTGATGCTGGCGTCGGCCTTCCTGCCGGTCGGCAAGCTGGCCGACTATTCCAACTCGGGCACGCTCTTCGCCTTCGCGATGGTCGCGGTGTCGGTGCTGGTGCTGCGCCGCAAGGATCCCACGCGCAAGCGGCCGTTCCGCACGCCGATGGTCGGCGTCGTCGCGCCGCTCGCCATCCTCGGCTGCCTCGCGCTTTACCTCAACCTTCCGCTGATCGCGATTCTCGTGCTGCCGGCATGGGGCGCCATCGGCCTCGTCGTCTATTTCTTCTACGGGCGCAGCCGCAGCCATGTCGGCCGCGGGCTGGTGGAAGTGCACGAGCTGGACGCCGATGTGCCGCCAATGCCGCAACCGCCGCATTGATCGACAGGCGGAATGCAAAGAGAAAGGGCGTCGGGAGATGATCCCGGCGCCCTCTTTCTGTGCCGCTGGAACGGATCAGGCGAAGCTGACCGTCGCCCGCCCGCGCCGCCGCATCGCTCCGCCGACAAGGCCGAAGCCCGCGATCAGCATCGCCCAGCTCGCCGGCTCGGGCACGCCCGCTGCGACGCCGAAGCTGAGATTGTCGAGCGTCCCGCCGCTATCGGGTTTGTCGAAATAGACCGAGGTCACCGCCTCGCTCGACCGCACGCCGAAGAAGCCGCCTTCGGCGAGCGTATAGCTGGCGATCGCGCCGCCCGCGCTGTTGAGCGTGATCGTCCACGGGCCGTTGACATTCTGGAAGCCCGACAGGTCGATCGCGAAGGCCGTGACCGTGGTCGAGAAATCGATCAGGATATTCTCGGCATAATAGTTGGACGACACCACCTTGCCGGGCACGCCGCCATAATTGTTGGCGACATAGATGTTGTTCGAGCCCGGCGACCCGTCCGCCAGCGTCGTCGACATCGAGAAGCCCGGCAGCACCGCGCCGGTTGCGAAGAGCGCATTGCTCGTCGCCGCATTCAGCGGACCGGCGAAGTTGTCGGCATAGCCATCGGCGACGTTCGCGGCCTCGAAGGTTTCGGTGGCGACGCCCGGATTGGCGGCGTCGAACGCGACGCGCGTCGCGTAGGTGACGGCGGCGGCCTGCGCCGCCGACGCGAAGGCGAGCAGAGACGCGCTCGCGATCAGGACTGATTTGATCATTGATCTACCCCTTGCTTGCGCGCGGCTTTCCCGGCCGCGCGAAGGGGTTATCGCGCGATTTACCGAAGCGGGCTTGGACGGATGCGCCATGCGCCCGCCCAAGCATACGTCCTTTTGGCTGAATCAGCCGAGCCGGGCGGCGACCAGCGCCTTCAGATCGACTTCGGGACGCGCGCCGAAATGCGAGATGATCTCGGCCGCGGCGAGCGCACCCATCGTCAGGCTGTCGGTGATCGAGCGGCCCTCGGCCTGGCCGGCGAGGAAGCCGGCGGCGAACAGATCGCCCGCGCCCGTCGTGTCGACCACGGCGGCGACGGGGGCCGCCGGCACCGCGAAGCGCTCACCATCGGCGACCGCGATCGCGCCATGTTCGGAACGGGTGACGACGAGCAGCGGCACATGCGCCGCCGTTTTGGCGACCGCCGCCTCGAAATCCTCGGTCTCGTTAAGCGAGGTGATTTCGGCCTCGTTGGCGAAGAGGATGTCGATGTCGCCATTCTCGATGAGCTTCACGAAATCAGCGCGGTGGCGCGAGATGCAGAAGGTGTCGGACAGGGTGAAGGCGACCTTGCGGCCGGCGGCGTGGGCGATGTCGATCGCGGCGCGCATCGCGGCGCGCGGTTCCTCCGGATCCCACAGATAGCCTTCGAGATACAGGATCGCGCCGTCGGCGATCAGATCGCGGTCGAGCGCCGATTCGGGCAGGAACTGCGACGCGCCCAGATAGGTGTTCATCGTGCGGTGCCCATCGGGCGTGACGAGGATCAGGCAGCGCGCGGTCGAGGGATCGGTCTCGGCGCGCATCGGCGTGTCGAAGGCGACGCCGAGCGCGCGGATGTCGTGCGCGAAAACCTGGCCGAGCTGATCGTCGGCGACCTGCCCGATGAAGCCGCAGGTCCGGCCGAGCGCGGCGAGGCCCGCGACGGTGTTTGCCGCTGAACCGCCGCTCGCCTCGATCCCCGGGCCCATCTTCGCGTAGAGCGCCTCGGCCGCCTCGGTCGAGAAGAGCAACTGCATCGTGTTCTTCTTGAGATTTTCGGCGATGATGAAGGCGTCGTCCGCCTTGGCGATGACGTCGACGATCGCGTTGCCGATGGCGACGACGTCATATTTGGCTGCGGCCACAATGATCCCCTGGCTGGTTCGGAAGTGCCGCCCGCATAGCGCCAAGATCGCGCGCGTCAAATCTTGACCGCCGGGCGGCGCGCTGCGCAGGCTGGGCGGGCGATGGCGCGTGCGTTGATCCTGTCCTTCCGCCAGCTCGGCGACCCGGCGATCCTGCGCCTGTTGCTGCGTTCGCTGGGGCTGACCTTGCTGATCTTCCTGTTGCTGGGCGCCGGGATCGGTTTTGGCGTGAAGGCGCTGCTCGACGGGGAGAAGATTGGCCATTCGGGCGGAATCGCGGCGGCGTCCGCAGTCGTGCTGACGCTGCTTGGCTGCTGGCTGCTGTTCCGCGCCGTGGCGGTCGCGGTGGTGGGGCTGTTCGCCGATGCGATCGTCGAGGCGGTCGAGCGGCGCTATTATCCAGAGGATGCGGCGCGCGCCCGGCCCGTGGGGCTGCGCCGCGCGCTGGCGATGGGGCTGAAATCGGCGGCGCGCGCTATCCTGCTCAACATCGTCGCGCTGCCCCTCTACCTGCTGCTGCTCGCAACCGGGGTAGGTGCGCCCCTACTGTTCATCGCGGTCAATGCGTTGCTGCTCGGCCGCGATCTGGGCGAGATGGTCGCGGCGCGCCATGTCGATCGGCGGGCGATGCGCGACTGGCTTGCGACGACGCGTGGGAGCCGCGCGCTGACCGGGCTTGTCGCAGCGCTGCTGTTCGTGGTTCCTGCGCTCAATCTGCTCGCGCCGGTCCTTGGCGCGGCGCTGGCGACGCATCGCTTCCATGGGGGACGGACATGACGAGAGGGACCGCGGCGGCGATGGGCGCTCTGCTGCTTGGCGGCTGCGCCACCGTGCCGACGACGAAAGCGCCGTCGTCGGCGCCGGCGATCCAGCCGCCGAGCTACAATCTCAGCGGGCTTGAGCGCGTGATGGGCCAGACGGCGGGGCATTTGCAGGCGCTGTTCGGCAAGCCCGACCTTGACGTGCGCGAGGCGAGCGCGCGCAAGATGCAATATGCGAGCGCGATCTGCGTGCTCGACGCCTATCTCTACCCGCCGCGCGCCGGCGCGGAGCCGGTGGTCAAATATGTCGACGCCCGCCAGCCCGACGGCCGCGACATCGACCGGGCGAGCTGCGTTTCGGCGCTTGTGCGGCGGCAGGGCGGGAAATAGTCAGAGGAGCCATTCGGCGCGAACGTCAGGATCGCTCTCGTCGGGCAAATGGCGGTCGCGCGCTTTGGGCCACCCCTGCGGGTCGAGGCGGGCGAGCGCCCAGACCGCCGCGCCGCGCACCGCCGGTGCGGGATCGTCCAGCAGCCGTTCAACGCTTTTTACGAGCGCATCGTCACCGCTGTTGCCGGCGGCGATCAGGCAGTTGCGCACCATCCGGTCGCGCCCGATGCGCTTGATCGGCGATCCGGCGAACACGCGGCGGAAGCCGGGGTCGTCGAGCGCGAGCAGATCGGCGAGATCGGGCGCGGCCAGCTCGGCGCGCGGGGCGAAGGCCTTGTTCGCGGCGGCGGATGCGGCGAACTTGTTCCACGGGCAGGCGGCGAGGCAATCGTCGCAGCCATAGATGTGGTTGCCGATCGCGGCGCGATATTCGTGCGGGATCGGCCCCTTATGCTCGATCGTGAGATAGGAGATGCAGCGCCGGGCATCCAGCCGGTAGGGGGCGGGGAAGGCGTCGGTCGGGCAGGCCTGCCGGCAGGCGTCGCACGATCCGCAGCGATCCTCCGCCACATCGTCGGGCGCGATCTCCTGCGTCGTCATGATCGCGCCGAGGAACAGCCAGCTACCATGATCGCGGCTGACGAGATTGCTGTGCTTGCCCTGCCAGCCGAGCCCGGCGAGCTGGCTGACGGGCTTTTCCATCACCGGCGCGGTATCGACGAAAACCTTCACGTCGCCGCCCGCTTCTGCGACCAGCCAGCGGGCCAGCGCCTTGAGGTTGCGCTTGACCACGTCATGATAGTCGCCGCCCTGCGCATAGACCGAGATGCGGCCGATTTGGGGCTCGGCGGCTAGGCGCATCGGATCTTCGGCGGGCGCGTAGCTCATCCCCAGCGCGATCACCGAACGTGCTTCCGGCCACAATGCGGCGGGGGCGGCGCGCTGTTCCGCGCGATCCTCCATCCACGTCATCTGCCCGTGCATCCCTTCGCCGATCCACGTCATCAGCCGATCGCCGGGAAGCCAGCGGCGCGCGGCGCGCGCGACGCCGCAGGCGACGAAACCCAATCGTTCCGCCTCCGCCTTCAACGCCTTTTTAAGAGCCGCCTTGTCACTGTGCACATGGCACCGCTACCACCCGCGAGGGGTGGGGGACAGTGTTGCGCGACGGGGACTGGCAGGCGTGAACGACCAACTGGCGCTATCGGCCACCGCGCTCGTCAAGCGTTTCGGCGAACGCATCGCGGTCGACCATGTCGATCTCGCCGTCCCCAAAGGCATGATCTATGGCGTGCTCGGCCCCAATGGCGCGGGCAAGACGACGACGCTGCGCATGATGCTGGGCATCATCGACCCTGACGAAGGCGCGAGGCTGGTGCTGGGCCACGCCCGTCCGCGCGCCGCCGCGCCGCGCATCGGCTATCTGCCCGAGGAGCGCGGACTCTATCCCTCTATGAAAGCGCGCGAGGCGATCGCCTTCATGGGCGCGCTGCGCGGGCTCGACTGGAAAACCGGGCGCGCACGCGCGATCGAGATGCTCGAGGCGGCGGGGCTGGGCCATGCGACCGAGCAGAAGATCAGGCGGTTGTCCAAGGGCATGGCGCAGTTCGTCCAGCTCCTCGGCGCGATGGTTCACCGGCCCGACCTGCTGGTGCTCGACGAGCCTTTTTCCGGTCTCGATCCGGTCAACCAGGAGCGGCTGGAAGCGCTGATCCGCGCCGAGCGCGACCGCGGCGCGACCATCCTTTTCTCGACGCACGTCATGGCGCACGCCCAGCGGCTGTGCGACCGGGTGGCGATCATCGCCGGCGGCAAGGTGCGCTTTGAAGGCACGGTCGACGAAGCGCGCGCGTTGCTGCCGATGCGCGCCTATTTCGTCCCGCGCGAGGGCGGCGCGGCGGTGCGCGCGCTGCTGCCCGCCGACGCTGCGCCCGTCGGCGACGGTTTCGAGTTCGTCATGCCGCCCGAGGGAGTCGAGGCGCTGCTGCTGCGTCTGATCGAACAGGGGCACGGCGTGGCGGGGCTTTCGATCGAGCGGCCGGGATTGCACGACGCCTTCGTCGCCGTGGTCAACGGAGCGGCGGCATGATCCGCTTCCTGAAGCAGAGCCTTGTCATCGCGCGGCGCGATTTCACCGCCATCGTGTTCACGCCCACTTTCCTGCTCTTCCTGTTCGGGCCGCTGCTGATGATCGGCTTCGCGACCATCGGCGGGCTGGGCGCGGCGCACATGGCCGAGGGCGGCGCTGCGCGCGCCCATGTCGCCATCGTACTGAACGCGGGCGAGGCGGTGCGCGCGAAGCAGGCCGACGGCCTGCTCCGCCCCGCCCTCAGCGGGCAGGATGCGCCGCCGCTGCTGACGATCCATCCGCCAACCGGCGACGCGGAGACCCAGCTTCGGGCGATCCTGCGCGACGGCGGCCCCGAACTGCTCGGCGGGCTTGGCGGCACGCTGGACAGGCCGGTCATCATGCGCCGCACGGGGGAGGAGCGCGCCGGAGCCTATCTGGCGGCGTTGGCCCGCACGGCCCGGGCGCCCGCCGCTGCGCCCCGAATCATCGATTATCGGGACCGCAGCGTCTCGCCGCGCGGGCGCCAGTCGTCGGGCTTTGGCGCGGTGTTCGCGATGTTCTTCCTCACCCTGCTGCTCGCCGGCCAGTCAGTCGGCATGCTCGCCGAGGAAAAGGGCAACAAGGTGATCGAGATCCTCGCCGCCGCCGTGCCGCTCGAATCGGTGTTCCTGGGCAAGCTCGTCGGCATGTTCGGCGTCGCCATGCTGTTCATCGCTTTCTGGGCGACGATCGCGGGGGTGGGGCTGGCGCATCTTCCGGGCGGCGTCGACCTGTTGCGCGAGGCGACCCCCGCGGTCGGCGCGCCTGCCTTCGCGCTGCTGTTCCTGATCTATTTCACGCTCGCTTTCCTTCTGCTTGGGGCCGTATTCCTCGGCGTGGGCGCGCAGGCAGGGACGATGCGCGAGATCCAGATGCTGTCGCTGCCCATCACTTTCTTTCAGGTCGGCATGTTCGGCCTCGCATCGGCGGCGGCGGGCGACCCCGGCAGCATGATCGCCACGGTGGCGCGGATCGTGCCATTCAGCTCGCCCTTCGCCATGGCCGCGCGCGCGATGGCGGAGCCGGGGCTTGCGCCTCACCTGATCGCCATCGCCTGGCAATTGCTGTGGGTGGCGCTGAGCATCGCGATCGGCGCGCGCCTCTTCAGGCGCGGCGTGCTCAAGTCAGGCGGGGGCGGGCATGTCCGGGCGGGCCGGGCGGAAGCAGCGCCCGCCGGAGATTGACATTCTTGTAAGCAATGTCAGTCTAGACAGTGTCAGGACCGCCAAAAGGCGGCCGCAGGAGAGAGGCTCTGTCGATGGCGACGCTTGCGCAAGACGCACCCATACCCACTCATGCCCGGCCCGCCGGCGGCGTCGATCCGCTCGATGTCAGTCGCGCAGACCTTTATCGCGAGCATCGGTGGCAGGAGCCGTTCCGCCGGCTGCGCCACGAATCGCCGGTCTATTATTGCGAGGATTCGGCGTTCGGCCCCTATTGGTCGGTGACGACCTACAAGCCGATCGTCCATGTCGAGTCGCTGCCTGAAATCTATTCGTCCGAAGCCGGCGGCATCACCCTCGCCGACCGCATCGCCGACGATTACCAGATGCCGATGTTCATCGCGCGCGACCGGCCCAAGCACACCGAGCAGCGCCGCACCGTCGCCCCCGCCTTCACGCCGAGCGAGATGGTCCGCATGTCGGGCGATATTCGCCGCCGCACCGCCGAGATTCTCGACGCGCTTCCCGTCGGCGAGCGGTTCGACTGGGTCGATCGCGTCTCCATCGAGCTGACCACGCAGATGCTGGCGCTGCTTTTCGACTTTCCGTGGGAGGATCGCCGCAAGCTGACCTTCTGGTCCGACTGGGCGGGCGATATCGAACTGGTCCACAGCCCCGAGACGCGGCAGGAGCGGCTGGGGCACATGTTCGAGTGCGCCAGCTATTTCAAAAGATTGTGGGACGCCAAGATCGGTCAGCCGCCAACGCCCGATCTCATCTCGATGATGATCCACAGCGAGGCGATGAGCCACATGGACGATGGCGAGTTCATCGGCAATCTCATCCTGCTAATCGTCGGCGGCAACGACACGACGCGCAATTCGATGACCGGCGGCATCTATGCGCTCGACAAATTTCCCGATGAGCGCGCGAAGCTGGAAGCCAATCCCGAACTGATCCCCAATGCGGTGAGCGAGATCATCCGCTGGCAGACTCCGCTGGCGCATATGCGCCGCAACGCGCTGGTCGACACCGAACTGGAAGGGCAGAAAATCCGCGCGGGCGACAAGCTGGCGCTCTGGTATATTTCGGGCAATCGCGACGAAAGCGTGTTCGAGAATGCCGACAAGCTGATCGTCGACCGGCACAATGCGCGTCGCCATCTCGCCTTCGGCTATGGCATTCACCGTTGCGTCGGCGCGCGGCTGGCGGAGTTGCAGATCCAGATCCTGCTGGAGGAACTGGCCAGGCGCCGCCTGCGCGTTAACGTGCTTGAAGAGCCCGTCCGCGTCTCGGCCTGCTTCGTCAACGGCTATCGCAAGCTGCCGGTGGAGCTGAGCCGCTATTGATTTGATTTGCGTCCGCAAGGGCGGCGCCAGCCCCGCTTGAAACCTTTCGCCGCCGCGCCACGTATCAGCGTGAGGGGCGGCGAAAGGACTGGCATGATCGACAGGCGCACTCTTCTTGGCGGCATAGCGGCGGCGGCCGTCGCCGGCTGCATGTCCGACAGTTCCGACGCGGCGTCGAAGGCGACCGACAAGCGCTTCGACCTGACGCCGGCGCAGTGGCGCGCGCGGCTGAACCCCGCAGCTTTCCACATATTGCGCGAGGAAGGGACCGAACGGCCCTTCACCAGCCCGCTGCTGAACGAGCATCGCGCGGGCAATTTCCTGTGCGCGGGCTGCGCGCTGCCCGTTTACCCCTCAAAGACCAAGTTCGACAGCGGCACGGGCTGGCCGAGCTTCTGGGCCGCGATCCCCGGCGCGGTCGGCACGCGGCGCGACACGACGCTGGGCATGGATCGCACCGAGGCGCACTGCATCCGATGCGGCGGTCATCTCGGCCATATATTCGACGACGGCCCCAAGCCGACCGGCAAGCGCCACTGCATCAACGGCGTGGCGTTGAGCTTCGCCCCGGCGCGGGGGTGATAATCTGTCGTTGAAGCTGCGGACGCGTCATTGCGAGCGCAGCGAAGCAATCGGGGTGGATGTCGAACACTGACTGGATTGCTTCGCTAAGCTCGCAATGACGGCGGCGGGCGCACAGACGCGTGACCAGCCTTTCATCCGTGAGGCCGGGTGCGGAAAAGCCGAAGCCGCTCGCTGCGCTTGTCCATGGGCCGGAGCCTGGCCGGTCGCCGGCGCAGCTCAACCTTGCAGGCGGCCGAACGGCAGCAGCGTTTCGGCAAGCGCTTGCGCCTTGCGGCCGTCGCCCGCGCGGAGCGGTTGCAGGATCAGCGCCACGCGCTTCTGAAGCACGATGTCGAGCAGGGTCGGCGTCTCCGCCTTCATCGCGACCTCGGCGAGATGGCGCGCGCGCGCAATGTCTTTCGGGTTGAGCCGGATACGCATCAGCGCGGCGATCGCGGGCGGCGCGGCGCGGCGCGAATCGAGCGCAACGGCGCGGTCGAGCGCTTCGAGGCCGGTGTCGCGGCTGGCGCCCACCGCCGCGCGCGCGATAAGGCCGCCAAGATCCGCGATGGCGTCGAGATGCCAGCCGGCGAGCACGATCTGCGACTCGGCGTCGCGCGGATAGGCCAGCACCAGCTTTTCGATCTGCGCGCGTGCGGCGAGCGCGCCGCGGCGGTTACGGTTGAGCTTGGCGGCGTAGCCCGCCGCCATCACCTGGATGATCTGCGCATCGCGATCGCGCGGGTCGCGCGCGAGCACCGCCGTCGCGCCATTATAGGCGCGCTGGATCAGATCGATGGCGCTGGCCTTGTCGCGCGCGTCGAAGGCTGCGGCGATCAGCGTTTCGCGCGGGGAGAGCGCCTGCGCCGGGGCGGCGCTGACGCAAGCGATCAGTGAAGCGGCGATGACATGGCTAGATCGCACCCAGCGCCTCCGCGATCAGCCGGCGGGTATTGGCGATGCCGTAAAGCGCGATGAAGCTGCCCATGCGCGGCCCCTGCGAGGAGCCGAGCAAAGTTTCGTAAAGCGCCTTGAACCAGTCGCGGAGTTGATCGAACCCGCCTTCATTGCCGATGGCGTAAACGATATTCTGCAGTTCCTCGGCGCTTGCGCCTTCGGGAAGCGCGGCCAGCTCGCGATCGAGGCGTTCGAGCGCCGCGATCTCGACGCCTTCGGGCTTGCGGCGCTTGAGCGTGGGCGCGACGAAATCGCGGTTATAGGCAAGCGCCAGCCCGATCAGCTTGTCGAGCGCCGGATATTTGTCCGCGCTGGCGTCGGCGACATAGTTGCCGAGATAGCCCCAGACCTGATCGGCGGTGGCGTCCGCCCCCATCACGCCGACAAGGTTGAGCAGCAGCCCGAAGGTGACCGGCATCGGCTCCGAAGGCACCTTGCCTTCGTGGATGTGGTGGACGGGATTGCCCAGTTGCTGTTCGATCGGCTGGTTCGGCCAGTTGGCGCGGAACTGCCAATATTCGTCGACCGCGCGCGGGATGACGCCCATGTGGAGCTGCTTGGCCTTCTTGGGCTCGCGATAGGCGAAGAAGGCCAGGCTCTCTTCGGGGCCGTAGGTCAGCCACTGTTCGAGGCTGAGGCCGTTGCCCTTGGACTTGGAGATCTTCTCGCCCTTTTCGTCGAGGAACATCTCGTAATTGAAGCCCTCGGGCGGGCGGCCGCCGAGCACGCGCGCGATCTTGCCCGACTGAGTGACCGAATCGATCAGATCCTTGCCCGCCATCTCATAATCGACGTCGAGCGCGACCCAGCGCATCGCCCAGTCGACCTTCCATTGCAGCTTGGCGAGACCCGACAGCGCCGACTGGGTGATCATCTCGCCTTCATCCTCGAAGCGGATCAGCCCCGCCTCGGCGTCGACGACCTCCACGGGCACCTGCAGCACGATCCCGCTTTTGGGGCTGACGGGCAGCACCGGCGAGTAAGTGGCGCGGCGTTCGGCGCGCAGGGTCGGCAGCATCACGTCCATAATCTGGTCGTAACG
>QFNN01000035.1 GCA_003240855.1 Sphingomonas sanxanigenens
CCGACCAATAACGGCCCGCGCAGCTTCGGTCTCGGCTTCATCGTCACCGATCTCGACGGTCAGCGCATGGTCGGCCATTCGGGCGCGGTATATGGTTTCTCAACGGAGCTGAGGCTGCTCCCCGATGCCGGCATCGGCGTGGTCGTGTTCAGCACCGTCGATTCGGGTGTCACCGCCGGCAAGCTGGCCCGTTATGCGCTGAAGGCCTGGGCGGCGGCGCGCGGCGGTGTGGCGCTCCCGGCCTATGCGCGCAGTGCGCCCGTTACCGGAGACGAAGCGAAGCGGCTTTCGGGTTGGTACAGCAATGGCAAGGCCAGCGTTGGCGCGCGTATCTATCAGGCGCAACTGGCGGTCGACGGCCCCGAGATTGCGGGCATGGTCCGCAAGCAGGGCGACAAATATCTGATCGAGGACGTCCAGACGCTCGACGATCGCATCGCTTTCGCGCCCGACGGTAGCTGGATTGATCTTGCCGGCGTCCGCTACGCGCGCGCCGTGCAGGCGGAACCGCCGCTGCCCGCGCCCGATTTCGCCGCGCTTGTCGGCGAATATGGCTGGCCGCACAATGTTCTGCGCATCTACGAGCGCGACGGCCGGCCTTTCATCCGCATCGAATGGGTCGATTATCGTCCGCTCGATCGCGTCGATGCGGATGATTACGCCTTCCCCAGGGACCGTGGTCTCTATCCGCTCGAAAGCCTTCATTTCCAGCGCGATGCGAGTGGCCGGGCCACGGCCGTTTCGTTCAACGGCATCGTCTGGCCGCGCCGCGATTTCGGGGCGGAGGCACAGGCCCTCGTCCGGCAGGGCGTCAATGGCGACATCAGCACGCTGCGCAAGGCGGCGCTGGCCGCCAGCCCGCCGGCCGAGGCGCCCAAGCCGCGCAAGTCGGATCTCGTCGCGCTCAACGCGCTCGATCCCTCGATCAAGCTCGAGATACGCTATGCGATGGACACCAATTTCCTTGGCGTCCCTGTCTATGAAAGCTCCGGCGCCTTCATGCAGAAGCCGGCGGCGGAGTCCGTCGCCAGGGCGAGCGCCGCGCTCCACGCCCGCGGCTATGGCCTGCTGATCCACGACGCCTACCGCCCCTGGTACGTCACCAGGATCTTCTGGGATGCGACGCCGCCCGATCGCCATCAGTTCGTCGCCGATCCGTCGCAGGGATCGCGCCATAATCGTGGCGCGGCGGTCGATCTGACGCTTTACGCGCTGGCGACGGGTAAGGCGGTGGAGATGACCGGGCGCTACGACGAGTTCTCCGATCGCTCCTACTCCAACTATGTCGGCGGCACCGATCATGAGCGCTGGCTGCGTGAGGTGCTGCGCGCGGCGATGGAGAGCAACGGCTTTGCCGTCTATCCCGAGGAATGGTGGCACTTCGATTTCGGCGCATGGGCCGATTATCCGATCGGTAACGCGACCTTTGAACAATTGCGACGCAAGGCGAACTGAGGGGCGCTATGTTGATCCGCACGATTGCGCCGGGCATCGGCTTCGCGCTAATCCCGGCACATGGTTCCCTTTTCGTTCGCAGGGCATGATCTGGCCGCGCTGCCGCAGGGTGCGCTTTACTGGCCCGCGCGCCGCGCCTTGCTCGTCGCCGATCTGCATCTCGAAAAGGCGAGCTGGTTTGCGCGCTTCGGGCAGATGCTGCCGCCCTATGATTCGATTGCGACGCTCGCCGATCTCGAAGCGCTGGCGGCGGCTACCGATGCGCGCGAGATCTGGTGTCTCGGCGACAGCTTCCACGATTCGGGCGGCAGTGCGCGCCTGCCCGATCTGGCGCGCGATCTGCTGGGCCGGTTGACGGCGCGGCTGCGCTTCGTGTGGATCACCGGGAATCACGACTCGGCGCTCGCCGACGATTGCGGCGGCGAGATCATGGTCGAGGCCGTGGTCGATGGCCTGGTGCTGCGCCACGAGGCCGAGCCGGGCGAGGCGCGGCCCGAGCTGTCGGGGCATTTCCACCCCAAGCTGCGCATCAATCATCGCGGCCGCAGCGTCGCGCGGCGCTGCTTCGTCGCGACCCCGGCCAAGCTGATCCTGCCGGCGTTCGGCGCGCTTACCGGCGGGCTCGACGCCGGTCATCCCGAGATCGCCCGCGCGGTGGGCGCGCGTGCGGAGGCGCTGGTGCCGCTCGCGGATCGGCTGCTGCGTTTTCCGATCGCGGCCTGAAGCGCCGCGCGTATCGGGAGGGGACCGACGCCTGCGGTTCCGCTCTTGCCTGACTTGCTCTATGGCGCGCGCATGAGCAGCAGTGACTGGACGATCCTGATCCACGGCGGCGCCGGGGTCATCACGCGCGAAACGCTGGATCCCGCGGCGGAGGCGGGCGCGCGCGCCGGGCTTGGCGCGGCGGTCGATGCGGGGGCGGCGATTCTCGCGGCGGGCGGCAGCGCCATCGACGCGGTCGAGGCCGCCGTTCGCCTGCTTGAGGATGATCCTCATTTCAACGCCGGGCGCGGCGCGGCGCTGACCTATGACGGCGCGGTCGAGCTCGACGCCGCGATCATGGACGGGCGCGATCGCGCGGCCGGAGCCGTCGCCGGCGTCACGCGCACGCGCCATCCGGTCAGCCTCGCGCGGCAGGTGCTGGGCGCCAGCCCGCATGTCCTGCTCGGCGGCGCAGGCGCCGACGCCTTCGCGCGCGAACAGGGGCTGGATCAGGTCGAGCCCGAATGGTTCGAGATTCCCGAGCGCCGCCGCCAGCTTGAAGCGATGCGCGCGCGCGGCGGCGATCACTTCGACATCGACATGAAATATGGAACGGTCGGCGCGGTCGCGCGCGACGTCGCCGGCCATGTCGCCGCCGCCACTTCGACCGGAGGCGTCACCGGCAAGCGCTGGGGCCGGATCGGCGATTCGCCGCTGATCGGCGCAGGCACCTATGCGGACGACCGCGCCGGCGCGGTCTCCGCCACGGGGGCGGGGGAGTTTTTCATCCGCATCGGCGTCGCGCACGAAATCGCCGCGCGCAAGCGGATGCTCGGTGAAACGATGCTCGGCGCCGGCGACGCCGTGATCGCGGAGCTTGGCGCGATGGGCGGCTCCGGCGGCGTGATCGTCGTCGACAAGGAAGGCGAAGGGGGCTGGCGTTTCAATACGCCGGGCATGTATCGCGCGATGGCGTCGGGCGGGGGCAGGCGCCGCATCGCCATTTTCGGCGACGAATAGACGGAGGGGCTGTTCCCGTGCGCCTGTTGCCGCTTGTCCTTGCGTTCTGCGCCATATTCGGCGCCTCGCCCGCCGTCGCCTGGTGGGATTATCCGCACGCCACCGTCGCGCGCATCGCGCTCGCCGATGTGAAGCCGGAAACGCGGCGCGCCGTGTTCGGCCTGCTCCGCGACGGCGCGCTGCTCGATACCCCGCAATGCCCGGTCGACACGATCGGAGAAGCAAGCACATGGGCCGACTGCATCAAGAAGCTGGGGCCGCGCTTCGCCTATGCGAGCGCCTGGCATTATCAGAATGTCGAGGTCTGCAAGCCCTTCGATCTCACGATCGCCTGCCGCGACGGCAATTGCGTGTCGGCGCAGATCGATCGCGACGTGAAGCTGCTCAGGGACCGCCGCCTGCCTCGTGTCGAGCGCCTCACCGCGCTGCTCTTCCTCATTCACTTCGTCGGCGATCTGCACCAGCCGCTCCACGCCGGCGACGATCATGATCTGGGCGGCAACAAGGTCGCCGCCGCCTATGGCATCGCCAGCGGGCGAATCAATCTGCACATGATCTGGGATGGCTATCTGGCCGAACGCGCGATCACCACGCCGCCCGCCGGCGTATCCGGCCTGCTCGCGGGCGTCTCGCGCGCCGAACGCAGGCGATTGGCGGCGGGAAGCGTCGCCGACTGGTCGCGCGAAAGCTGGGAAGCCGCGCGCGATCACGTCTATGCGCCCGTCGCGCCCGATGCCTGCGCGGCCCCGCCGACGCAGGTGATGCTCGGCAACCAGCAGATCGAGGCGGAGATTCCGATCGTCCGCCGGCAGGTGCTGAAAGGCGGCCTGCGCCTCGCCCGCCTGCTGGACGAGGCGCTGGGCTGATCGTCGAAACGCTGTCCTACACGCGCATGGCGCTGCTAGGCTGACGTTCAGAACGCACGACTTCGCTCTTTGACATCGCCCGAACTCCGAAGTTGAGAGAAACGCTCCAGCCTCTCAACTTTGTCAACTTCCAGCGACAGGAATGGCGGTTTTCCGCCATTCCCTACAGGCGCCAGCGTGACGATACGTCATTGCTCCTGGCAAGCCTTGCCGCCCAGCATTCCGCTCAGCGCGCCGCCCAGGCTCGGCTTGCACGCCTTGTTCCTGGGTTTTTGCCGGGGGCGCGGCGAGTCAGAGTCGTCCCTGGCGCTTTCGTCGCCCATGCCGTTCATCGCGGCGGCCATCTCGCCGAAGAAGAAGGTCGTGGTCGAACGATGGCGGACAAGCGCGGTCCATTCGGGCCGCCACGCGATCTTGGGATCGGCGGGGCGCGGCGGGAAGGCGAAGCTTTCCTCGGGGCCGAAGGCGTTGAGCATGCCGATCATCGATTCGCCGGCCGCCTGCTTGACCTCGGCGGGGATGGTGCAGCTCGTCTGCGTCGGCGGCATCACGACCTTGTCGGTCACCAGGCGGCGAACGGTCGCGGGGCTGAGGAAATCGTTCAGCCCGCCGCCGAATTCGCGCGTGGCGGACGATGACCACCAGACGATGTCGCCGCCGCCGCCACGCGTCTCCTGCGCGCCGATGACATTGGCGTAATAGCCTGTAGCCCCCGCAATCGCGCCCCAGTTCACATCGGTCGCGCCGTCCGCCGTATCCGCCGATCGCGTGCGCAGCCCGGGCATGAAATCCTGCGTCGTCGTGAACTTCATCGGCGGGCTGTAATTGCCCTCGACGCGCTGCAGCCCGATCAGCGACGCGCCGGGCGGCGCCTGCTTCGCGGTGCGGCCGTTGGGCCATTCGCCATAGGTGCGCGAATTGGCGAGCGTGACGATGCGCTCGATCGGCGCGTGCGCGCTGAACAGGCCCGGCGGGATCTGGCCGGCGGCGACCTTCGCGAAATCGATGACGACAGGTTGGCCCGGGCCGGCATGTGCGCCGCATCCCCAGAAGATCAGCAGCCGGCCCCTGGGGCGCTCGAAATTGTCGGGCTCCGATCCGGGGGTGCGCACCGGCGTGACGAGCGGCAGCGCGTCGCCCATGCGCAGCGCGGGATCGGGCAGGTGATCGGCGGCGGGCGTACCCGTGCTGGGCGCAAGCGTGGAGCCGAGGCGGAGGAACAGGCTGTGCGTCACGCTGTTCGCGCCGCCGCCGCCCATCATCATCCGCATCATTGCGCCGCTGTCGGGCTTGCCGCCCCCCATGCCGGGTAACCCTGACATGGTGGTCGCATCCATCACATAGCGCGCCTTGGGGCCGGCGGAGGCGGGTGCGGCAGGCGCAGATCGCGCGGCCGGGCCGGCGAGAAGAAGCATGGCGGGCACGGTCAGCGCCGCACCCAATCTGGCAGAGAAGTTGAGTGACATAGGCCCTCCAGATGCGATGGGGCCGGGGTTCGTCCCGGCTTCCCGTCTGCGACCTGGCCTGTTGGCCTATGCCACTCTCATGGCCTCAAAGTCAGCCGATGACAACCGTCACGGCGCGGCGGTTCTGCGCCCAGGCGCCTTCGTCCGAACCCAGCGCGATCGGGCGTTCCTTGCCATAGCTGATCACGTTGATCCGCGAGGGCGAGACGCCGGCGGCGACCAGATAGTCCTTCGCCGCATTGGCGCGACGCTCGCCGAGCGCGAGGTTATATTCGCGCGTGCCGCGCTCGTCGCAATGACCCTCGATGGTGATGCGGACATTGGCATATTGGCTCAGCCAGCGCGCCTGGCTGTCGAGGATCGCCTTGTTCTCGGCGTCGACGTCGGAGCTGTCGGTCGCGAAATGGACGGTGTCGGACTGGACCTTCTGGAGGAAATCCTCCTTCGATCCCGGAACGATCGTGCTCTGCACCGGTCCCGGCGGCGGTGCGGTGTTGGTGTCGGGCGCAGGCGCCGTTTCCGTCGGCGGGGCGGGCGGAAGCTCCTTCGGGGGCTTCTTGGCGCAGCCGGCGACGGCGATCAGCGAGGCGGCGATCAACAGGCGGGTAGGGGTCATTTTCAGCATGTTTTCTTCTCCTCCTGGGCCGTAATGCGCCCATGGCCAAAAAGTTTCAGGGCAGTAACGGTCCCCACGCGGGATCGGATCCGTCGAGGGGGGTTGGGATACGGCGTTCATTGACGCCGGTCAGATCGACCGACCAGAGGCTGGTGCGGCCGGAACCTTGCGCCGTGCGGAAGAACATCAGCACGCGGCCGTTGGGCGACCATGTCGGGCCTTCGTCCTGCCAGGCGTTGGTCAGCAGTTTCTCGCCCGAACCATCGGGCGCCATCACGCCGATGCGGAAGCCGCCGCCGATCTTGGTATAGGCGATAAGGTCGCCCTTGGGGCTCCACACGGGCGTGCCATAGCGCCCGCTGCCGAAGCTGATGCGCTGCTGGTTCGATCCGTCGGCGTTCATCACGTAAAGCTGCTGTCCGCCCGAACGATCACTTTCAAAGACGATCCGGCTGCCGTCGGGCGAATAGCTGCCGCCCGTGTCGATGCCGGGCGAGGTGGTCAGGCGCTGGGGCGCGCCGCCGGTGGAACCCACGCGATAGATGTCGGTGTTGCCGTTGACCGTCATCGAAAAGATGATCCAGCGTCCGTCGGGCGAGAAGCGCGGCGCAAAGGTCGTGCTGTTGCTCTGGACGACGAGGCGCTGGCGACCGCTGCCGACGTCATAGGTGTAGATGCGCGGCTGGTTGCCGGCATAGCTCATATAGACGACGCTCTGTTCATTGGGCGAAAAGCGCGGGGTCAGGACGATATTCTGCCCGTTGGTCAGAAAACGGTGGTTCGCGCCGTCCTGATCCATGATCGCCAGCCGCTTGACGCGCCGGTTCTTGGGGCCGGTTTCGGAGACATAGACGACGCGGCTGTCGAAATAGGGGCCTTCGCCCGTCAGCCGCGTATAGATGCTGTCGGCGCATTTATGCGCGGCGCGTCGCCAATATTGCGGCTGGACGACAAAGCCCTGCCGCGTCAGCTCGGTCTTGGCGAATACGTCGTAGAGATAGCAGCCGACGGTCAGCGTGCCGTCGCCATTGGCGCGGACGAAGCCCTGGACCAGCGCCTGCGCGCCCGTCTGCACCCAGAAGGGGAAATCGGGGGCGGTCACCTGATCGAAACCCACGGGCTTGAGCTGCGCGGGCTCGAGCGGCTTGAACAGCCCGCTGCCTTTCAGGTCCGCAGTCACCACTTCGGCGACCTGCCGGCCCAGCGCGTCCGTCGCGCCCGCCGCAGTCGGCTGCGGCGCGGGGGTCGGCATCGGCGGGATGGCGATCGGCATGGGCGACGATATGCCGCCGGTCACGTCGACCTCGATCTGCGCGCGCGCGGGCGATCCCAGCGCAAGCGATCCCAGTCCCAGCAAGCCCCAGGCGGCTACGGCCATCACCCGTTTCATTTTTGGCCTCTCCCGTTCTGATCCCCGCATCAGCTAAGCTGCCGCGGAATGAAGTTGATGACGATATCCTGCCAGCCGCCTTCGTAAAGCTCGGCAGGCAGTTGAAGCGGCGAGCAGCGTGGATTGAGCACGGCGTTGCGCGCGACCTCGGCCATGCGCGCCTGATACATGCTGTTCGATCCGTTGACCCCGGTGAAGCCGACGATCTGGAGACGGTCGCGCGTCACCAGCCCCGAGCGATCGGGCTGGAGGCGCAGCTTGACGACGATA
This sequence comes from Sphingomonas sanxanigenens, assembly GCA_003240855.1. Classification (GTDB taxonomy): domain Bacteria; phylum Pseudomonadota; class Alphaproteobacteria; order Sphingomonadales; family Sphingomonadaceae; genus Sphingomonas_L; species Sphingomonas_L sanxanigenens_A. Next base: position 7,786 of record QFNN01000035.1, read on the forward strand.
TCCATCGCCGATGTGCCGCCCAGCGGGCCGAGATCATAGCAAGGCCGGATCTGCCGCGCGATCGCGGCGCCGAGGCTGGAGAGCGCCTGCTGCCCCACGGTCGCGGCGCGCGGCGTCTGGCCCTTGGCCTGCGCGCGGGCCGTGGCGGTCAGTCCCTTGCGGAAATCGGCGCCGAGCAGCGATCCGCGCGGCCGCTCGGGCTTGGCGGCTGCTTCGCTGCCTGCCGATTTTGTCGGCGCCTTGGTCGGCGCCGGCTTCGGCGCCGGTTTGGCGGGCGCCGGCTTCTCGGAGGTCGGCGCGACTTTCTTGATGTCGGGGCTCGGCGCCGGCGCCGGTTTGGGCGCGGGCGGCGCGGGGACTGGCTCGATTGGCTGCGGCTCGGGCGGCGCGCTGTCGGCGGGCTTGCCGATTTCGGGCGCGACGCTCTGCGCCGGTTCCTCGGTCGCCGGTTTCGGGAAGGCCGATTTCAGCCCGACTTCGTCGACGAACTGGACCTCGACAGGGTCGCTCTTGAGCTTGAGCGGATTGGGCGGGGCGAGAAAGCCCATCGACAGCAGGCCAAAAAGGATGACGTGCCCGGCAAGGGCGACGCCAAGCCCGGTCTTTTCGGCCCGGCTGATCATTTCTTCTCGGTCGCGCTGCTGACCAGCGCGATGCGGTTCAGCCCCGCGCGGTTGAGCTCGCCCATCACGCGCATCACCTGGCCGTAACCGAGCGCGGTATCGGCGCGCAGAAAGACCTGCGGCGGACCGTCCTTGCCGCCCGAGGCGATCTGCTCAAGGCGCGCAGGGAGCGCATCGTCGCTGACGGCGTCGTCGCCGATGAAGGTCTGCCCCTTGCTGTCGAGCGAGATCATCACCGGCTTCTGGTCCTGATCGATCGCGCCGGCGCGGCTTTCAGGCAGCTTTACCTCGACGCCGGCGGTGAGCAGCGGCGCGGTGACCATGAAAATGATCAGCAGCACCAGCATCACGTCGACCAGTGGCGTGACGTTGATCTCCGCCATCGGCGCGCGGCGGCCTCCATGGCGGCGTCCGCCGATGTTCATCGCCACGGCTCAGGCCTCCGCGTCGAGCTCGCGCGACAGCGTCGCGTGGAAGGCGTCGGCGAAGCGGCCAAGCCGCGCTTCGAGGCGGTCGAGCGCATGGCTGAAGCGATTATAGGCGATGACGGCGGGGATGGCGGCGAACAGGCCGATCGCGGTGGCGAACAGCGCCTCGGCAATGCCGGGCGCGACGACGGCGATGCTTGAGTTCTTCTCTGCCGCGATGCCGGTGAACGCGCGCATGATGCCCCACACGGTGCCGAACAGGCCGATGAAGGGCGCGACGCTGCCGATCGTCGCGAGCACGGTCAGGCGACCTGAAAGCTTGTCGATCTCCGCGCCGATCGCGCTGGCCATCACGATGTGAAGGCGTTCGCGCGTTCCGCTGCGGTCCACTTTCTTGCCCGCCGTCGAGCGCCGCCATTCGCGCACGCCGGCATCGAGCACGCGCGCCACCGGCAGGTCGACGCGGCCATGCGCGTCGTGGAAGCGATCGATGTCGGGCGCTTTCCAGAAATCATCCTCGAACTGCGCGGAACGGCGCGCCGTCCTGCTCAGCCCCGAACCGAAGCCGAGGATGATCGCCCAGCTCCAGATGCTCGCGCCCAGCAGGCCGAGCATGACGGCTTTCACCACCCAGTCCGCCTGCAGGAACAGGCCGATCGGCGAGAGCGTGGCGGCGTCGCTGTTCACGAAAAAGTCCATCGCGGGCTAGTTTCCCTCCGGGGTGAGACGTTCAAATATCGCAATCCATTCGGGCGGCTGGCGTTTCGGCCGTCCGGATGGGGTGAGGAAGGCCGCGAGGACATCGGCCTCGGTCAGGATTTCACGACCCCGCCTGACTGTCTGATGAATGAGGCAGGTCGCGGCGCGAAACTCCTTCAGGCGGCTGACCACGACCAGCGCGTCGTCAAGCCGGGCGGGGCGCAGATAACGGATGCCGATATCGGCGACCGCGTAAACGCCTTCACCCCGGTCGAAGGTTCCACGCTGATCGATGCCAGCGACGCGCAGCATGTCTGATCGCGCGCGTTCCATGTAGCGCAGATAATTGGCGTGATAGACCACGCCTGAAAGATCGGTGTCCTCGAAATAGACGCGCACCGGAAAGTGATGCTCGGCGCCCACGAAGCGACCGGCAGGCGGATGGGGATCGTCGGCCTGGTCCATGGCCGGTTTCATTAACGATTATGGCAGGCGGCTCAACCCTCGAAAGGTAAGAAATCCTGCGGCCCGCCGCCTGCCGGAGGCGTCAGGCCGAGATGCGTCCAGGCGCGGCCGTTGAGGCACCGGCCGCGCGCGGTGCGGGCGACGAGGCCGAGCTGGATCAGATAGGGTTCGATCACTTCCTCGATCGTGTCGCGCGGTTCGCTGAGCCCGGCGGCGAGCGTTTCCACGCCCACCGGTCCACCCTTGTAAATGTCGGCGATCATCAGGAGATAGCGGCGGTCCATCGCGTCGAGGCCGAGGGCGTCGACTTCCAGCCGGTTGAGCGCCTTGTCCGCGATCCCGGCGTCGACTGTTGCGGCTCCCGCCACATCGGCGAAGTCGCGGACGCGGCGGAGCAGACGGCCTGCGATGCGTGGGGTGCCGCGCGCGCGACGGGCGATCTCGCGCGCGCCATCCTCGGCGATGGACAGGCCGAGCAGACCGGCGGCGCGCGCCACCACCCGCTGCAGTTCATCGACCGTGTAGAAATTGAGCCGTACGGGAATGCCGAAGCGGTCGCGCAGCGGCGTGGTGAGCAGCCCCTGTCGCGTCGTCGCGCCGACAAGGGTGAAGCGTGGCAGGTCGATCCGCACCGATCGTGCCGACGGGCCTTCGCCAATCATCAGATCGAGCGCGCGGTCCTCCATCGCGGGATAGAGCACTTCCTCGACGGCAGGGGCGAGCCGGTGAATCTCGTCGATGAACAGTACGTCGCCGTCCTCGAGATTGGTGAGAAGCGCTGCGAGATCGCCCGACTTGGCGATCACCGGCCCCGAAGTCGCGCGGAAGCCGACGCCCATCTCGCGCGCGATGATCTGCGCCAGCGTGGTCTTGCCCAGCCCCGGCGGGCCGAAGAAGAGGACATGGTCGAGCGCATCGCCGCGCGCGCGGGCGGCGGAAATGAAGATGCGCAGATTCTCACGCGCCGCCGCCTGGCCGACAAATTCGTCGAGCGCTCGGGGACGCAGCGCCGCGTCCACATCCTCGGGGCGGCGCGCGGCGGCGATCAGGCGATCCGTATCGGTCATCCCATGATCGCCTAGCGCGTTTCGGCGGGGCGCGTCAGCCCTTCTTGTGCGTGGTGGCCCACTTCTTCACCGCCTCCATCGTGCCGGTAACATGACCGACCGGGTTCATCGCCGAATAGGCGAAGATCACCTTGCCGCCGGGTGCGATGACATAGGATGTGCGGTTGGTAAGGCCGGCCTTCTGCGGCAACACCACGTCATAATCCATGATGACGGCGGGGCTGGCGGCCCCGACCGCAAACTTGTCGCGACATTCGACCGACGAGAACTCGGCGATGCGCTCGATATTGCCGGCGGTGAGGCCGATCACCGTCGCGCCATATTTGGCGAACTCGGCCGTGGCCTCGGCGAAGTCATGCGCTTCGGCGGTGCAGCCGGGGGTGAAGGCGGCCGGGAAGAAATAGAGCACCACCGGGCCCTTCTTCAGCGCCTGCGCCAGGCTGAAGGCGAAGGGCTTGCCGGCGAGGGCCGCCTGGGTCGAGAAATCGGGCGCCTTTGCGCCGGGGGCCAGCGCCGCCCCGGCGGGCGCGGTGGCCAGCAGGGCGGCAGCGGCGATTGCGAGGGGGAAGGGCTTCATCGGGCGATCCTCTGTCCTGGGGCGAGGGCCGCGACCTTATCCTTCCTGTTCCCGGCGTCCAGAGTCGATCAGGCGGCGTCCGCGATCAGGCCGACGATCAGATAGGCGACGATCGCGACGGGGCCGAGCGCGAACAGCGTCAGCAGAGTCAGCGCGACGCGGATCAGCGTGACGTCGGCATTGGTTGAGCGGGCGATTCCCGAGCAGACGCCCATCCACTTGGCGTTGCTCTTGTCGAGGGCGTAGCGAGCAGGCATTTCAACATGTCCCCTAGGTTGTCGGTGGAAGATCGGGTCGTCGCTCAGATGACGAGCGGCGACGCCGGACCAACGGCGGCCGAGACCATCACGGCGGCGACGAGCAGGGCGGCGGCGGCCGAGGCGGCCAGGTTCTGCAGCTTGGCGATATCGAACGAGAACATTGTAAATCTCCTTGGCTTTCAGTGACCCGTCGGAGCGTCCGGCGGGGATGCCAGGGAGATTGCAGAGAGCGTGCCAATTCGCCTTTTGGCCGGAAAACCGCGGAAAAACCGATTCAGGCGCGTGAATATCGGATGAATAGACGCCGATAGTTGGCATTTTTCGCCGATAGGCGGGAAAATGCTAAAGCAAAGCGTCAATCGCGCGCGCCATCGCCACGTCGCGCGCCGAAAGCCCGCCGGCGTCATGCGTGGTGAGGAGGATGTCCACGCGGTTCCACACGTTCGACCATTCGGGATGATGATCCGCCTTCTCGGCGAGCAGCGCGACGCGCGTCATGAAAGCGAAAGCGGCGGAGAAATCGTCGAACACGAAACGGCGCATGATCGCATCGCGGCCGTCGTCATAATCCCACTCGTCGAGCCGATCGAGCGCCTCCGCCCGATCCTCGTCGCTCAACGGCTCGATCATCCCGCCTTCCTTCCCATCTTCATTTGCGCCACTGTCGGGGGATGAGCATCGAAGGTCAATCTCCGGCGACGCTGGCGCCCGACGCGGCGGCGATCGAGGCGCTGGCGATCGCGGCGCTCAACCGCCTGCCCACCGAGTTCCGCCAGCATCTGAGCGACGTCGTGATCCGCGTGCAGGATTTCGCCGAGGACGAGGTGCTGGACGAAATGGGGATCGACGATCCCTTCGCGCTTACCGGCCTTTATCGCGGCCGGCCCTTCGGCGAGAAATCGTCGATGGAAAGCGGCGCGCTGCCCGACATGATCTTCCTCTATCGCCGCCCGCTCCTCGACGAATGGATCGAGACGGGCGTCGGCCTCGAAGCGCTGGTCGGCCATGTCCTCGTGCATGAGGTCGGGCATCATTTCGGCCTGTCGGACGACGACATGCACGCGCTGGAGGATGCAGCCGGGTGAGCGAAGCGCGGCTGGCGTTCGATCGCGTCGCCTGCGCGCGCGGCGGACGCATCCTGTTCGACGCGATGAGCTTCGCGCTCGGCCCCGGCGATGCGGCGCTGGTGACCGGCCCCAACGGCGCGGGCAAATCGAGCCTGCTGCGCCTTGCCGCCGGGCTGCTGCGCGCCGCCGGGGGTGAAGTTGCACGGCAGGGAGCGGTCGCGCTGGCCGACGAGGCGCTGGCGCTCGACGCGCGCCTGCCGCTAGCGGCCGCGCTGGATTTCTGGGCCGGGATCGACGGCGCGCTGGCGCGGCTGGATGGGGCGATGGCGGCGATGGGCATTGCGCATCTGGCGCCCGTGCCGGTCAGAATCCTGTCGACCGGTCAGCGCAAGCGCGCCGCGCTGGCCCGCGTGATCGCATCGGGCGCGCCGATCTGGCTGCTCGATGAGCCGGGCAACGGGCTTGACGGCGACGGACTGGCGTTGCTCGAGTCGGCGGTCGTCGCGCACCGGGCAGGCGGCGGACTTGTGCTGGCGGCGACGCATATGCCGATCGCGATGCCGGGCGCCGCAGCGATCGGCGTCGGGATGGCGGCTGCATGATCCTGCTCGCGCTCATCCGCCGCGATGTCGCCGAGGCATGGCGCGGCGGCGGGGTGATGCTGCCGCTCATTTTCTTCCTGCTCGTCGCGACGCTTTTCCCCTTCGCGGTCGGCCCCGATGCGCCGCTGCTCGCGCGGATCGGCGGGGGCGTGCTGTGGGTGGCGGCGCTGCTCGCCGCGCTGCTCCCGGTCGACCGGCTGATCGAACCTGATCGCGCCGGCGGCGTGCTCGATCAGCTCGCGGTGCGCGGCGTGCCCGACGAGCTGGTCGCGCTGGCGAAGATCGCCGCGCACTGGACGAGCTTCGGCCCGCCGCTGATGCTCGCCGCGCTCCCCGCCAGCGCGCTGATGGGCATGAACGGCGCGGCGCTGGCGCGCGTCGAGGCGGGGCTGGCGATCGGCACCCCGGCGCTGGCGGCGCTTGGCGTCGCGGTCGCCGCGCTGACCGGGGGACTGCGCAGCGCGGGCGCGCTCGCCGGGCTGCTGATGCTGCCGCTAGCCGTGCCGATCCTGATCTTCGGCGCGGGCATGCTCGATCCGTCGGGCGGCGGCGCGGTGAAGCTGCTGGTGGCCATATCGCTACTCACGCTCGCGGCCGCGCCGTTCGTGGCCGGGGCGGCGATTCGGGCAGGGCGGGAGTAGAGCTTCGGCTCTTCATTGCAGCCATAGAGGGCGCGTAGCCCAGCCTGTCGGGAAGCCCATGGCGGCGAGGTCGTTGGTTGGATGCGTCGCGAGCAATGCCGTCAATTCCTGTCGCCAGGATGATGACGGATCAACATGCGCCAGCAGGTATCGGACAAGCACCAGCGTATTATAAAGCAGCGCCGGCCCCGAACCGGCAAGCGGCTGTAAAGTGGCGACTAAAGACGCCGGTTTCATCGGCAATTTCATGCGGATCAGGAAACCGCGATTCCAAAGGCGAGCATGATGAGCGCAACTGTTGCGCACGGTGGACAGATGCTTGAGCAACGGAACGAGCACCGCTTCGGGAAGGCCAAGCGGCTTTGCGATTTCGTTCCTGAGCGATCGGCTGGCGAGCGACGAATACCAGCGTGAAAGCTGGCCGAATGACATCATTTCGGCGACCATCCAAACCGGCGGCATGGCGGGATCGTCATAATTGCGGCGGTAGTGGTCGATATAGGTTTCAGGCGACGTGCCGACCTCGCGCGCGAGCCGCGCCAGATTGTCGTGGAATATCCGGCGATCATCGTAGAGTGAGGCACTGAGGTAGCCGTGCGGTCCGCCATTGTGCGCAAGCGCATATGCCCAGCTTCCGCGCAGCGCCACTTCCACGCGCTCGATCGCGTCGAGAACAAGCAACCTTAGACGTCGATCGAATTCATAAAGGGCAATGATCGTGTCGAAACTGGTTCCGGCGGCAAAGCGAAAGCCTGTGTGTCCTTTTGGGCGCTCAAACGGCAACCAGTAGGCGCTCAGCCGATAATAGCTGACGTGTCGTAGCCAATGCTCAGCGCGATCTGCATCGGGGAACACCATCCCTTCCGCACTCAGATGGTCGATCTGTTGCGCAAAGGTCATAGCTGGCTTGGTGAACGGCCGGGACATGCTATTTCATAGCCGGCGAGGGCCTGAAAATAAAAGACCCGCCAAGTGTGCATATCCTTGCGGACAGAGGCCTGGCGGGTTCGATTAATTGCTAGGTAGAGTCGAGAATCCTACAATTCAACTAATTGTTGAAAATAACGCTCATCCATACCCTTAGCGCGACCAGCGCGCGAAGATCGCGGTGGGCAGCAGCAGGCCGCGCGCTTCCTCGCGCACGGCCAGTTCGCCGGCCTCGACCTGTCCGGGCAGATCGGCGAAGGCCTGGGCGACGAGTTCGCCGATCGCCAGCGCCGACATGCGGACGGCATAGACGGTCAGGAACAGGAAGCGCGAATCGGCGTCGAGCAGGCGGCGGCAATCGGCGATCAGGCCGGGCAGGCTCTCCTCCAGCTTCCAGATCTCGCCTTCGGGGCCGCGGCCATATTTGGGCGGATCGAGCAATATGCCGTCGTAGCGGCGCTCGCGGCGCACTTCACGCGCGGTGAACTTGGCGGCGTCGTCGACGATCCAGCGCACCGGCGCATCGGCGAGGCCCGAAAGCTGGGCGTTGCGGCGCGCGGCGTCGACCGATTTCTTCGACGCGTCGACATGGACGACCTGCGCGCCCTTCGCCGCCATCGCCAGCGATCCGACGCCCGTATAGCCGAACAGGTTCATGAAGGCGGGCGCGTCCATGCCCGCCACGCGCTCGCGCATCCAGCCCCATACCGGCGCCATGTCCGGGAAGAAGCCGAGGTGGCGGAAGGGGGTGCAGTTCGCCTGGAAGCGCACATCGTCCCACGTCAGCGGCCAGCCTTCGCGCGGCACCGGCTTGTCGAACTGCCAGCGGCCGCCGCCATCCTCGTCGGCGCCGGGAACGAACTCGGCATCGGCCTGCCAATCGTCGCCGGCGGGCGCCCACATCGCCTGCGGCTCGGGCCGCACGAAGCGATAGCGGCCGTAACGCTCCAGCTTGCGCCCATGCCCGCTGTCGACGAGGCCGTAATCGGCCCAGGGTTCGCCGATCAGCGTGTGGAGTTGCATCAGCGGCCGAAGCCGGCGCTGGGCGTCGCACGCTCGGCGATGAAGCCGGTGACGGCGGCATAGTCCGCAGGCAGCGTCGTATAACGCTCCTCGCGCGCGAACAGATCGCCGACGCGCGCGGGAAGCATGGGGCGGTGGCCCGTGGCGCGTTCGGCGGCGTCGCGGAACTTGGCCGGGTGCGCGGTCGCCAGCGTGACGATCGGAATGCGGGGATCGAGATCGGCGGCGCGCGCGGCGGCGAGGCCGACGGCGCTGTGCGGATCGATCAACTGGCCCGCGCCGTCGCTGGCCCAGCGCATGGCGAGCGCCATGTCGTCGGCGTCGATGCGCGCGCTGGTGAAGAGCTGGGCGGCGCCGGCGAGCTGGCCGTCGGTCAGCCGCATCGCCTTCGTCGCCTCGAAACCGCGCATCTGCGCCGCCAGCGCGCCGCCGTCGCGATCGCCGAGATCGAAGAGCAGCCGCTCGAAATTGGAGCTGACCTGGATGTCCATCGACGGCGTGGCGGTGGGGGTGACGACGCCGGCCGAATAGTCGCCATGCGCAAGCGCACGGTGGAGGATGTCGTTGACGTTGGTCGCGACGATCAGCCGGGCGATCGGCAGCCCCATCTTCGCCGCGACATAGCCCGCGAAAACGTCTCCGAAATTGCCCGTCGGCACCGAGAAGGCGACGGCGCGGCGCGGCGCGCCAAGGCGGACGGCGGCGTAGAAATAATAGACGACCTGCGCCATCAACCGCGCCCAGTTGATCGAATTGACCGCCGAAAGCGCGAAGCGGCCGGCAAAGGCGGGATCGGCGAACATCGCCTTCACCATCGCCTGCGCATCGTCGAAGCTGCCTTCGATCGCGATATTATGGACGTTCGGCGCGAGCACCGTCGTCATCTGCCGGCGCTGGACGTCGGAGATGCGCCCGGCGGGATGGAGCATGAAGATGTCGACCTTGGCGCGGCCGGCGACCGCGTCGATCGCCGCCGATCCGGTGTCGCCGCTGGTCGCGCCGACGATCGTCAGATGCGTGTCGCGATCGGCCAGAAAGCGCTCGAACAGAAGCCCGAGGAGCTGGAGCGCGACATCCTTGAAGGCAAGCGTGGGGCCGTGGAACAATTCCAGCAGCCAGTGGCGGTGGTCGAGCTGGACCAGCGGCGTCACCGCGCGATGCGCGAAGCGGCCATAGGCCTGCGTGCACAGCGCGCGCAGCTCATCCTCGGTCAGCGCGTCGCCGACGAAGGGCGTCATCACGCGCACCGCCGTCTCGACATAGGACAGCCCGGCCATCGCCGCGATCTCGTCGGCCGAGAAGCCCGGCCAGCTTTCGGGCACGTAAAGGCCGCCATCGGCCGCGAGCCCCGTGAGCGTCACCGCCTCGAAATCGAGTGCGGGCGCCTCCCCCCTGGTGCTGATATAGCGCATGGCCGGCGAGCTTAGCCTTGCGTCGGCCCCCTGCCAACCCCTGTGCTGCCAACCCCTGCGCTGCCAACCCCTGTGCCGCCTGCCTCTGTGCCGCCTGCCTCTGTGCCGGCGCTCGCGGCGCGGCTGCGGGCGCGCAGGGCGAATGCGTAGATGACGATCGCGACGACGGCGAAGAGGAACCATTGCATCGCATAGGCGAAATGGTTGTTGGGGATCGATCCCAGATCGGGGCCGGGGTTGGCGGCAAGTCCGGGCGCTGGGGTGTCGGCGACGAGCATCAGCACCCTGGGCGCGGGGCGCAGCAGCGACGCAATCAGCGACTGGTGGCTGGGCGCGTGCGCGATATAGCCGGAAACCTTGCCGCCCGGCCATTTGGGCCTGAAGTTGGGATCGGGCGTGGCGCCGAGCTGGACGAGCATCCCCGGCCCTTCCGCCCCCGTGCGGCAGGCGGCGATGATGCGGTACCCGGCGCGTCCCGCGCCTTCGGCCGTGAAGCTGACGGGTTCGAGGCACCAGCCGCCCGCCTTGCGGAACAACAGGCTCTCGTCCGGAAAGCGCGGGAAGGCGGTGGCGGGCTTTGCGGGATTGGCGGCGAGGCTGGCGAGATAGGCCTGCTTCTGCGGCAGCCGATCGAGCAGTTGCCACAGGCCGAGGCCGATCATCGCGGCGACGGCCAGCGCCACCACGATCGTCGCAAGGATCGGCGGGCGCTTCATTCGGAGTCGATCCGCCCTTCGCGCGCCTGGTTGCGATATTCGGAAAAGAGCAACGCCGCCTTGGCGACGCGCAGCGATCCCAGCACCAGCGCCAGCGTCACCGGAACCCAGATCAGCGCGTGGACCCACAATGGCGGGTGCAGCGCCAGCTCGAGCATGATCGCGAGGATGACGACGAGCGCGCCGATGATGAGCGTCAGAAAGGCGGCCGGCCCGTCGCCGACGTTGAAACCCGCGAAATCGAGCCCGCAATCGGCGCAGCGTTCGGCGAAGCTCACCGGTCCCCTGAACAGCGTCGGCGCGCCGCATCGGGGGCAAAGTCCCTTAAGCGACGCGCCGACGAGATCGGGCGCAGGATAAGCGGGCCTGGTCAGCCCGCGTGGACCGGTGCGCCCCAGCCCCCCCAGACATAGATGGAAATGAACAGGAACAGCCAGACCACGTCGACGAAATGCCAGTACCAGGCAGCGGCCTCGAAACCGAAATGCTGGCGCGGGGTGAAATCGCCGCGATAGGCGCGCACGAGGCAGACGATCAGGAAGATCGTGCCGACAATGACGTGGAAGCCGTGGAACCCCGTCGCCATGAAGAAGGCTGCGCCATAGTTCAGTCCTTTGAAGGCGAAGGGGGCGTGGACATATTCATAGGCCTGGATGCTGCTGAACAGCATGCCGAGCAGGATCGTCGCCCACAGGCCCTTCTTCAGCCCGCTGCGGTCGCCATGGATCAGCGCGTGGTGCGCCCAGGTGACCGTGGTGCCCGAACAGAGCAGGATCAGCGTGTTGAGCAGCGGGAACTTGAAGGGATCGATCACCTCGACGCCCTTGGGCGGCCACACGCCGCCGACCGCCTCGGCGGAGGAGGGGAAGAGCGCGAAATCGAACCACGCCCAGAACCAGCCGACGAAGAACATCACTTCCGACGCGATGAACAGGATCATCCCGTAGCGCAGGTGGAGCGACACGACGGGCGTGTGATCGCCGGCATGCGCTTCCTTGATGACGTCGCCCCACCACATCCACATGGTGGCGAGCACGCCCAGCAGGCCCAGGAAGAAAACAGGCGTCGCATAGGCCGCCGAATGCATCCACATGATGCCGCCCGATGCGAGGATCAGCGCTGAAAGCGATCCCATGAGCGGCCATGGGCTGGGTGCGAGAATATGATAGTCGTGGTTCTTGGCGCCGGCCATTTCGCGAGACCCCCTCTCCAATCCCTTTTTCAAACTCTAGCTTCCGCTTTTCCCCGGGTCCACCGGGAAGAAAGTGTAGCTGAGCGTGATTTCCTGAATGTCGTCAGCGTCGTGATCCTTCAGCATCTTGGGATCGACGAAGAAGATGACAGGCATCCGCACTTCCTCACCCGGCTGCAAAGTCTGCTGGGTGAAGCAGAAGCACTGGATCTTGGTGAAATATCGGCCCGCCGTATCGGGCGATACGTTGAATGCGGCCGTTCCGGTGATCGGCCGGTTGGAGTTATTCTTCGCGATGAAGAAGGCCATATCGCGCGCACCGACCTCGACATCGTCGGTCGCCCGCTCGGGCCGGAAGCTCCAGGGCAGGTTCGGCGCGACATTGCTGTCGAAACGGACGCGGACGATGCGTGTGGTCGCCGTCCTGGGCAGCGCCGCTGCGTCGGCGCGCTGCGTCGTCCCCTGATAGCCCGTCACCTGGCAGAAGATGCGGTAAAGCGGGACGCTGGCGTAGCCGAGCCCGAGCATCGCCAGCGCAATCGCGGCGGCGGCAAGGGCGCTGCGGCGATTGCGGGCGGCGAGATCGCTCACCTGGCCGTCATCTTCGCAATGGCGATGCAGTAGAAGAGGATGACGAGCGCGCCGAGGATCAGCGCCATCACGATCGCGCGCGATCGCTGGCGCGCGCGGACCTGATCGGGATCGACGGGATCGGGCGTCGTCATGCGAGGATCATCCTGTCGGCGACGAGCGCGGCGAAAACGAGGAAGAGATAGGCTATCGAATATTTGAACAGCCGCTTCTCGGCGGCCATTTCCGCCGGATCGCCGGCCCGCGAGCGCCACACCTGCACCGAGAGCAGGATAAAGACGATGCTGAGCAGGGTCGCCGCCCAGCCATAGATCGCGCCGGTCAGCCCCAGCGGCCAGGGCAGGATCGCCGCCGACGCCATGATGAAGCTGTAGAGCAGGATCTGGCGTCGCGTCGCCTGCTCGCCCGCGACGACGGGCATCATGGGGATGCCGGCGGCGGCGTAGTCTGAGCGGACGAACAGCGCGAGCGCCCAGAAATGCGGGGGCGTCCACAGGAAGATGAGCGCGAAGAGCAGCACCGGCAGGATCGTCACGTCGCCCGTCACCGCCGCCCAGCCGATCAGCGGCGGGAAAGCGCCCGCGGCGCCCCCGATGACGATATTCTGCGGCGTCCGCGGTTTCAGCCAGATCGTATAGACGACGACGTAGAAGAGGATCGATGCGGCGAGGATCGCGGCGGCGAGCCAGTTGGTCGCCAGCCCCATCAGCAGCACCGAGAAGAAGGACAGGCCGACGCCGAAATGCAGCGCGGACTGGCGTTCCATGCGGCCGGCGGGCAGCGGGCGGTTGCGCGTGCGGCGCATCAGCCCGTCCCGGTCCGCCTCGACCCACTGATTGAGCGCGCCGGACGCCCCGGCGCCCACGGCGATACACAGGATGGCGGTGAAGCCCAAAGTCGGGTGGATATGGCCGGGCGCGGCAAGCAGCCCGCACAGCGCGGTAAAGACGACGAGCGACATCACCCGCGGCTTGGTGAGCGCAAGGAAATCGCGCCAGTCGGCGGGCAGGGCGGGTTTGGGCGTGGGCAACGCGGAAACGGTCATTCAAAAAAACTCGAATCCGCCCCGTGCGCGCGGCCCGGGGCGGATTTCCTGTTACGCCGGATCAGTCGATCTTCGGCAGGGTTTCAAACTGGTGGTAGGGCGGCGGGCTCGAAAGCGTCCATTCGAGCGTCGTCGCGCCCTCGCCCCAGGGATTGGCTGGCGCCTTCTTGCCTGCCGCCAGCGACAGGATCAGGTTGATGAAGAAGATGCCCATGCCGGCCGCCATGATCATGTAGCCGGTCGTCGCGACCGTGTTCCAATGCTCATAGGCCGGCGTGTAGTCGGGGTAGCGTCGCGGCATGCCCTGCAGCCCCAGGAAGTGCATGGGGAAGAAGAGCAGGTTCACGCCGACGAAGAATACCCAGAAGTGCAGTTGGCCGAGAAACTCGTTGTACATCTTCCCCGACATTTTCGGGAACCAGTAGTAGAAGCCGGCGAAGAGCGAGAAAACCGCGCCCAGCGACAGCACATAGTGGAAGTGCGCGACGACATAATAGGTGTCGTGCATATAATCGTCGATGCCGCCGTTCGCGAGCACGACGCCGGTGACGCCGCCCACGGTGAACATGAAGATGAAGCCCAGCGCCCAGACCATCGGCGTCTTGAAGCTCAGGCTGCCGCCCCACATCGTCGCGATCCATGAGAAGATCTTGATGCCCGTCGGCACCGCGATCACCATCGTCGCTGCGGTGAAATACATCTTCACGTCGACGCTCATGCCCGTCGTGAACATGTGGTGCGCCCACACGACGAAGCCGACCACGCCGATCGCGACCATGGCGTAGGCCATGCCGAGATAGCCGAACACCGGCTTTTTCGAGAAAGTCGACACGATCTGGCTGACGATGCCGAAGCCAGGCAGGATCATGATGTACACTTCGGGGTGGCCGAAGAACCAGAAGAGGTGCTGGTAGAGCACCGGATCGCCGCCGCCCGACGGATCATAGAAGGTCGTGCCGAAATTGCGGTCGGTGAGCAGCATGGTGATCGCCGCGGCGAGCACCGGCAGCGCGAGCAGCAGCAGGAAGGCGGTGACGAGCACCGACCAGACGAACAGCGGCATCTTGTGCAGCGTCATGCCCGGCGCGCGCATGTTGAAGATGGTGGTGATGAAGTTGATCGCGCCCAGGATCGAGCTGACGCCTGCGAGATGGAGCGACAGAATCGCCATGTCGACCGCCGGGCCTGCCGATCCGCTGGTGGAAAGCGGCGCATAGACCGTCCACCCCGTGCCCGCGCCCAGGCCGGTGCCGCCGGGGAAGAAGCTGGAGCCGAGCAGCAGCGTGAAGGCCGGGATGAGCAGCCAGAAGCTGATATTGTTCATCCGCGGGAAAGCCATGTCGGGCGCGCCGATCATGATCGGCACGAACCAGTTGCCGAAGCCGCCGATCATCGCGGGCATGACCATGAAGAACACCATGATCAGGCCGTGCGCGGTGATCAGCACGTTCCACAGATGATAGGCCTCGTCCATGCTGGCGGCCGGGCCGCCGACCACCGCATTGTGGAGCGTCGCCCAGGTCTGCAGATACTGGATGCCCGGGTGCATCAGCTCCATGCGCATCAGGCCGGAAATCGCCCCGCCGACAATCCCCGCGAAGATCGCGAAGATGAGGTAGAGCGTGCCGATATCCTTGTGGTTGGTCGACATGAACCAGCGGGCGAAGAAGCCCGGCTTGTGGTCCGCGTCATGATGATGGTGCGCGTCGTGCGCCTGGAAGGCGCTGGGCGTGGCTGCGATATCGGTCATGGCTCAGTTACCCGAAGCGGCGGCCGGAGCGGCCTGATTGGTGGCGGGGGCGGCGGGTGCTGCCTCCGTGGCGGCGGCGGCCCCGGCCGGCTTGTCGCCGGGCATCGAGCCGCCCTTCGAGCGGACCCACTGTGCGAACCGCGCCGGGCTGACCGCCTCGACCGCGATCGGCATGAAGCCGTGGCGGGCGCCGCACAGTTCGGAACATTGGCCGAAATAGAGGCCGGGCTTCTCGATCGTGAAGCTCACTTCGTTGAGCCTGCCGGGAACCGCGTCCATCTTGGTCCAGAAGGCGGGGATCGCCCAGCTATGGATCACGTCGTTAGAGGTGACGATCAGCTTGATCGGCACGCCCACCGGCATGACGATGCGGTTGTCGACGGCAAGGCGCGCGGGGCCGTCGGCGTCGGTGCGGGCGCGCTCGCCCTTCGCCGCGTCCTTCGGTTCCTTCAGCATGTTCGATACGATCTCGAACCCGCCATTGTCGGGATATTCGTAGGTCCAGTACCACTGGTTGCCGATCGCCTTGATCGTCAGCGCATTTTTCGGCGCGGGCTTGAACTGCGCGGCGAGCAGGCTGATCGACGGCACGGCGATGAACAGCAGGATCAGCACCGGCAACAGCGTCCAGACCACTTCGATCACCGTGTTGTGCGAGGTGCGCGAGGCGACCGGGTTGGCGGCGCGGCGATAGCGGACGATCACCCAGATCAGCAGCGCGAGGACCAGCGCCGAGATAACGGTGATGATCGGCAGCAGCACCGAATCATGAATCCATTCGGCCTGGCGTCCGTTGGGCGTCACCTGCTCCTGCAGGTGGATGGCGCCGGGCGTCGGCATGCCTTCGCCCGCGACGGGAAGCAGCGGGGCCGGCGCTGCGACCTTCTCCGCCGTGGCGGCGGGCGACTCGGCGGGTGCGGGAACGGCGACCGCAGGCGCGGGCGCCGGCGTGGCGACGACCGGTGCGGGCGGCGGCGGCGTTTGAGCATATGCGGCGATCGGCGTGGCGAACATGCCGATGGCCAGCAGAAGCGACGTGAGCTTCGTCATATTTTTTTATACCCCGGTTGGCCGCCTCCCCAAAGGCGCACGGCCCTCAGCCTCTCTCTTCTCCTAAGAGAAGAGAGTTATATGCGGCACTTTCCAGCGTCTCAAGCTCTTGGCCCCATTTTCCCGGCCATTGCGCGGGCCGGGTGCGGTCCCTATCAGGGCGACCCGGCCGAAGGGTGGACGAGAAAGCATGACCGACGACGAGATATTGGCGGAATTCAGGGCTGCGGAGGCGCTGCTCGAAGGGCATTTCATTCTGTCGTCGGGGCTCAGAAGCCCACGCTATCTGCAATGCGCGCGCGTGCTGATGAACCCCGCACGCGGCGCGAAGCTGGCCGAGGCGCTGGCCGCCAGGCTGCCCGCCGACCTGCGCGACGCGATCGACGTCGTCGTTTCGCCCGCCATGGGGGGGATCATCATCGGGCATGAGATGGGCCGTGCGCTGGGCGTCGACGCGCTGTTCCTCGAACGGCCCGAGGGCGTGTTCGAGCTGCGGCGCGGCTTCCGCCTCGCCCCCGGCGCGAAGGTGCTGATGATGGAGGATGTCGTCACCACCGGGCTCAGCTCGCGCGAGGCGATCGCGGCGATCGGGCGCGCGGGCGGCGAGGTGATCGCGGCGGGATCGCTCGTCGACCGGTCGAACGGGACGGCCGATCTGGGCGTGCCTTTCTTCCCGCTCATCCGCCTCGAAGTGCCGACCTACGCCGCCGATGCGCTGCCACCCGAACTGGCGGCGATCCCGGCGGTGAAGCCGGGGAGCCGCGCGGCGTGACGCTCCGCCTGGGCGTCAACATCGATCATGTCGCGACGATCCGCAACGCGCGCGGCGGCGCGCATCCGGATCCGGTGGCGGCGGCGATGCTGGCGGCGAAGGCGGGGGCCGACGGCATCACCGCGCATCTGCGCGAGGACCGGCGTCACATCACCGATGGCGATATCCACCGGCTGACGGCCGGGATCGATCTGCCGCTCAACCTCGAGATGGCGGCGACCGACGAGATGCTGGCGATCGCGCTCAGGCATTTGCCGCACGCCGCCTGCATCGTTCCCGAACGGCGCGAAGAGCGGACGACCGAAGGCGGGCTCGACGCCGCAGGTCAGCTCGCGCACCTGACGCCGATCGTCGCGCGTCTGGGCGAAGCCGGCGTGCGCGTGTCGCTGTTCATCGAACCCGATGCACGCCAGATCGAAGCGGCGCTGCGCCTCGGCGCGCCGGTGGTAGAACTGCACACCGGGCGCTACGCGCTTCTGGACGGCGAGGATCGGGCCATCGAACTGCGCAGACTGGCGGACGCCGCGGCGCTCGCCGCCAAGAACGGGATCGAGGTTCATGCCGGCCACGGCCTGACGTTCGACAATGTCGTGCCCGTCGCCGCCATCCCCCAGCTCGCCGAGCTCAACATCGGCCATTTCCTGATCGGCGAGGCGATCTTCATCGGGCTGGAAGCGAGCGTGAAGCGCATGAAGGCGCTGATGAGCGAGGCGCGATGATCGTCGGCATGGGATCCGACCTGTGCAATATCGAGCGCATCCAGAACTCGCTCGACCGCTTCGGCGCGCGCTTCGAGGAACGGGTGTTCACCGAGGTCGAGCGCGCCAAGGCCGCGCGCCGGCCGTTTACGCGCGCCGGCACCTACGCCAAGCGCTTCGCCGCCAAAGAGGCTTTTTCCAAGGCGGTGGGCACCGGTTTCAAGCGCGGCGTTTTCATGAAGGATATCGGGGTGGTCAACGCGCCGTCGGGCGCGCCGACGCTCGCCCTGGCCGGCGGGGCGAAAGAACGTCTCGAATCCTTGATCCCGCCGGGCTATGAGGCCCGGATTCATCTGACCTTGACCGACGATCATCCCTGGGCGCAGGCGTTCGTCATCATCGAGGCCTTGCGCAAGGAGTGAATCGCTTGAGCGATTCGACGAAGATCGAGACGACGACACCCGCCCCCGCCGCAAAGAGCGCGGAAGCGAAGCCGAAGAAGCAGACCGACTGGTGGTCGGAAGCCAAGGGCATGTTCTGGCTGCTGCTGGCGGTACTCGCCTTCCACAGCTTCATCGCCAAGCCCTTTTACATCCCGTCCGAATCGATGATGCCGGGGCTGCTGGTGGGCGATCGCCTGGTCGTGTCCAAATATCCCTATGGCTGGTCGTTCGTCTCGCCGACCTTCCATCTGCTGCCGCCGATCAAGGGCCGCCTGTTCGGCCGTCTGCCCGAGCGCGGCGATGTCGCCATCGTCTCCCCACCGGGTGAGAAAACCGATTATATCAAGCGCGTCATCGGCCTGCCGGGCGATACGCTGGAGATGCGCAACGGCGCGCTCATCATCAACGGCGCGCCGGTGAAGCGCGAACGCCGGCCCGACGCGATGATCCCGGTCGACACCAACGCGCCGTGCAACGAGATCGAGTTTCCCGGCCGCCTCGTCACCCAGCCCGACGGCAAGCAATATTGCCGCCTGCCGATCGTGCGCGAGACGCTGCCCAACGGCCGCACTTACGACACGATCGACCTCGAGGATAATGGCGCGACGGACAATTTCGCCCCGCTCGTCGTTCCCGCCAACCATGTATTCATGATGGGCGACAATCGCGATCGCAGCGCGGACAGCCGGGTGCCGCTGGCCAATCAGGGGCTGGGCGGGCCGGTGCCTTGGGAGAATCTGGGCGGCCGCGCCGAGTTCATCACCTTCTCGCTCGACGGCGATTCGGAATGGTATAATCCGATTAGCTGGTTCACCTCGCTGCGCGCCGGCCGCGCAGGCACAAGCCTCCATCCCGCGCGCGTCGCCGCCGCCAAGTGACCGGTCCGGCCAGCCGCCCGCTCATGCGGGGGGCTGGCCCGCAGGCCCCGTTCGAGAAGGGGCCCCGAAGCGCGACCCCGCTTTCGGCATGCCGCCGACCCCGCGC
>QFNN01000036.1 GCA_003240855.1 Sphingomonas sanxanigenens
CACCGCCGTCATGCGAAAGCTCGTCGTCACCGCGAACGCCCTGCTCAAAGCCGATCGATGCTGGACGCAATCTCCAGCTTGATCATCACGGATACTCTATCCGGCGTCGGCGGATCTGTTCGGGCTGATCGACGTGCGCATGAGCGCCTATGTCCAGAAGCTGCTGGGCGTCGATCCGGACGAGGCGCGGCGGGTCCAGAAGGCCTATTATCTAGATCATGGCACGACGCTCAGCGGGCTGATGGCGCACCATGGCGTCGATCCGCATGAGTTTCTCGATTATGTGCACGATATCGAGATGGATGCGCTCGCCGAGGATCGCCGGCTGGTCGAAGCGGTGGCGCGGCTGCCGGGGCGCAAGCTCATCTTCACCAATGGCGACGACGCTTATGCGCGCCGTGTCCTTTCGCGCCTCGGCCTGTCCGAAAGCTTCGAGGCGATCCACGACATCCACGCCAGCGCCTATCTGCCCAAGCCCGATCCGCGCGCCTACGCCGTCATGGCGTCATCCTTCGGGATCGATCCGGCCCAGTCGATCTTCGTCGAGGATATGGCGCGCAACCTGCGCCCGGCAAAGGCGATCGGCATGACGACGCTGTGGGTCAATAACGGCTCCGAATATGGCGATCACGACGCCAGCCCGGATTATATCGATTACGAAACGACCGATGTGGGCCAATGGCTCCACCAGCTTCTGGAAGGGTGAAATGACCGACAACCTAAGTGGAATCATCGAACAGGCGTGGGACGATCGCGAGCAGCTCGGCTTCGCGACGCAGGGCGAGGTCCGTCTCGCCGTCGACCGCGCGCTTGCCCTGCTCGATTCGGGCGCGGCCCGCGTCGCCGAGCCCGATGGCGAAGGCGGCTGGCGGGTCAACCAGTGGCTCAAGAAGGCCGTGCTCCTGTCGTTCCGCCTCAACGACATGGCTGAGATTTCAGGCGCGCCCGGCGCCGCGCACTGGTGGGACAAGGTTCCCTCCAAATTCGCGGGGTGGGGCGAACAGGATTTCCGCAGCGCGGGTTTCCGCGCCGTGCCTGGCAGCATCGTCCGCCGCGGCGCCTTCATCGGCAAGGGCGCGGTGCTGATGCCCAGCTTCGTCAATATCGGCGCCCATGTCGGCGAAGGGACGATGATCGATAGCTGGGCCACCGTCGGTAGCTGCGCCCAGATCGGCCGCAACGTGCATATCTCCGGCGGCGTCGGCATCGGCGGCGTGCTCGAACCGCTTCAGGCCGGCCCCGTGGTGATCGAGGACGGCGCGTTCATCGGCGCGCGCTCCGAAGTCGCCGAGGGCGTGCTCGTCGGCGAAGGCGCGGTGCTGTCGATGGGTGTCTTTCTCGGCGCATCGACCAAGATCATCGATCGCGCGACGGGCGAGGTGTTCATCGGCCGCGTGCCGCCCTACGCCGTCGTGGTTCCGGGCAGCCTGCCGGGCAAGCCGCTGCCCGACGGCGCCCCCGGCCCGTCGCTTTACTGCGCCGTCATCGTCAAGCGCGTCGACGCGCAGACGCGCGCCAAGACCGGCATCAACGAGCTGCTGCGCGATTGACGCCGCGCCTCCCCGTCCCATGCCGGGACGGGGAGGCCGTCGACTTCCAGTGGACTTGAAACTGTCTTAATCTCGTCACTTAAGCGGTCGATGAGCGCACCCGTCCGAAATGGTAATCAGGGTGTTAACTGTCATGGGTCGTTTCGCTTTCACTGCCGCGCTGCTCGCCGCCGCACTTCCCGTCGCCGCTCACGCCGCCACGATCGAAGCGGTTTCGGGCGTTCGCGGCGCCTCGATCACTTACTTCCAGCCGATTGGTCAGAGCTTCACTGCGATCGACAGCCAGCTCACCTCGATCGGCTTCCAGTTCCAGTCGCTCAACCCCGATCGCACCAACGATCCGATCACGCTGACCATCCGCGCGGGTGCGGGGCTGACCGGCGCGGTGCTGGCGACGCAGAACTTCACGCTGCCGACGAGCATCAACTCGCGCACGCCGGTGTGGTTCGATATCGCGCTCGCCAATCTCGGCGTGACGATCGGCGATCAATATACCGCCGTGCTGACCACCACGGGCAGCTTCCGCAACGCGGTGACCTTTGGCCCCGATCTCAACATCTACACCGGCCAGCCGCTGTCGGGCGACGCCTATGCCGGCGGCCAGCTCTATTCGCAGACGCCGATCGATGCCTTCTGCACGCGCACGGGCACCTGCGATCTCAACTTCCGCGTCTCGGGCGTCACCCCCAGCGCGGTTCCGGAGCCGGCGACCTGGGCGATGCTGATCGCCGGTTTCGGCCTGGCGGGCGGCGCGATGCGCACCCGCCGCAAGGCCGCCGTCCTCGCCTGATCGGCTGACGGCTTGGCGTCAGAGGCCGGGGACCTGCCTGAGCAGCGCCCCGGCCTTTTCGCCTGTCCAGTTCATCCCGCCGGCCACGCGCCACACTTCCTTGCCCTCGGCGTCGTAAAGGATCGTCGTCGGCAATCCGCTTTCGCCCGAAAGGGGGAAGCCCAGCTCGTTCCGGGGATCGAGATAGGGCTTGATCGCCTTGAAGCCGCCCTTGGCGAAATAGGGGCCGACCTTCTCCGCCCCCTGCATGTCCTGGCTGATCGTCAGCACCTGAAGCTTGCCGGCTTCACGCGCGGCCAGCGCGTCGAGCGTCGGCATTTCCCTGATACAGGGCACGCACCACGTCGCCCACAGGTTGACGAGCGCCGGCTTGCCCCGAAAGTCGGCGAGGGTGACCTTACCGCCATCGGGCGCAATGAAGGTCTGCATCGGCGCGGGCGTCCCTCTTTTGGAGATGTCGACCTTGCCCTGCTCGGCGGGCGCGGGCGCGGGAGGCGCAGTTTCCGCTGCGCTCGCGTTCGGCGCGGGTTGCGGGGCTTCGCTGCTTTGCCTATCGCAGCCCGCGATCAGGCCAAGGGCAAAGGTGAGCGCAATGACTGAGCGCAAGGACGGCTCCAACAGCATGTGGGGCGGGCGCTTCGCCGAAGGGCCCGCATCGGTGATGCGCGAGATTAACGCATCGATCCCGTTCGACAAGCGGCTGTGGCGACAGGATATCGCGGGATCGCAGGCGCATGTCGCGATGCTGGCCGAACAGGGCATCGTTTCGGCTGCCGATGCCATCGCCATTTCCGCGGGTCTGGATCAGATCGCCGCCGAATATGAAGCCGGCGGCGTGCCGGAGGACCTCGCGCTCGAGGATATCCACATGCACGTCGAATCGCGCCTTGCCGCGCTGATTGGTCCGGTGGCGGGTCGGCTGCATACGGCCCGTTCGCGCAACGATCAGGTGGCGACCGATTTCCGCCTCTGGGTGCGCGATGCGATCGACGCGGTCGACGAAGGGCTGGCGGGTCTGCAGCGTGCGCTGGTCGCGCGCGCGGAGGAACATGTCGCCAGCGTGATGCCGGGCTTCACGCATCTGCAGGCGGCGCAGCCGGTGACGCTTGGCCATCACCTCATGGCCTATTTCGAGATGATCCACCGCGACCGCAGCCGGTTCGAGGACGCCAGGGACCGGATGAACGAATGTCCGCTGGGCAGCGCGGCGCTCGCGGGCACCGGCTTTCCGATCGATCGCGAGGCGACGGCGGAGGCGCTGGGTTTCGATCGCCCGACCGACAACAGCCTCGACGCCGTTTCCGATCGTGATTTCGCGCTCGATTATCTGATGGCGGCGACGACCTGTTCGATCCATCTCTCGCGCCTTGCGGAGGAGTTCGTGATGTGGGCGTCGCAGCCTTTCGGCTTCGTCGCGCTGCCCGACGCCTATTCGACGGGCAGCTCGATCATGCCGCAAAAGCGCAATCCCGACGCGGCCGAGTTGGTGCGCGGCCATGCCGGGCGGATCGCCGGCGCCATGACGTCGCTGGTCATCACGATGAAGGGGCTGCCGCTCGCTTATTCAAAGGATATGCAGGACGATAAGCCGCCGGTGTTCGAGGCGCACGACCTGCTGGCCCTTTCGATCGCGGCGATGACGGGCATGGTCGAGACGGTCCGCTTCCGCACCGATCGCATGCGCGCTGCGGCCGAAGCCGGTTTCTCGACCGCGACCGATCTTGCCGACTGGCTGGTCCGCCAGGCGGATATCCCCTTCCGCGAGGCGCATCACATCACCGGCGCCGCCGTGAAGCTGGCCGAGGCCGAGGGCGTCGCGCTCGACAAGCTGCCGCTCGACAAGCTCCAGGCGATCGATCCGCGCATCGACGAGCGGGTCTATGCCGTGCTCGGCGTCGACGCTTCGGTCGCCGCGCGCAACAGCCATGGCGGGACCGCGCCCGATCAGGTACGTCTGCGCGTGGCTGAGGCGAAGGTCGCGATCGGCATGGGCGGCGAAAGCGAGGGCGAGGAAGCATGAACAGGGCCGTCACGCTCGCGCTCGCGCTCGCGCTTGCCGTCGCGCTTGGCGGCTGCGGCGGTCGCCAGACGCTCAAGCCGACCGAGGGCAAGGCCATGCCGCCCAAACCGGCCTTCGCGACCACGGCGCTGACGCCCGACCAGATGATGGCGGCTGACAGCCAGGCGCGGCCGCGCCGCAGCGACGAGCTGCTCCGCCGGTCGCAGGAGCGCGGCGACGATCGTTTCGACCAGCCCCCGAGGAACTGAGTTTTGGATCATTTCGAGATTAACGACGGCGCGATGTTCGTCGAAGGCGTCGCAATGGATGCGATCGCCGACGCTGTCGGCACCCCCGTTTATGTCTATTCCACCGCGACGCTGAAGCGCCATGTCGCCGTGCTTCGCGAGGCGCTGGGCGGGCTCGGCGATCCGCTGATCGCTTTCGCGGTCAAGGCCAATCCAAACGGAGCGGTGCTTGCGACGCTGGCGCGCGAGGGGCTTGGCGCCGACGTCGTCTCTGGCGGCGAGATTCTCCGCGCGCAGGCCGCCGGCATCGCGCCGGATAAGATGGTCTTTTCGGGCGTTGGCAAGACGGCGGACGAAATGCGCCTCGCGCTGTCGATCGGCGTCGGACAGTTCAACCTCGAATCGGAGCAGGAGGCCGAGATGCTCTCGGCCGTGGCGACGGCCATGGGCATGATCGCCCCGGTCGCCTATCGCATCAATCCCGATGTCGATGCCGGCACCCACGCCAAGATCTCGACGGGCAAGTCGGACAACAAGTTCGGCATTGCCTATGCCTCGGCCGAGGATGCCTATGCCCGCGCCGCGCGCCTGCCGGGGCTGCACGTTCAGGGCGTCGCCGTCCATATCGGCAGCCAATTGACCGATCTCGCGCCGCTGGAGGCGGCGTTCCGCCGCGTGGGCGCGCTTATCGAAGGGCTGCGCGCCTGCGGGCATGATATCGTCACGGCCGATCTCGGCGGCGGGCTTGGCGTGCCCTATGATCCCAGCCTGCCCCCGCCGCCGACCCCGGCCGACTATGGCGCGATGGTGGCGCGCGTGACGCAGGGCTGGAACGTCCGGCTGATCTTCGAGCCCGGGCGGATGATCGTCGGCAACGCCGGCGCGCTGCTTTCCACCGTCATCCGCGTGAAGGACGGCGCGACGCATCCCTTTATCATCGTCGATGCGGCGATGAACGATCTGCTCCGCCCCAGCCTTTATGACGCCTGGCACGATATCCGTGCGACGCGCCCATCGGGCGCGCGCGCCGTCGCCAATGTCGTCGGCCCGGTCTGCGAGAGCGGCGACACTTTCGCCACGGCGCGCGATATGGACGCCGTGGGGGCGGGTGACCGCGTCGCGTTCATGACCGCGGGCGCGTACGCCGCGACGATGGCGAGCACCTATAATTCGCGCGCCCTCACGCCCGAAGTGCTCGTCGACGGCGATCGCTGGGCAGTGGTGCGCGAACGCCAGCCTATCGAAGCGCTTATCGCGCAGGACCGCCTGCCCGACTGGCTCTAAGAGTCTGTTTGAAAATGCGCTGCGCATTTTGCGGGGGCGGGCAGGCGCCGTTCTCAAACCGCCTCTAACCCCCGCTTGGCAAGCGCCGCGCAGCGCGCGACAAGGGCGGCGATGTACAGCCTGCCCATCTTCGTCCGCCTCGGCGGCCGCCCGGTGATCCTCATCGGCGACGGAGCGGCGGCGGCGGCCAAGCGCCGCCTGCTCGAGCGCACGGGTGCGACCATTGTCGGCGAGGATGATGCGGCAGGCCTCGCGATCGTGGCGTGCGAGGATGGCGTCGAGGCCGTGGCGGATCGGCTGCGCGCGCGCGGCGTTCTGGTCAACGTCGTCGACCGCCCCGATCTGTGCGACTTCACCTTGCCCGCCATCGTCGATCGCGATCCGGTGATCGTCGCGATCGGAACCGGCGGCGCGTCGGCGGGACTCGCCAAGGCGCTCCGCCAGCGGCTCGAAGCGCTGCTGCCCGCCAGCCTTGGCGCTCTGGCGGACGGGCTGGGCGGGGCCCGCGCGGCGATTCGCGCGCATTGGCCCGATTCTGCGGAGCGGCGGCGCGCGATCGATGCCGCACTCGATCCCGGCGGACCGCTCGATCCTCTTGGCGGGCGAGGCGATGTCGAGACCTGGCTGGCCAATGCGAAGGCGGGCGAGGGCGGCGAAGCGGGTGATGTCGTGCGCATGGCGCTTGCCTCGCCCGATCCTGACGATCTCACCCTGCGGCAGGCGCGGCTGCTTGGCAGCGCCGACCGGCTCTATCACCGGCCGGGCGTGCCCGCGGCGATTCTCGATCGCGCCCGCGCCGACGCCGCGCGCATCGCCTGCCTGTCGGCGCCCGCCGATCCGGGGGCGGGGCTCTCGCTCGACATCAGTATGGAAGCTGCACCATGAACCTCGCTTTCATCGTCAAGGACGGCAAGGTCAGCGAGGTTGATGCGCGTCCCGCGCTCGATGCCTGTGGCAATGGCGGTTTCGTGTGGATTCACATGAGCGCGCGCAATGCCGAAACGATTCCCTGGCTGGGCAAGGTCGCGAAGCTCCCCGATATCGTCGTTTCCGCGCTGACCGCGACCGAAACGCGCCCGCGCTGCGACCCGATCGGCGCAGGCGCGCTCGTCAATTTGCGCGGCCCGGCGATCGATCCCGAATCGATCGAGGATGCGCTGGCCTCCGTCCGCATCTGGATCGAGCGCGGCCGCGCCATCTCGGTCGGCCGCCATGCGCTGCAGGCGACGCCGATCGTGGCCGAACAGGTTCGGGCCGGGCAGATCAGCGATCCCGGCGATCTTGTCACCGCCTACGCCACCGCCGTCACCGACCAGCTCGATCCGATCATCACCGGGCTTGGCGACCAGCTCGACGATTGCGAACTGGGGATTGAGGAGGCGCGCCACCTCGCGCTCCGGCATGAGATTGCGGCCACGCGGTCGGAAGCGATCGGCTACCGCCGCTTCGTCGCGCCCCAGCGGCAGGCGCTCGAACGGCTGGGCATGCTTCAGTGCGACTGGCTCGACGAGCATGATCGTCTCCATCTCGTCGAAGCTGCGGATCGGTTCGCGCGCATGGCCGAGGAACTGGAAAATGTTCGCGAGCGCGCTGCGCTGATGCACGAGCAATTGACCGATCTGCGCGCCGAGGTGCTGGAAACGCGCGCCTTGCTCATTTCAGTCGTCGCGCTCGTTTTCCTGCCGCTGACTTTCCTCACCGGGCTGCTCGGCATGAACGTCCAGGGCATACCCTTCGCGCAGGAACCCTGGGCTTTCTGGGGCGTGGTCGGGGTGTGCAGCGCGATCTCGATCGCAATCACCGCCTATTTCGTCCGCGCGCACTGGTTTCCGCGTTAAGTCGGCGGCACCGGCCCACTCCCCCGCCCGGCCTCCCATCCAGGATATGCTCAGTGGGAGGCCGGGCGGGGGAGTGGGCCGGTGCCGCACCCGCGTGAGCGGGCAAATGCTACCCGCTGTTCCGCAGCGCGGTCGCGACGGCGTTGATCGAGAGCTGGATGCCTTCGGCCACGCGCGGATCGTCCTCGCCTGCCCGGTGGCGCTTGAGCAGTTCGACCTGCAGCAGGTTGAGCGGCTCGATATAAGGCAGGCGCAGCCTGATCGAGGTTTCGAGCGCAGGGCTCTTTTCCAGCAGTCGCGTCTGGCGCGTGATCGACAGCAGCATGTCGTGCGTGCGCTGCCAGCCGTCCCTGATCCGCCCGAAGATCGCCTCGCCCAGCGCCTTGTCCTCGACCAGCGTGGCATAATGCGCCGCAATCCGCATGTCGGACTTGGCGAGCACCATCTCCATGTTGGCGAGCGCCGATCGGAAGAAGGGCCATCCCGCCGCCATCTCGCGCATCAGCCCCTGGTCGCCGAACCCGGAAAGCGCATCGCCCACACCGTACCAGCCCGGCAGCATCACGCGCGCCTGCGCCCAACTGAACACCCACGGGATGGCGCGCAGATCCTCGATCGCATCCGATTTCTTGCGGCTCGCGGGGCGCGATCCGATCTTGAGCGTCGCGATCTCGGCGATCGGGGTCATCTGGCGGAAGAAGGAACGGAATCCCTCTGTTTCATAGACAAGCCCGCGATAGGCGCGGAACGCATCGCCCGAAACTGACGCCATGGCCTCGTTGAAGCGCGTCGCGTCGGCGGAAGTCAGCGCTTCCGGCTCCAGCGAAGCGAGCAGGGTCGCCGACGCGATCGCTTCCAGATTGGTCATCGCGCTTTCGCGCGTGCCATATTTGGCGGCGATCACTTCGCCTTGCTCGGTGATGCGGATGCGGCCGTTGACGGTGCCCGTCGGCTGGCTGCGGATCGCGGCGAAAGACGATCCGCCGCCGCGCCCCACCGCGCCGCCGCGCCCGTGAAACAGTTGCATTACTGCGCCGGCCTCGGCGAACACCGGGGCCAGCGCCTTGCTCGCCTCGTGCAGCGACCAGGTGGAGGTCAGATAGCCGCCATCCTTGTTACTGTCCGAATAGCCGATCATCACTTCCTGATGGCCGCGCGTCGTCACGATCATGGCGATCTCGGGCAGCGCGAAATAGGCGCGCATGATCGCGGGCGCCGCTTCGAGGTCGGAGATGGTCTCGAACAGCGGCACCGCCATGATCGCGGCGTGCGGCGGATCGCCGGGCTGATAGAGTCCCGCTTCCTTGAGCATGATGTTGACTTCGAGCAGATCGGAAACCGACTGCGCCATCGATACGATATAGTTGGTGATGCACGCCGCCCCGTAACGGCCGTGCGCTTCGGCTGCGGCGCGGACAATGGCGAGTTCGCTCGCCGTTTCGTCCGAATAGGCGGCATAGGGGCTGGTCAAGGGGCGCGGAGACGCCAGTTCGCGCCGCAGCAGCGCGACGCGCGCTTCCTCGTCCAGCGCGGCGTAATCGGCCTCGACGCCGGCCGCTTTCAGCAATTCGCCGACGACGCGCTCGTGCACCGCGCTGTTCTGGCGCATGTCGAGCGTCGCGAGGTGGAAGCCGAACGTCTCGACCGCGCGGATCAGCCGGCCCAGCGCGCCGCCGCTCGCCAGCGGCCCGGTCAGCGCGCGGGCGACCGCCGCCAGATCGGCGCGCAGCGCATCCGGCCCGGCATAAGGCGCGCCGGCCAGTCGCGAGGGGCGCGGCGGCGCGCGCCCGATCAGCCCTTCATAGGTCGCCGCCAGGCGCGCATAGATGCCCGAAAGCGCCCGGCGATAGGGCTCGTCGGCGCGGCTTGCGGCCTCGTCGCCGCTCGCCTCGGCCAGCGCGAGCACCTCGGGCGTCGCTTCGGCCAGCTCGGTCGAGATCGACAGTTCGGCGCCCAGCGCATGGATCTGATCGAGATAATGTTCGATCACCGCGCTCGCCGACCGCGACAGCGCAAGGCGCAGCGAATCGGCGACGACGAAGGGGTTGCCGTCGCGGTCGCCGCCGATCCAGCTTCCCGGCTTCAGGAAACTGGCCGGCCGTTGTCCCAGCGCGCGTTCCCAGCGGGCATAAAGCGCCGGCAGCACGGGCAGGAACACGTCGCGCAGATAGGCGAGCGCCGTTTCCACCTCGTCGGCGACATACAGGCGTTCGCGGCGCAGCGGGCGCGTTTCCCACAGCAGGGCGATCTGGCGCAGGATCGCATCCTCGATCCGGTCGCCGTCGGGCGTCTCCAGCGCGCCGCCGTCGCGCAGCGCCATCAGCTCGGCGATGCGGTTGCGATGGTCGATCATGCTTTTGCGCCGGACTTCGGTCGGGTGCGCGGTCAGCACGGGGACGATCAGCGCGGCGTCGAGCAATGTCGTCACCGCCTGATGATCGATATCCTTCTCGCCCAGCCGGTTGAGCGCGCTCACAAAGTCCGCGCCCGGATCGGCGGCGATTCCCTGCCGGTCCTCGGCCAGGTTGGCCAGCATCGAAAAAAGCATGAAGCCGCGCACGAAGCTCAGCGTGTCGTCCAGCGTCAGCGCATCGAGCCCCGGGTCGATCGCATCGGCGCCCGATATGCCGCGATGCCGGTCGACCGACGTCGACCTGATATATTCGGTGCGCTTGAACAAAGTCTCGCCGCCGACCTGGCGAATGACGTCGCCCAGAAGCCTGCCCAGAAAGCGGATGTCGGGATTTTGCGTGATCGGGGGTGCAGCGGCCATTGGAGGATGCTGCAACGCAAAACCGCCCCGGTCAACGATCAGGCGAGCAGTTCGACGTCCCAATAGAGCCAGTCGCGCCAGCTTTCGTGCAGATAGTTGGGCGGGAAGGCCCGGCCATGCTCCTGCAATTGCCAGCTCGTCGGGCGGATTGGCGAGACATGCAGCTTCATCGCCGCCTCGCGCGGGGTCCGTCCGCCCTTCTTGAGGTTGCACGGCGCGCAGGCGGTGGCGACATTTTCCCAGGTCGTCCGCCCGCCATAGGCGCGGGGGATGACATGATCGAAGGTCAGTTCCTTGTGCGTGCCGCAATATTGGCACTGGAAACGATCGCGCAGGAACAGGTTGAAGCGCGTGAAAGCCGGATATTGCGAAGGCTTGACGAACTGCTTGAGCGCGATGACCGAAGGAATGCGCATCGAAGCCGACGGGCTGTGCACTTCGCGCTCATAGCTCGAAACAATGTCCACCCGATCCAAAAAGACCGCCTTGATGGCGGTCTGCCAGGGCCAGAGGCTCAGGGGATAATAGCTGAGCGGCGTGTAATCCGCGTTCAGCACCAGCGTCGGACAACTGTCCGGATGGCGGAGAAGGTCTGGATGGTACATAGAAGTCCGACCCCTTTCGCCCCGTCCTTTGGCTCAGGCCGTCCTTTGGCTCAGGAACGTGACGCCGACATGACAACATGGCCCACGACTCGCCGTCAAGAGCCGGCTTCATATTTGTGAAGCCCGTCACCCGTTTTGCCCCCAGCCCGACGGGGCCCCTGCACCTCGGCCACGCCTTCTCCGCGCTCGCGGCGCATGATCTCGCCCGCGCTGGCGGCGGATCGTTCCTGCTCCGCATCGAGGATATCGATCCCGGCCGCTCGCGAGAGGCGCATGTCGACGGCATAATGACCGATCTCGACTGGCTTGGCCTCGCCTGGGACGGGCCGGTGGTCCGCCAGTCGCGGCGGCTCGCGCTCTATGTCGCCGCGCTCGATCGGCTCAAGGCGATGGGGCTGGCCTATCCCTGCTTCTGCACGCGCGCCGAAATCGCCGCCAGCGCATCGGCGCCGCACGGTCCGGCGGGCGCGGTCTATCCCGGCGTCTGCCGCCGCCTCGACGCAGAAACGCGCGCGCGGCGCGTGGCGGGCGAAGCGCATGCCTGGCGGCTGGACATGGCGGCCGCAGTCGATCGCGTCGGCCCGCTCGTCTGGCGCGATCTGCTGGCGGGCGAGATCGTCGCCGATCCGCTCGCGCAGGGCGATGTGGTGATCGCGCGCAAGGATGCGCCGGTCAGCTATCATCTCGCAGTAACCGTCGATGACGCCGATCAGCGCGTCAGCCATGTCGTGCGCGGCGTCGATCTGTTTGACGCCACCCATGTCCACAGGCTGCTGCAGGCGCTGCTCGATCTGCCGACCCCGCTTTATTGTCACCATCCGCTGCTCGTCGATGCCGAGGGGCGGCGGCTCGCCAAGCGCGACGGCGCCCGCTCGCTTGCCGAACTGCGCGCCGGGGGCGTCGATCCCGCCGCGATCGTGGCCGATCTTCGCGCGATGCGCGTCCGGCTTGGCTTCGTCCTGCCATCGGCCTAGGGTCGGCCGACGATCAAGGAGGGGGTCCGGGGACTGACGATGAACGCCTTTCTCACCATTCTCATCATCCTGGCGGCGCTCGCCACCCTGTTCTTCCTCGTGCGCGGGATCGTGATCTTCCTCCGCACGACCGAGGAGGAGTTGAAGAACCCCGGCGCCGGTCCCAGCCGTTCGTCGGTGCGCCAGAACCATATGATGATGGCGCGCATCGCGGCGCAGGCGCTTGCGATCCTGCTGATCGTCATCCTGCTCCTCGCGCGTCGCTGATTCTGCGCGATCATGGTCCGTCTCAACAAGATTTACACGCGCACGGGCGATGCTGGCGTCACGGGGCTCGTCGATGGCTCGCGCGTGGCCAAGGACGATGCGCGCCTCGCCGCTATGGGCGATGTCGATGAAGCCAACAGCGCGATCGGCGTCGCCGTGTCGGCGCTCTGCGAAGGCGATGTCGTGACGATGCTTCGCCGCATCCAGAATGATCTGTTCGATCTTGGCGCCGATCTCGCTACGCCCGGAGAGGATTTCGCGCCGTCGCAGATGGCGCTGCGCATAGTGCCGTCGCAGGTCGAACGGTTGGAACAGGAAATTGACGCGATGAACGAGGCGCTCGCCCCGCTCGCCAGCTTCATCCTGCCCGGCGGCGGGCAGGCGGCGGCCTCGCTTCATCTGGCGCGCGCGATCGTGCGCCGCGCCGAACGCACGGCGGTCTCGGCGGCGCGCACGGCCTCTTTGAATCCCGCCGCGCTTACCTATCTCAACCGCCTGTCGGACCATCTGTTCGTCGCCGCCCGGCTGATCAACGCCCGCGATGGCGGCGATATTTTGTGGGTGCCCGGCGCATCGCGTTGAAACATTCCGCTGGCACGGTGCGTATTTCCCACCGAGCAGGCAGAGGGGAAGCCAATGTCCACAGGCGCTCGTACCGCAACGGCCCTGTCCGATCTCGCTTCGACTTATTGTGCGACGCGCGGCTTGTCCGTCGCGCTTGCGTCGCCGCTTTCGGATGCCGATGCGACGGTGCAGTCGATGCCCGACGCCTCGCCCGCCAAATGGCATCTCGCCCATACGAGCTGGTTCTTTGAAACCTTCGTGCTCCGCGATTTCGCCACGGATTACCGGCCGTTCGATCCAGCTTACGCCTATTTGTTCAACAGCTATTACGAAGCCGAAGGCGCGCGCCACGCGCGGGACCGGCGCGGGCTGATAACCCGCCCGTCGCTCGGGCAGGTCCTCGCCTATCGCGCGCATGTCGACGCCGCGCTCGTCGATGCGCTGCCCGGCCTGCCCGATGCGGCGCGCGATCTCGTCGCGCTTGGCGTCCATCACGAACAGCAGCATCAGGAATTGCTGCTCACCGATATCCAGCATCTGATGGCGCAGAATCCCCTGCGCCCCGCGCTATGGGACGCCGCCTCCGCCATGCCCGCGCCCGTTCCCGCGCCGCTGCGCTGGGTCGAGGGGCGCGAGGGCGTCGTCGAGATCGGGCATGACGGCCCCGGCTTCGCCTTCGACAATGAAGCGCCGCGCCACCGCGCGCTGTTGACGCCGCACGCCCTCGCGCATCGCCCCGTCACCAATGGCGAGTGGCTCAATTTCATGGCCGATGGCGGCTATGGCGAACCGCGCCACTGGCTCGCCGACGGCTGGGCCTGGGTGAAGGCGGAACAGGTCGAGGCCCCGCTATATTGGGAGCGCGACGGGCAGGGCGGCTGGCTGCGCTTCGGGCTCGATGGGTTGCGTCCGGTCAATCCCGCCGCGCCGGCCACGCATATCAGCCTTTATGAGGCGGATGCCTATGCGGCCTGGGCTGGCGCGCGCCTGCCGACCGAGGCCGAATGGGAAAGCGCCGCCGCCGGACTCGCGCCCGACGAGGGCGTGTTTCTCGATCGCGCGATGGCGGTGCGCCCGCGCGCCTGCGTCGAGGGGGATGGGGAGGGCGTGAAGCAGATGTTCGGCGACGTCTGGGAATGGACCGGCAGCGCCTATCGTCCCTATCCCGGCTTCCGCGCCGCTGCGGGCGCGGTCGGCGAATATAACGGCAAGTTCATGTCGGGGCAGTTCGTGCTGCGCGGGGGCAGTTGCGCCACGCCGCGCGGCCATGCGCGCGCCAGCTATCGCAACTTCTTCTACCCGCACCAGCGCTGGCAGTTCACCGGGCTGCGCCTCGCCAGGGATATCTGAGCCATGCTCGTCACCGACCTTTCCGTCGATTCCGCCTTCCGCGCCGACGTGCTTGCCGGCCTGTCGGCGCATCCGCGCGCCATTCCCGCGCGCTGGTTCTACGATCTCGAAGGATCGCGTCTGTTTGAGAGGATCACCGAACTTCCCGAATATTATCCGACGCGCGTCGAAACCGCGCTGCTCAGGGCGCATGGCGGGGAGATCGGCCGCCTTGTCGGCCCGGGCCGCGCGGTCGTGGAGTTCGGATCGGGGTCGTCGATCAAGACGCCCCACCTGCTCGCGGCAATCGAGCCCTCGGCCTATGTGCCGATCGACATATCGGGCGACTTCCTCCGCCAGTCGGCCGCGGCGCTCGGCGCGCGCTTCCCTGATCTGTCGATCCTTCCCGTCGAGGCCGATTTCACCGCGCCCATCGCGCCGCCTCCGGCAATCGCGGGGCTGCCGCGGCTGGGCTTCTTTCCGGGGTCGACGATCGGCAATCTCGTGCCGCGCACCGCGGTCGACCTGCTTCGCGCGATGGTTGCGACGCTGGGCGTTGGATCGATGCTGCTGATTGGCATGGACCGGATCAAGAGCACTGACGTGCTCGTCCCGGCCTATGACGATGCCGAGGGGGTTACGGCGGCGTTCAATCTCAACCTCCTGCATCGTATCAATCGCGAGCTGAACGGCGATATTCCTGTCGACGCCTTCCGCCATGTCGCGCGCTGGAACGACGATGAGGCGCGGATCGAGATGCACCTCGAAGCGACGCGCGACGTGACGTTCGGCGTTGAGGGCCTGCGCTTCGCGATGCAGGCGGGCGAGACGATCCATACCGAGAACAGCCACAAATATGGTCGCCGCGACGCGCGCATCCTGCTTCGCGCCGGCGGCTGGACGGCAATCCGCGAATGGACCGACGCGGCAGACAATTTCGCGCTGATTCTCGCCGAGGCGAAGCCGCCGCGCGCCGCGCCTTAGCCTGACGCCTCGCGGATCAGGCCGGAGCCGCATCGCCAACAGGAAAGTCGCGCTGCGCGACTCTGGCGCTTGTCGCTTCTACCCGGTAGGACGCGCGCGACCAGTTGAAGGAGGATCGGCAATGCAAGCAGTTGGCGTTATCGGTGCGGGGCAGATGGGCGCGGGCATCGCGCAGGTTTCGGCGCAGGCGGGCTATCATGTCTTTCTGTCCGACGTGTCGATCGAGCGGGCCGAAGGCGCCAAGACCGCGATCGCCAAGCAGCTCGGTCGCCTCGTCGAAAAGGAAAAGCTGACTGCCGAGGCGCGCGACGCCGCGCTCGGCCGCATCGAGCCCGTCGCGAGCTTCGAGAAGATGGCGACCGCCGGCCTGATCATCGAGGCGGCGACCGAGCGCGAGGAGATCAAGCGCGCCATCTTCGCCGAGGCTGGCAAGATTCTCGGCCATCAGGCGATTCTCGCCTCGAACACCTCGTCGATCCCGATCACGCGCCTTGCGCAGGCTTCGCCCGATCCCAAGCGCTTCATCGGCGTCCATTTCTTCAATCCCGTCCCGGTGATGGGGCTGATCGAGGTGATCAGCGGCCTCGCGACCAGCGCGGAGACGGTGAAGGTCGTCCAGACCTATGCCGATGCGCTCGGCAAGCGCGTCGTCCACGCCAATGACGCGCCGGGCTTCATCGTCAACCGCGTGCTGATGCCGATGCTCAACGAAGCCTGCTTCGTGCTGGGCGAAGGCGTCGCGACGATCGCGGACATCGACGCCGCCTGCCAGCTCGGGCTCAACCACCCGATGGGGCCGCTGACGCTTGCCGACTTCATCGGGCTGGACACCTGCCTCGAAATCAGCCGCGTGCTTTTCGAGGGCACGGGCGATCCCAAGTTCCGGCCCGCGCCGCTGCTCGTCAAATATGTCGAGGCGGGCTGGTACGGCCGCAAGACCGGGCGCGGCTTCTACGATTATTCGGGCGACGCGCCGGTTCCGACGCGCTGATGCTCCGGGCGCTCCTCCTCGCCGCCGCGCCGGGAGGGGCGCTCGCCCGATAGACGGTCCGGCAGGCGAAGCCGGAACCGAGGCCCCGGCTTCGCACGTCGTCATGGCGTCATTTGGCGCGCGCCGCGCCGACCTCCTTGATGAACGCCCACACCGCCATCGGGAAGGGCGGCTTCTGGTCGCCCTGCCATTCGCCCATCCGGTCGTAGAGCCTCGTCGCCCCCGCCATCATCTCGGGCGTGGCGACGGCGGTGAAGGGCGCCAGAAGCGCCTGCCACTCGTCATGGAAAGCGATGGCCTCGGGGCTCGCCGGGTCGATCGGCAAGGCCGCCTCGATCCGCGCCGACAGCTCCGCCCAGGCGTTGCTGTAGGCCGTCTGGTCGAAATCGCCCGGCATGTCCGCCATTTTCCCGGCCCAGCGCGCTTTCTCCTCGGGGCTGAAATAGCGGTCGGTCACCGCCTGCCAGTTTTCGGTTTCCATCGATTTTTCTCCTGTCCTGATCAGCGAGCAGAGCGTCGCGACGTCGATCGGCTCGCCACGATCGATGCGGGACTGGACGGACAGGAGCAGCGCGCGCGCCTCGGCGATCTCGATCGCGCGCGCCTCCATCTCCTGCAATTGCGCCTCGACCAGCCGGCCGAGGTCGACCGCGCGCCCACCCAGCAGCGCCGCGATCCGCGCAAGCGGGAAGCCCGCGCGCTTCAGCGCCACGACCGCGTTGAGGCGGGCGATCTCGCCGGGGCCGTAGAGCCGGCGGCCCGATGCGGTGCGCAACGGCTTCACCAGCCCGCGCGCCTCGTAGAAACGCAGCGCGCGGCTGGTCAGCCCGGTCGTGCGGCAGACTTCGGCGATGTCGATCGGTTGTTCCATGCAAAGAGGCGTAGCGCTTGACGCTGCGTCAACTTCAACCCCCCATTTTGCGCTGGCGAGCATAGCCGGCGGTTGATAGTCCTCGCTGATGACGACCGGATCCGGGGGCGGCGTTCAGATGCCGCGATCGCTTTTCGCCTTTTCCATCTTCTATGGCGGCATGGTCTGCATTGCGGGCGTGCTGGGCAACAAGCAGGTGACGCTCGGCCCCTTGTCGGCGCTCGGCCCGCTTGTCGGCGTCAGTTCGCTCGCGGTCGAGGCGGGGATCTTCGCCTTTCTGCTGCTGGTCGTGACGTCCAGCGCCGTCGCCGAGCTGCATGGCCCGCGCGTCGCGACCCAGCTCGTCCGCATCGGCTTCATTCCGCTGATCGTCTCGATCCTGCTGTCGGTCGTGGTGCGCGCGCTGCCGGCCGCGCCCGAGATGCAGCCGCAGGTGCGCGACGCGATCCAGACCGTGCTTGGCGGCACCTGGCGAATCTGGCTCGGCGGGATCGTCGCCTACGGCATTTCGCAGACGCTGAACGTCACCATCTTCGCGGCGCTCAAGGGGCGCGAGGGCGCGCGCTTCCTCTGGCTGCGCGCGGCGGCGGCCAGCATGCTCAGCCAGATCGTCGACACTTTGCTGTTCGTGACGATCGCCTTCATCGGCGTCTTTCCGATCGGCGAGCTGCTTGCGGGTCAGATGCTGGCGAAGGTCGCGCTCTCGGCGATCCTCGTGCCGCCGCTCATCTACCTTTTCGTGGCCCTTGGCCGCCGGCTCGACCGGGGCTGACAGGCTCAGCCCGAACGGGGGCGGGGGCGTCGAAGATCACAGGATTAGACGCGGCCCCGCGCATGCCCTAAAGGCGCGCGCATGACTGACGATTCCGCCCTGCAGGCGCTTCTCGCCAAGGCCGAAACCCTCACCGAAGCGCTGCCTTATATGCAGCGCTATGCGGGCCAGACCTTCGTGGTCAAATATGGCGGCCACGCCATGGGCGATCCGGAGCTTGCGCGCGATTTCGCCGAGGATGTCGTGCTGCTCAAGGCCGTGGGCATCAACCCGATCGTCGTGCATGGCGGCGGCCCGCAGATCGGCGCGATGCTCAAGCGGCTGGGCGTCGAATCGCGCTTCGTCGACGGCCTGCGCGTCACTGATGCGGAAACCGCGCATATTGCGGAGATGGTCCTCGCCGGATCGATCAACAAGGAAATCGTCGGCTGGATCGGCGCGGCGGGCGGTCGCGCCGTCGGCGTTTCCGGCAAGGATGCCGGCCTCGTCCTCGCCGAGAAGGTTCAGCGCTCCGAGGCGGACAAGCTTCAGGGAATCGAGCGTCATGTCGATCTCGGTTTCGTCGGCGAACCCGTGGCGGTCGATCGCCGCATCCTCGACACGCTGTCGGGCGCGGGCATCATCCCCGTCGTCGCGCCGATCGCGATCGGCGCCGATGGCCACACCTACAACATCAATGCGGATACGATGGCCGGTGCGATCGCGGCGGCCATGGGCGCCTCGCGCTTCTTCCTGCTGACCGATGTCGCCGGCGTCCTCGACAAGGCGGGCAGGCTGCTTACCGATCTCGATCCGGCGGGCATCGCCGCGCTGCGCGAGGACGGTACGATTTCGGGCGGGATGATCCCCAAGGTCGAGACCTGCGTCTCGGCGGTCCGGCAGGGCGTCGACGCCGCCGTCATTCTCGACGGCCGCGTGCCGCACGCGATGCTGCTCGAAATCTTCACGCGTCAGGGCGCAGGCACGCTGATCCGCGCCTGATCGCCCGTCTCGTCATTGCGAGGAGGCTTAGCCGACGAGGCAATCCAGAATGTCTGGCGTCGGACTGGATTGCTTCGCCAGGCTCGCAATGACGGGGATTCAGGGGCGGGCGCACCACATCAGCATCGTTACGCGCGGATAACCATATCCCCCGCCTTTCGTCTTTGGCGCGCTTCGGTTATCTGGACGGGCAGGGCAAGCGCCACGGAGTTTAAATGCTTCTCTCGATCTACCAGATATTGCAGATTCTGCTGTCGGTCGCGCAGTGGATCATCATCATTCAGGCCATCATGTCGTGGCTGATCGCGTTCAATGTGATCAACACCTATAATGATCTGGTCCGTTCGATCTGGATCGCGCTCGACCGCATGACCGAGCCGCTTTATCGGCCGATCCGCAAGATCATGCCCGATCTCGGCGCGCTCGATCTTTCGCCGCTCGTCGTCCTTCTGATCATCATGATCCTGAAGGGCGTGTTGCTTCCCAATCTGCTGCTCCCGCTGGTGTTCTGATGGAAGCATCGATCATCGACGGGAAGGCCTTCGCCGCCGGCCTGCGCGAACGCGTGGCGACGGGGGCGGCGGCCTTCACCGCAACGGCCGGGCGCGCGCCCGGCCTCGCGGTGGTACTTGTCGGCGAGGATCCGGCAAGCCAGGTCTATGTCCGCTCCAAGCACAAGGCGACCGTCGCCGCCGGCATGGAGAGCTTCGAGCATCGCCTGCCCGCCGACGCCAGCCAGGCCGATCTGATCGCGCTGGTGCAGCAGCTCAACGCCGATCCGGCGGTCGACGGGATTCTCGTCCAGTTGCCGTTGCCGGGGCAGATCAACACCGACGCGGTGATCGCCGCGATCGATCCCGACAAGGATGTCGATGGCTTCCACCCGGTCAATGCCGGGCGGCTGGCCAGCGGACTGCGCGGCTTCGTCCCCTGCACGCCGCTCGGCTGCCTGATGCTGCTGAAAGACGAACTTGGGAGCCTTTCGGGCCTTGATGCGGTCGTCGTCGGCCGCTCGAACATCGTCGGCAAGCCGATGGCGCAGCTTCTTCTCAGGGAGAATTGCACCGTCACCGTCGCGCACAGCCGCACGCGCGATCTGATGGGGGTGGTCGGCCGCGCCGATATCGTCGTGGCGGCGGTCGGTGTGCCGCGCATGGTCAAGGGCGAATGGCTGAAGCCCGGTGCGACCGTGATTGATGTCGGCATCAACCGTACCGGGGAGGGGCTGGTCGGCGATGTCGATTTCGCCGGCGCGCTGCCGATTGCGGGTGCGATCACCCCGGTTCCCGGCGGCGTCGGCCCGATGACGATCGCCGTCCTTCTGCGCAACACGCTCGTCGCCGCGCACCGCCGCGAAGGCATCTCCTACGCGGAGGACGCCTTCTAGGATGTTCGCGCTGTTCGTTTCCGCCTTCGTCACTTTCCTGGTGGTCATCGACCCGCCGGGCTGCGCCCCGATCTTTGCGGGGCTGACGGCGGGGGCGACGTCGGCGCAGCGGCGCGCGATGGCGATCCGCGCGGTTTTCGTCGGTACGCTCATTCTTCTTGTTTTCGCGCTGTTCGGCGAGCCATTCCTCGATGCGCTGGGCATCAGCCTGGACGCTTTCCGCATCGCGGGGGGCATCATGCTTTTCCTGATCGCGATCGACATGGTGTTTGAAAAGCGCACCCAGCGCCGCGAGGATCGCGCCCAGAAGCTCAAGGAAACGCCGGAGATCGAGGATGTCTCGATCTTCCCGATGGCGATGCCGATGATCGCCGGCCCCGGCTCCATTTCTGCGATCATGCTGATGACTGCGCGCAGCCACGGCATCGAAGCGACGCTTACCGTCCTTGCCGCGATGGTTTCGGTCATGGCGCTGACTCTGTTCGCGCTGCTCCTCGCAGCCCCGATCATGAAAGTCGTCGGGCCGCGTATCGAGCTTGTCATCACGCGCCTTCTCGGCGTCATCCTGGCCGCGCTCGCCGCCCAGTTCGTGATCGACGGCCTAAAGGCGAGTTTCGCCTGACAACCTAGCTGATTCGCCACAATTTGAGTGGCGATGACGCCGGCAGCGGCACCGGCGTCAGCCAGTCGAACTTCTCGCCGCGCGACAGCCGCGCATAGAAGCCATTGGGACTGCGCGATCGGTAGATCGTCGATTCGGACATGTTGGGGCAGGTCAGCAGCAAGGTCGCGCCGTGGCGCTTGGCGATCGCGCGCGCCTGCTCGGGCGCCCCGTCGAAGGCGTGGTGGATGTCGAGGATCGCGTCGCCATTGCGGTGATAGGGGCCGGCGATCGCGCTGTGATGCGTGACCGTGATCAGGCGCGGCCCCAGATCGACGAAGGTCATGATCGTCGTAGCGGGCAGCTTGGCGATCGGCGCCAGCGCGGGCAGCGTCGGGCAGCGCGCATTGGCCTTGCCGATGATCTTGAGCGCGGGCCGCGCCGGGCTCGCGGGCAACCCGAAGGCCGTTGGCGGCAGCCAGACCCACGCGGCGATGGCGGCTGCGGCGGCGGTCGCCGCGCCGCCCGCGACGGGCAGGCTCTGCCGCCACATCCAGCCCAGCGCCAGCCAGCCGAGCGCCGCCGCGCCGGGGAGCGCGATGATCTGCGCGCCGGCCCCGATCCGCGCCTGCCAGAACAGCATCGCGCAGGAAAGCAGCGCCATGAGGAGGATCGTCGCCCAGTTGGCGATAGCCCGCGCGTCGCGCCGTGTGCGCCAGCACATGACGATCGCGCCGACCAGGCCGACGATCGGCATGGTCACGATACCGATGATGACGTCGCGCTTCTGCAGGGTGATCGGCCGCGCTTCCTTGACGTTGGAAAGCCATAGCCTGTCGAGTTCGGGCGAGACATGTTCCGGGCGCGTCAGGCAGCCGGGCCATGTGACGGCGAAGGCGCACGCCACCACCGCGCCCGCCGCGCCCGCGACAAAGAATCGCACGGCGCGGCTTTGGCTCCGGAGCAGGCTCATCGGGTAAAGCAGCGCGCCGGCCAGCAACAGCGCGGAGAGCCAGACTGGCGACAATGCGTCGCACACCGGCGCGCGATTGGCGTAGGACGCGAAAAGCACATAGCCGATCGCGCTGCCGCCCGCGACGCCAAGCGCATAAGTGCGCATCCGCTCAGCTTCGGTTGCGCCCTCCCATACCCAGCGGAGCACGATCGCACCGCCGGCGATGGCGAGGAACGGCAGCATCTCCAGCCCGATCACCAGCGAGATCACGGTCGAGATCGCAGCGATCGCGCCGCCGCGCGCGGCGCGCGGATCGGTCAGCCCCGCCACGGTCGCGGCGAGCATCGCAAGTTGCCAGCCATGATGGTCGATTCTCAGCGGCATGAACATGAACAGCGCGCTCTGGCACAGCAGGATCAGCGCCGCCGCCGGGATCGCTGCAATCGGCGCGACCAGCCGCCGCGCCGTGACGGCGGTCGCCGCCATCGCGATCGCCAGCGGCAGCATCGGCGCCAGCGCAACGGCCGTCTTTTCCGCCATCGCCCCGCCGACAAAGGGGCGCAGCGCCAGAATGATACCCGCGATCGGCAGATCGACGAAGCGCGACCAGTGGATGTCGAAACCCCCGGGCGGATTCAGCCGATACTGGCGCAGATCATACCAGCCCTGGCCGTTCAGCCAGTCGCGCACCTGATCCATGCGGATATTGTCGTCGGTGTCGGGGAGCGCGAACCAGTGGATTCCGCCCCAGCGCACCCACAGCATCCACGCCATCGCACCGATCCACAGCGCGACCAGGGCGACGACCCAGTGGCGGTTCAGATATGCGCCCAGGCGTTCCACTTGCGCCCGCAGATGTTCGGCCAACGGCTGTTCCCTTATGTGTTGCGGCGCACTAGAGCATTTTGGGGCCGGCCGGAACGGGCGGCGGTCCGGAAAATGCGGCTTTGGACAAATCGGGGCGGGTTTCGCATCGCCGGAAACCGCACTAGAGCATCGCGCGCCCTCGCTACAGGGGCAATGGATGGGAACGGATCTTGCGGCTGAACGAATTGCGGCTGAGCGAAGAGCATCGGGAAGTCGCCGGGCAACTGGTGCGATTTGGCCTGACCGGCGGATTCGTCACGCTGCTCTATGCGATCGTTTATTCCCCGCTCGCCAAATATCATGTCGTGACGCCCCAGATCGCCAATCTCGCCGGCTATTTCGTCGCGATGGCGACGGGCTATGTGCTCCACAGCCGCTGGAGCTTCCGCGGCCATGGCGCGCGGGACAATGTGGCGCGCACCACCAGCCGCTTCTTCATCGTGTCACTGGTCAGCCTCGGCATGAACAGCCTGTTCGTATTCGTGCTGACGGCGCACAATATGCTGGCGGGGCCTTGGTGGTGGCCGCTCATCCCGATCCTGTTCGTGACGCCGCTCGTCACTTTCTCGCTCAATCGTCTCTGGGTTTTTGGCTGATGGAACGCATCGTCTATGATCGCATGGCCGCGCTCGACACGCGCCACTGGTGGTATCGCGCGCGCCGCGACGTGCTGGCGGCGCTGATCGAGCGGCGGATCGCGCCGCCGCCGGGCGCGCGTATCCTCGAGGTTGGATGCGGCACCGGGCATAATCTGGGCATGCTCGGCGCGTTCGGCGACGTCGATGCTATCGAGATCGATCCGGTGGCGCGCGGCGTCGCGAGCGAACGGCTCGGCCGCCCGGTCGGCAGCAGCCCGCTCCCCGAGCTTGAAGGCGTCGGCGGCGGCTATGACCTGATTGCCTCGCTCGACGTGGTCGAACATGTCGAGGATGATCGCGCGGCG
Organism: Sphingomonas sanxanigenens; assembly: GCA_003240855.1. Classification (GTDB taxonomy): domain Bacteria; phylum Pseudomonadota; class Alphaproteobacteria; order Sphingomonadales; family Sphingomonadaceae; genus Sphingomonas_L; species Sphingomonas_L sanxanigenens_A. Next base: position 23,574 of record QFNN01000036.1, read on the forward strand.
CTGCGTTCGATGGCCGATCGGCTAAAACCGGGCGGTCGCCTGCTCATCACGGTGCCTGCGCATCCGTGGATGTGGAGCGCGCACGATGTCGTCAATCACCATCACCGCCGCTACACGCGCGCATCGCTCGCCGCCGCGATCCGCGAGGCCGGGCTCAAGGTCGAGATGATGAGCCCGCTCAACAGCCTGCTTTTCCCGCTCGCCGCCGCCGCGCGCATCGCGGGCCGGATCGGCGGCAAGGAGGACAGCGACGACAAGATGCCGCCCGCACTGCTCAACAGTGTGTTCGAGCGCATCTTCGCGTTCGAGCGTCACGCTATCGGGCGCGTACCTTTTCCGCCGGGCGTATCGCTGGTTGCGATAATCTCCGCCGGGGCGTGACCCAGGCTGGTCTTGCCGCCCACGGGACCGGCGATGTCGGCGACGATGTAGAGCGGGCGGCGTTTCGATTCGATGTAGAGCCGCCCCAGATATTCGCCGATCATGCCCAGGACGAACATCTGCACCGCGCCCAGCACGACGACGATCAGCGCCAGCGAGGTCCAGCCCTGCACTGCGCTGCCGGTGAAGAAGCCGATCGCGATATAGAGCAGCAGAAAGACGGAGGCTGCGACCAGCCATAGCCCGACATGGCTGGCGAAGCGCAGCGGCGCGGTGGAAAAGCCCGTTACGGCGTCGAGCGCGAATGCGATCATCTTCGACAGCGGATATTTGGATTCGCCCGCCAGCCGTTCTGCACGATCATAGGGAAAGGGAACCTGGCGGAAGCCGACCCAGGCGACCATGCCGCGGATGAAGCGCGCCTGTTCGGGCAGCGCGAGCAGCGCGTCGAGCGCGCGCCGGCTCATCAGGCGAAAGTCGCCCGTGTCGATCGGGATATGCGTGTCGGTCAGCCGCGCGAGCGTGCGGTAGAAGATCGCGGCGGTCGCCTTCTTGAACATCGTCTCGCCATCGCGTTTGCGGCGCACGGCATAGACCACGTCGGCGTCCTCGCGCTTCATCGTCGCCATCATCTCGCCGAGCAGTTCGGGCGGGTCCTGCAGGTCGGCGTCGATAATCAGGATCGTTTCGCCATGGCAAAGGTCGAGCCCGGCGGTCAGCGCGAGTTGATGGCCGTGATTGCGCGACAGGTTGATTGCGACGACATGGCCGTCAGTCGCCGCCAGCGCGCGCATCACCTCCCAGCTTCCGTCGCGCGACCCGTCGTTGATCAGGACGATTTCGTGCGCGTCGCCGACCACAGCGGTGGCGGTCGCACTCAGTCGCCGATGAAGTTCGGGCAGGCAGCCCGCTTCATTGTAACAGGGTACGACAATCGAAAGCGCCGGGCGCTGTTGGGTCATTGCTGCAATTTCTGGTCGGGAGAAGCGTGGACCACGCCATAGAGCCGATCGCGGCCGTTGGTCCAGATCAGGTTGAGGCCCTTCATCCATTCAGGCTTGAGCGGCGGAGGATTGAGCAGCCAGACATAGTCGAACGCATCGTGCGGCAGCCGCGCGAGCGCAATCTCGGCTGTCCGCCAATATTCGCGCGAGCATTTGCGCGCAGTGATCAGTTCGGACGGATCGCGGTCGAAGCCTACGGCATTGGGGTAACGGACGCCGAGCAACTGGCCGCCGGCCATCGCCCACTGGTCGTTGGAAAAGGCCTCGCGCCTCACCATCGCCATCGCGCCGAGATGCTCGGTGCGGTCGCTGAACCAGCGCAGCCCGCATTGGTGGCCGACGAAAGTGACGAGTCGCGCCCCTCTGGGCACATGGTCGAGCGCGACAAGCGCTTCGTCATAGCGGTTGCTGGCCAGCGCCAGGCTGGTCGTCGTCGCGGCGGTCCGCACCAGCATGAAAGACAGGCCGATCAGCGCCAGCCGGCTCAGAAAGCGCGGCGTGGCGTCAGGACTCGGCCGGATCGCGATCACGGCGATCGCCAGCATGAAGGGCGTCAGCCGCATGTCGGCATAGGCGCTGCCGAAAACCACGCGCGGCAGGATGATGAACACGATCAGCAGGAAAATCGCGCTCGCCGCCAGGTTGCGCGAATATTCAAGGCCGCGCTCGGTCCAGGCGTAGATGATGACGCCCAGGATCGTCACCGCGCACAGTATATCGAACCACTGCCAGCGATCGCGCAGCGTCATCAGCAGCCAAGTCAGCTTCACGCGGATGTTGAACCAGTCGAACGTCTCGCCGCCGACATGGTCGCCGCTCCGCCACAACACCATGGCCAGCAGCGGCGGGGCGAGCGACAGGCACTGGACGCCGGCCGGGAAAAGCGCAGCGAGCCAGCGCTTGCCCGCGTCATGCTGGCGCACGACCTCGGCCGAAAAAGCCATGACGCCGAGCGCGCCCCAGCCGAATGTGTGTGTGACCCAGATCAGCGCGGAGATCGGCACGAAGATGATCGCGCGCAGCCTCAGCCGTCCCTTGCGCGCGAGCCGCAGCCACAACGCGAAGCCGTTCAGCGCCAGCGCCATCGACAGCGCGAAATTGACGAAGCCGAAGTGGAAGGGATGCCCATAAGCAAGGGGGAGGGCGAAGAAGATCGTCGGCGGCACGCGGCCATGCACTTCGCGCGCGATCCAGATCATCCCGCCCACGGTCAGCACCGGGATCGACAGCACGATCAGCTTGACCGCCAGCTCCAGCCCGAAAATCGGCGCCAGCGGCTCGACAAGCAGGTCGACGCCGAGGTTGCCGATCAGTTGCCACTGGAAGGTGTAAAAGCTTGTCAGGCTCGGCGACGCCGCACCCATAAGCTGGACGCGGTAGCGCCCCATATGGCCGGGCAGATCGACGAGTGGCGGAATCGAGGGATAGAGGAGCGGCACGGCGGCCAGAAGCACGACCGCAATCAGCAGCCAGCGCGATTGCCACCACCCTGTTTGACTGGATTTTTCAGAGCCCACCGATCGAGCGATATTCGCTGTCAGGTCCGGCTTCAAGGGGCGTGAGAACATGGTTCGATACGATGAAGCGCAGCCGGCCCGCCCCCGAGCCGGCTGCGTGGATTGGATGATCAGCGGTCGCGGCGGCCGAGCAGGCGGAGGCGCAGTGCATTGAGCTTGATGAAGCCCTCGGCATCGCGCTGGTCATAGGCGCCGGCATCGTCCTCGAAGGTCACGACCTTTTCGGAATAGAGCGAGTAAGGCGACTTGCGCCCGACGACATGGACGCCGCCCTTGTAAAGCTTCAGGCGGAC
>QFNN01000181.1 GCA_003240855.1 Sphingomonas sanxanigenens
AAGCAATCCAGACGACGGCGCCCGCTGGATTGCTTCGCTCTGCTCGCAATGACGAAAAGCGCGAAGGCGTTCAGCCCAGCTTGTCGACCTTCGATTGCAGATCGGCAAGCTGGGCCTTCAGCTTGGCGATCTCGTCATCCTTCGATTCAGCCCCGGCAGCCCCGCCGGCGCGCGGCTTGAAAGCGCTCGTCGCCACCTCGAACATTTCCATGTTGCGCTTGGCGATCTCAGCGAAGGGACCAGTGGCGAAAGCGCCCTTCATCGCGTCATGGAACTGCGCCTGGTTGCGGCGGAAAGCCTCCATCGAGGCTTCGAGATATTTGGGGACCATCGCCTGCATCGAGTCGCCGTACATGGAGATGAGCTGGCGGAGGAAATTGACCGGCAGCATCGATTCGCCGCGCGCTTCCTCGTCCATGATGATCTGGGTCAGCACCGCATGGGTGATGTCCTCGTCGGTCTTGGCGTCGAGTACCTTGAATTCGCGCCCCTCGCGCGTCATCGCTGCAAGATGCTCGAGCGTGATGTAGCTCGACGTGTCGGTATTATAGAGGCGCCGATTGGCGTATTTCTTGATGATGACGACGTCCGAGTCGCCCGAACGAGTTTTTGCCATGGCGCTGCCCCACCTCTCTGATGCTGCAAGCCTAGCATCTTTCGATGATGCGCCGCAACACGGCCCACGCCCTCTCCCCCTGTTTCTGGACCTGTTGCGCAGCGAGACTGCAACATCCGCCGAACGCCGCACTGCAGCGCTACGGGGGCTTGCCGCCTATCAGTCCGCACCGCGTCCCCCGGCGCGCGCGGAGCACCCGGTCCTGGCGCAGGCCGGGCGGGCGCGCCTGCTCGATTTGGGCGGCGCGGGTCCGGCCCTGCTGCTCGTCCCATCGCTTATCAATCCGCCGCACATTCTGGACCTCGCCGAAGGCCGCTCGCTCGCCGCCTGGCTGGCGACACAGGGCTTCCGTCCGCTGCTGCTCGATTGGGGGACGCCAACGCCAGAGGAAGCCGGGCTCGATATCGCCGGCCACATCGAAACGCTGCTGCTGCCGCTGATCGATGCGATCGGCGAGCCGCCTCTGCTGCTGGGCTATTGCCTCGGCGGGACGATGGCGATGGCGGCGGCGATGCTGCGCCCGGTGCGCGGTCTCGCCCTCGTCGCCTCTCCCTTCCACTTCAATGGCTTCGGCGATGCCGCGCGCGCCGACATCGCCGCGCTGTGGCAGGCCGCGCGCCCGCCGGCCGAGACGATGGGACTGGTCCCGATGGAAGTGCTGCAATCCGGCTTCTGGCGACTCGATCCGGCGCGGACGATCGGCAAATATGAGGATTTCGGGCGGCTCGACCCCGGCAGCGATCAGGCGCAAGCTTTCGTGGCGCTGGAGGACTGGGCCAATGACGGCGCGCCTCTCACCCTCGCCGCCGGACGCGAGTTGATGGAGGATTTCGTCGGTCGCGACACGCCGGGGAGCGGCCATTGGACGGTCGGCGGCGTCAGGATCGATCCGACCGCCCTCGCCTGCCCCGCGATCGACATCGTCTCGCTGAGCGACCGTATCGTTCCCGCCGCCTCCGCAGCCGGCCTGCCCGATCGCATCATGCTGGGCGCAGGCCATGTCGGCATGATCGTCGGCGGCCGCGCCCGCGCGCAATTGTGGGAGCCGTTGGCGGCATGGCTTTCGCGCGCCGTCGTCGCCTGATATTGCACCGCGGAAAATATGCTGAGGAGCATCCAATGTCTGATGTCGTGATCACCGCCGCCAAGCGCACTCCGGTCGGCAGCTTCCTGGGGGCGTTCGCTGCAACTCCCGCGCACGAACTGGGCCGCGTGGCGATCGAGGCCGCTCTGGCGCAGGCCGGAGTCGCGGGTGAGGAAGTGTCGGAAGTCATTCTCGGCCAGGTGCTCACCGCCGCGCAGGGCCAGAACCCGGCGCGCCAGGCGTCGATCGCGGCGGGCGTGCCCAAGGAGATTCCGGCCTGGGGCGTCAATCAGGTCTGCGGATCGGGTCTGCGCGCGGTGGCCCTCGCCACGCAGGCGATCGCGACCGGCGACGCGAAGATCATGGTCGCGGGCGGCCAGGAAAGCATGTCGCTTTCCACGCACGCGCAAAATCTGCGCGGCGGCACCAAGATGGGCGGGCTCGAACTGATCGACACGATGATCAAGGACGGTCTGACCGACGCATTCAACAACTATCATATGGGCATCACCGCCGAAAACCTGGCCGAAAAGTATCAGATCAGCCGTGAAGCGCAGGACCTGTTCGCCGTCCGCTCGCAGAACCTGGCCTCCGCCGCCCGCGCCGCCGGCCGCTTCAAGGATGAGATCGCCCCCGTTACCGTCAAGACCCGCAAGGGCGAGACCATCGTCGACACCGACGAGTTCATCCGCGACGGCGTGACGATCGAGGGCATTGCGGGGCTGCGCCCGGCGTTCAAGAAAGACGGCACCGTCACCGCCGCCAACGCGTCGGGTCTCAACGACGGCGCGGCCGCGCTGGTGCTGATGAGCGCGGACGAAGCCGCGA
>QFNN01000182.1 GCA_003240855.1 Sphingomonas sanxanigenens
GTAAGCGCTGTTCTCAGAGCACGGCCCGGGCTTGATTCCAGGGCATGAGCTGATCGAGTTCGGCGCTGCTATGGCCAGCGGCGAGGCGCTGGAGGGTATCGGCCAGCCAGATATGCGGGTTGACGCCGTTGAGCTTCGCGGTCTCGATCAGGGTGGCGATGACGGCCCAGTGGTCGCCGCCATCGTCGGAACCGGCGAACAGGGCGTTCTTGCGGTTGAGAGCGAGCGGGCGGATCGCGCGTTCGACGGTATTGGAGTCGATCTCGATGCGGCCATCGTCGAGGAAGCGACTGAGCCCGGTCCAGCGGGTGAGCGCGTAACGGATCGCGTCGGCGAGTTTACCCTTTTTGCTGGTCTTCGCGAGGCTGGCTTCCAGGAAGCGGCGGAGATCAGCGACGACGGGCAAGCTCAGTTCCTGCCGTGCGGCGCGACGGTCATCGGGCGAGCCGCCGCGTATCTCCTTTTCGACCGCGTAGAGCTGGGCGATGCGGACGAGCGCCTCGGCCGCTACCGGGCGAGAGGTGGCGATCTCGTAGAAGCCGCGCCGCACATGCGACCAGCAATAGGCAAGCTGGACCTGGTTGGATCGGCCGAGCGCATTGTAGCCGGCATAGCCATCGACCTGCAGCACGCCGGTGAAGCCCGAGAGATGCTCGGATGGCCGCGCTGCCTTGCGATCGGGCGCATAGACATAAGCAACGGCGGGTGGATCGACGCCGCCCCAGGGTCGGTCGTCGCGCGCATAGGCCCATAGTTGCCCGGTCTTCGTCCTCCCGCGCCCGGGATCGAGAACCGGCGCGGTCGTCTCGTCGGCAAACAACTTCGGGCTACGCTTGAGATCGGTCAGCAAATGGTCGCGCAGCGGTGTCAGCCACCATGCAGCCCGTCCCACCCAATCGGCGAGCGTCGAGCGATCCAGCGTGATGCCTTGCCGCGCGTAGATCTGCGTTTGCCGGTAGAGCGGCAGGTGATCGGCATATTTACTGACAAGCACATGCGCGATCAGCGCCTCGGTCGGTAGCCCACCTTCGACGATGCGCGGCGGCGCCGGCGCCTGGACGGGCGACGCCTCGCAGGCGCGACAGCCGTAGCGCGGGCGGCGGGTCACCAGGACGCGGAACGTGGTCGGCACGACATCGAGGCGCTCGGCGATATCCTCGCCGATGACATGCAGTGCGCCACCGCAGCAGGCGCAGGCCTTGCTGTCGATATCGACGATCTGCTCGACCCGTTCGAGGTGGGCGGGAAGCCGGCCCCGGTTGGTGTTGCGTGCCTTCGGCGCATCCGGCTTCTTCGCATCGAGGCCGGCCTGCACCCGGCTGAGTGCCGCGCTGATCTCCTCGAAGGCAAGGTCGAACTGGTCGGGATCGAACTGCTCGGAGCGCGCACCGAAGCGATGCCGCTGGAGCGCGTCGATGATCGCGTTCAGCCGCTCGATCTCTTGCCTGGCGTCGGCGTCCGCACCTTCGAGATCGGCGATGCGCTGGTCCCGTTCGGCAAGCCGTGTATCGACCGCAACCAGCATGGCGCGGAGCACCGCAGGATCGTCGGGAAGGTCCGCTTCGACCAGCATGGGACGAGTGAAACAGGCCCGGCGTATGCCGTCAACCGGCGATCTGCGGGGCGACCGGACGGCGCCCGGAATGGACCCTGCGCCAGTCGAGACCCTCGAGAAGCGCGGCCGCCTGCGCCGCCGTCAGCCGCATCACGCCGTCCTGGATGGCAGGCCACTGGAAGCGGCCCTGCTCGAGCCGCTTGGCCATCATCCACAGCCCGGTTCCATCCCACCAGACCAGCTTGACCCGGTCCGCACGCTTGGCGCGAAAGACATGGACGACACCCGAGAACGGGTTGGCGCCATACTCGGCCTTCACCAGCGCCGCGAGCGAATCCGCGCCCTTGCGGAAATCCACCGGCTTGGTCGCCACCATGACACGGGCATCGATGCCCGGGCCGATCATCGCGCCGTCTTCAGCGCGTCGATCACCGCCGCGATCACGCCCGCATCCGCGCCCCGCGCGATCTTCACCGACACGCCGTCGATCTCCAGTTCGATCGCTGTCGCTTCCCGCGCCCGTCGCGTGCGCCGCTTGCGGACAGCGCGCGCCCGCTCAGGCGGCGCGGACGTGACCTGCGGATCGAGCACCGCTGGCACGAAGAACGGCTCCGGCTCGGCCGCCACTGTCGCTCCCATCTCGGCAGCCTGGGTCGCGCGCCGAAACTCGCGGCGCCAGGTAAAGAGCTGCGATGGCGCCAGCGCGTACCGCCGCGCCACCGCGCTGACGCTCTCGGCGCCCGAATAACTCTCGGCGACGATCGCGGCCCGCGCCCCGCTCCAGTCACGACGATGCCCCGCGCCCGTGAACACCTCAAACCGACGAACTGGCTTCGTGCCAGTATCGTCACATGACATCATCATAGCTCCAGCCTCTCGCGAAAGGCCTATCCCTCGCTCAGCGCGCCGCCTTCAGCAATGTGGGGTCAGGGCAGCGCTTAC
>QFNN01000037.1 GCA_003240855.1 Sphingomonas sanxanigenens
AGCCGGCGTCGGGTTCGCCCGGCGCCGTCGATCAAGACAGATAGGATTTTGGACTATGGCATTTAGTGTCGGCGGTGGCGACGAAAAGCCGATGTCCGACATCAACACGACTCCCCTTGTGGACGTCATGCTGGTGTTGCTCATCATCTTTCTGATCGCCGTTCCTGTCGTGATCCAGACGGTCAAGGTGAAGCTGCCTGACGTCCGTTTCGATCCGACGACGACCAAGCCCGAAAACGTCTCGCTTTCCGTTCGCGGCGGCGCAGATGGTTCGTGCGAGGTTTATTGGGGCCTGACGCGCGTCGATTCCAACGAGCTGCTGACCCGCGCGGTCGACAAGCTCAAGAAGGAAATCGACAAGCAGGGCGGCCCGAGCGCTCCCGGGCTTGAACTGCCCGAGGCGCACATCCGCGGCGACGTGAATACGCCTTACCGTTGCATCGGTGGCGTGATCTTCACGATGCAGCGCGCTGGCTTCGCGCGCGTTGGCTTCATCTCCGAACCCCCTCCGGGGTCCGGGACGACCCGCCTCTGAGCGCTGAGGAGATTTAGACCATGGCAATGAGTGGTGGCTCAGATGATGGTGAGCCGATGGGCGAAATGAACACGACGCCGTTGATCGACGTCATGCTCGTTCTGCTCATCATGTTCATCATCACCATCCCGATCCAGACCCACGCGGTTAAGATCGACCTTCCGGTGAACTCCGACACCCAGACCCCGCCGCCGATTCTTCCCGACAAGAATCAGCTCGGCGTCGACGTGAACGGCACGGTTCTCTGGAACGGCACGCCGATCGACCTGGTGACGCTCCGTCAGTATCTGGAGCGGACCAAGGCGATGAGCCCGGAACCCGAACTGCACGTGCAGCCCGATCCCAACGCTCGTTACGAGGTTGTCGATCGCGTGCTCGCCGTCGTGAAGCGGTCCGAAGTGACCAAGATGGGCTTCGTCGGCAACGAACAATATGGCAACTTCGGCAAGTAAGCCGGACGGTTTCCGTTAAATGGAAGAGGGCGGTCCCACAGGGCCGCCCTTTTTCGTTGTCAGTCCCCCGACGGGCGGCTTCCCAACCGCGAACGCCAGCGATCGACCGCCCGGATCGGACCCTATATCCAGATATAATGGCGGGAACGCGCGCCTGACCCTAGACGTTTGGGCGTGCGCCGACGAGCCGATGTCGCAGCGCTTCGTCCGAAAGTGAGGGATCCATATGGCCTCGACCGTAGCCGAACAATTTGTCGCAACGCTCGCCGCCGCCGGGGTGAAACGCATCTACGGCGTCGTCGGCGACAGCCTGAACGGCATCACCGATGCGATCCGCAAGCATGGCGGGATCGAGTGGATCCACGTGCGGCATGAGGAGGCCGGGGCCTTCGCCGCCGCCGCCGACGCGCATCTGACCGGGAGCATTGCAGTGTGCGCGGGCAGTTGCGGCCCGGGCAATCTCCACCTGATCAACGGACTGTTCGATTGCCATCGCTCGCGCGTGCCGGTGCTTGCGATCGCGGCGCACATTCCCTCGCCCGAAATCGGATCGGGCTATTTCCAGGAGACGCATCCGCAGGATCTGTTCCGCGAGTGCAGCCATTATTGCGAGCTGGTGTCCGATCCCGCGCAGATGCCGCGCAGTCTGGAAATCGCGATCCGCACCGCGATCGGCGAAGGCGGCGTATCGGTGATCGTCATTCCGGGAGACGTTGCGCTTAAGCCTGTCGCCAATCCCATTGCGCCCAAGCCGGCGGGGTTGCTGCCCAAGCGGCCGACGGTTTTGCCCGCAGACAGCGAACTCGACGCATTGGCGGCGATGATCGACGCCGGCAAGCGCGTGACCCTGATGTGCGGATCGGGCTGTGCGGGCGCGCATGACGAGGTGGTGGCGCTTGCCGCCAGGCTGAAGGCGCCTGTCGTCCATGCGCTGAAGGGCAAGGAATATGTCGAATATGACAATCCCTACGACGTCGGGATGACCGGCCTCGTCGGCTTTGCATCGGGCTACTACGCCATGATGGACGCCGACATGCTGCTGATGCTCGGCACCGACTTCCCCTATCGTCAATTCTACCCGTCGGGCAGCGCACGCATCGCGCAGGTCGACATCCGCGCCGGCCAGCTCGGCCGCCGCGCGGCGATCGACCTCGGCGTGGTCGGCGATGTTGGCGCGACGATCCGCGCGCTGCTGCCGCGCCTTGCCGAGAAGAGCGATGCGAGCTTTCTCGAAACGGCGGTGAGCCATTATCGCAAGACCCGCGCCGATCTCGACGAGCTTGCGGCCGGCAAGCCGGGCAAGCGCCCCATCCATCCGCAGCAGGTCGCCAAGGCGCTGAGCGATCTGGCCGACGAGGACGCGGTTTTTACGTTCGACGTCGGTCTGCCCGTCGTCTGGGCGGCGCGTTATCTGAGGATGAACGGCAAGCGCCGGTTGATCGGTTCGATGTGGCACGGATCGATGGCCAATGCGATGCCGATGGCGATGGGCGCGCAGGCGACCTTGCCAGGGCGGCAGGTCATTTCGCTGTCGGGAGACGGCGGCTTCGCGATGCTGATGGGCGATCTTCTGACGCTGCGCCAGTATAAGCTGCCGGCCAAGATCGTGATCTTCAACAACGGATCGCTGGGCTTCATCGAGACCGAGCAGCGATCGACCGGCTTCCTGCCCTTCGGCACCGATCTCGATAACCCCAATTTCGCCGCGATGGCCGAGGCGATCGGGATCAAGGGCATCAGGATCGAGGATCCGGCGGACGTTGAATCGGGCATAAGCGCGGCGCTGGCGCATGACGGGCCGGTGCTGGTCGACGCCGTGGTGGCGCGCACCGAATTGCCGATCCCGCCCTCGATCAACGTCGAGATGGCCAAGGGCTTTACGCTCTACATGATCCGCGCGGTGATGAGCGGGCGCGGCGACGAACTGGTCGATCTCGCCAAGACCAACCTCTGGCGCTGAGCATTGCGGCGGGAGCGAGGCGACTCAGGCGGGAAGGGCCCAGTGCCTGACCGCGAGGAACAGCCAGATGCTCCCGCCGACGGCAGCCACGATGGCGAGGCATATCGCCAATAGAATGAGCACAATCCGGCAGGGGACCATCACCTCCAGCCAATCCCACAGCCAGTCGAACATGGCGGGTCAGGCCGCCAGCCCGTCGAATTGCAGGCGTGCGAGGCGGGCATAGAGTCCGCCGGCGGCGGTCAGCGCGTCGTGCGTGCCTTGTTCGACGATGCGGCCCTCGTTCATCACGATGATGCGATCGGCGGCGCGGACGGTGGCGAGGCGGTGAGCGATCACCATCGTCGTCCGGCCCTCCATCAGCCGTTCGAGCGCATCCTGCACCAGCCGCTCGCTCTCGGCGTCGAGCGCCGAGGTCGCTTCGTCGAGCAGCAGGATCGGCGCGTCGCGCAGGATGGCGCGCGCGATCGCGATGCGCTGGCGCTGGCCGCCGGATAGCCGCGCGCCGCCTTCGCCCATGAAAGTGTCGAGGCCTTCGGGGAGCGCGCGGAGGAACGTCGCGGCATTGGCGGCCTCGGCGGCCTTCCACAGCGCGGCGTCGTCGGCGTCCCAGCGGCCATAGCGGAGATTGTCGCGCGCCGATGCGGCGAAGATCACGGTTTCCTGCGGCACCATCGCGATGCGCGCGCGGATCTCCGCGGGATCGGCGTCGACGAGCGCCACGCCGTCGAGGCGGACGGCGCCTGACTGCGGATCATAGAAGCGCTGCGCGAGCTGGATCAGCGTCGATTTGCCCGCGCCCGAGGGGCCAACGACCGCCACCGTCTCGCCCGGCGCGATGTCGAGGCTGAAGTCGCTGAGCGCCGCGACTTCGGGGCGCGTCGGATAGCGGAAATCGACATGATCGAAGGTCAGGCGGCCGCGCGGGGGGATGGGAAGCGCGGCGGGCGTCGCCGGCGCCCTGATTTCGGGCCGTTCGGCCAGTAGTTCGTTCAACCGCCCGGCCGCACCCGCGCCGCGCAGCAGATCGCCATAAACTTCGGTCAGCGCGCCGAACGCGCCCGCGACCAGCCCGCCGGTCAGGACGAAGGCCGCAATGTCGCCGCTGCTGATTTGCCCGTTGGCCACGTCGATCGCGCCTTGCCACATCACCATGGTGATCGATCCGAAGATCAGGGCGATGACTACCGCCGTCATCCCCGCTCGGATGCGGATGCGCCGCCGCGCGGTGCCGAAGGCGCGCTCCACCGCCTCGGCGAAACGGCCGCGCTCGCGGGCTTCCTGCCCGAAGGCCTGGACGATCTTCATCGCGCCCAGCGTCTCGGCGACGATTGCGCCGACCTCGGCGATCCGATCCTGGCTCTTGCGCGACATGGCGGTCAGGCGCCGCCCGATCAGCACGATCGGCAGGATGACGAGCGGGATGCCGATCAGCAGCAGCCCCGCCAGCTTGGGCGCGAGCATGAACAGGTAGATGATGCCGCCCACGCCCATCACCAGATTGCGCAGCGCGACGGAAATGGTCGTGCCCACCACCTGCTCGATCACCGAGGTGTCGGCGGTAAGGCGCGAGGCGATTTCCGAAGGGCGATTCTCCTCGAAATAGCGCGGCGCGAGGCGGAGGAGATTGGCCTGCACCGACTGGCGTATGTCGGCGACGACGCGTTCGCCCAGCCATGACACGAAATAGAAGCGCAGCGCCGTGGCGATCGCGAGCACGACGACGATCATCAGCAGGTAACGGAAATAAGGCGTCACATCCCCGCCATGCGCGGCGAAGCCCTTGTCGATCACGCGCTTGAAGCCGCTGGGGATGGCGAGCGTGGCGCCCGCCGCTACGAGCAGCGCCGCGCCGGCCGCCGCGATATGGCCGGGATAGCGCACCGCATGCGCCCAGATCATCGCCAGATTGCCGAGCCTGCGCTCGCTGCGCCGATCGTCCTTGTCCTCAGCCAATGCGGTTCCTTTTGTCTCTGTCGGCCTTCGTCGCCGCGAACGACGCGCCCCCGCTTGGCCGAGCCCTAGCAATCGCCGCCGCGCCTCTCAATCATGTTTACCGGCATGGCGGGCAGGGGGCATTCGGCCCGCGCGCGCATCTTGCATTGCAACATTAACCCCTGGAGGCGTAGGACAGGCGGGAACCCGCCCTTGGGGAAGGGCGCCGGACAGGATTGCCGATGCTTTACGATGCCTATGAAATGCAGCGCTCGTTCCTTGCCGGGGCCAGCGCGATCGCAAACGCCAGCGCCGAGCTTCTGAACAACCCGATCAATCCGTTGTCCTATTTCGGCGGCGGCCCGGTGCTCGCCTCCGCGCTCGAGGTTTTTGCGCATGCCGCCGCGCCGCGCGGCAAGCCCGCTTTCGGCTTCGTGGAGACCGTGGTCGACGGCAAGCGCGTGGTGGTGAGCGAGGAGATCGTCCTCCAGAAGCCCTTCGGTCAGTTGAAGCGCTTCCGCCGCGAAGGCGTCGAAGGCCAGCCCCGGCTGCTGATCGTCGCGCCGATGTCCGGCCATTACGCCACGCTGTTGCGCGGGACCGTAGAGCGGCTGCTGCCTTCGGCCGACGTTTACATCACCGATTGGCGCGACGCGAAGATGGTGTCGCTTGCCGACGGCGATTTCGACCTCGACGATTATATCGACTATCTGATCGAGTTCCTCGAACATATCGGGCCGGGCGCACATATGCTCGCGGTCTGCCAGCCTTCGGTGCCCTGCTTCGCGGCGGCGGCGCTGATGTCGGCTTCCAAGCATCCGGCGCGGCCCAGGACGCTGACGATGATGGGCGGCCCGATCGACACGCGCGAGGCGCCGACGGCGGTCAACACGCTGGCGACCCAGCGCCCGCACGCCTGGTTCGAGCAGAATGTGATCGCGACCGTGCCCTTCACCTATCCGGGTGCGGGGCGGAAGGTTTATCCGGGTTTCCTGCAGCTCGCCGGCTTCATGTCGATGAACCTCGGCAACCACCTGATGAGCCATTGGGGCATGTTCAAGCATCTGGTGGCCGGCGACGACGAGAGCGCGGAGGCGACCAAGGAGTTCTACGACGAATATCGCGCGGTGTGCGACATGACGGCGGAGTTCTACCTCCAGACCGTCGATCTGGTGTTCCAGACCCACGCGCTGCCCAAGGGCGAGATGAAGCATCGTCGCGCGACCGTCGATACCAAGGCGATCACTGATATCGCGATCCTCGCGATCGAAGGCGAGCGCGACGATATTTCTGGCATTGGCCAGACGAAAGCGTCGCTCAAGCTGACGCCGAACCTGCCCGAGGCGCTGAAGAAATATCATCTCGCGCCGACTGTGGGCCATTACGGCATCTTCAACGGGCGCCGCTGGCGCGACGAGATCGCGCCGGTGGTCGAGGACTGGATCGCCAAGCATAACTGAGGCGCTGGCGGCTGTGCACCGACTGGCCGTCACTGCCGTCGTCGAGCGCTTCGCCGTCGCCGGCAGCTTCGTGATCGCGCGCGGGGCCACGCAGCATGTCGATGTCGTCGTCGCCACGGTCGGCGACGGCGCGCATGTCGGGCGCGGCGAGGCGACGCCCGTCTATTATGAAGGCGAGACCGCCGAGGGCTGCATCGCCGCGATCCTTGACCGCGCAGCATCGGCCGCACCGCTGACGCGCGCGAGCCTGCTCGAGACGATGAAGCCGGGCGCTGCGCGCAACGCGCTCGATTGCGCCTTGTGGGATCTGGAGGCGCAGCGCGCGGGCAGGAGCGTCGCGGCGCTCGCCGGATTGCCCGAGCAGCAGGCGATCGAGACTGCCTACACGATTTCCGTCGGCGCGCCCGAGGCGATGGAGGCGGCTGCGCGCGCAGCCGCGTCCCGCCCCCTGCTCAAGGTCAAGCTCGATGGGCGGGACGATCGCGCCAAGATCGCCGCGGTGCGCCGCGGCGCGCCCGCCGCGCGGCTGATCGCGGACGCCAACGAAAGCTGGGGCGGGCTGGACATCGCGGCCGAGGCGGCGGCGCTGGCCGCGCTGGGGGTCGAGATGATCGAGCAGCCGGTCCGCGCAGGTGCGGAAGAACGGCTGGCGGGCGTTGCTTCGCCCGTGCCGCTGGTCGCTGACGAAAGCTGCCAGAGCAGCGCCGACCTCGATCGCTGCATCGGGCGCTTTCAGGGGATCAATATCAAGCTGGACAAGGCCGGCGGGCTGACGGAGGCGATGCGGCTCGCCGATGCGGCGGCGGCGGCGGGGCTGGATGTGATGATCGGTTGCATGCTCTGCACTTCGCTCGCCGTCGCGCCGGCGGCGCTGCTCGCGTCGCGCGCGCGCTGGGTGGATCTTGACGGGCCGCTGCTGCTGGCCGCCGACCGGGCGGGGGGCTTCGTTTTCGAGGGGGGCAGGCTGGCGCCCCCGCCAGTTCCGATCTGGGGCGGTCAGCGGCAATAATCGGCGGCAAGCTTCTGCGATTCAGGCAGGTTCTTGCGTTCGTCGCGCACGCCGATCTGGCCGCGCGCGCGCATCGCTTCCCATGTCGCCACCGCCTCGCGCGCGGACGAGCAGGCCTGCGCCCTGCGCCCGCCGGCGGCCAGGAATCCGGCATAGCTGTTCGCGCCGATCGCGACATCGCGGATGCGCGACGGATCGGCGGGCGACGCCTTCAGTCGTTCACGGCGGATCGACAGGCTCTGCGCCGCCGCCTCGATCGCCTCGGCATGACGCCCCATCTGGCTGAGCACCAGTGCGCGCTGACCGAGGAGCATCACCAGCTTCTTTTCGGCATTGGCGTCGGGGCCGTAATCGAGCACGCGGCGCACCGCTGCAATCCCGCTGTCCGCCGCCGCCAGCGCCTCGGCGCCGTGATGGGGCAGATCGCCGAGCGACCCCGACAGGTCGAACATCGCTTCGCCCTTGCGAATCAGCCAGTCGGGGGTCTCGCCATGATCGGCGATCGCCTTCTCGGTCAGCGCCTGTTGCTCGCGATACCGGGGCAATGATCCGGCGATGTCGCCCGTCTCATATTCAGCATCGCCGATCATGTTGAGCAGCGTCATTTCGAGCTGGAGCGCCGCCTCGCGATCGGCGGCGGCGAAGCGCGCGGCGCGGAGCGTAGCGAGCGTATCGGCGAGGATCGGCATTGCCGCTTCGGGATGATCGCCGACCATCAGGTCATAGGCTTCGCTCTTGCGCGTCACGAGGCGGCCGAGCAGCGCGCCCCTGGCCTGCGGGTCGATCGCCAGCGCCTTGTCGAACCAGATGCGCGCGATCGCGTTCATGCGCGCGGATTCGGCGTTGTTGGCGAGCAGGGTCCAGCGATCGGCATAGACCCAGCCGAGCGTCTCATAGCCGGCGGCGCTGCGCGGATCGGCGGCAATCACGCCGCGCAGCAGCGCTTCGGCCTTGTCGAGCGACCGGCGCGCCGCCTGAGGCTGGCCGAGGCTCGACGTGCCGGACAGGCCCTGCACCGCCGCCAGCCGGCGATAGCCCGCCGCCGTTTCGATCCTCACCGCCTCGGGTGCGCCCCGGGCGGCGGCGAGTTGATCGAGATAGCGGGCGCTGCGCTGGGCGATGTCGGCGCGGATCGCGACCGTCCCCGGCGCGGCGCGCAGCCGGTCGTAAAGATCGAAAAGCTGATATTTGGCGAGGCTGCGCAATTCGGCGAAACGGGCGTCGGCTTCGGCGCGGGCGCGCTCGGCGCGCTGATAGTTGCGCGTGGCGACGGCGGCGCTGCCGGCGAGAACGAGCATCGCCGCCGCCGTTGCGATCACGCCGATCCGGTGCCGCTCGATGAACTTGCGCGCGCGGTAGAGGAGAGTGGACGGCTGCGCCGAGACGGGCAGCCGATCGCGCCAGCGTTCGAGATCGGCGATCAGCGCCGCGACGCTGCCGTAGCGCGTTTTCTCGTTCGGGCGCGCGGCGCGGTCGGCGATCGCCTTCAGATCGGCGTCGCGCGTCTGGGGCGTCAGATCGCGCATGATGACGCCGAGAGCGAACACATCGTCGGCGATCGCCGGCGCATTACCTGCCAGGCGCGCGGGGCTGGCATATTCACGCGTCATCGGCTGCAGCCCGGCGTCGAAGCCGTCCTCCTGCTCCAGCAGCCGGGCGATGCCGAAATCGAGCAGCTTCACCCGGCCGGCCGGATCGACGAGAATGTTCGACGGCTTTAGGTCGGCATGGACGACGAGGCGGGCGTGCGCGAACTGCACCGCATCCGCCGCCTTGATCAGCAGGTCGATGCGCTGACGCTCGCCAAGCCCGTCGGCGAAATCGCTGATCGGCAGGCCGTCAATATATTCCATGACGAGATAAGGGATGCCGGTATCGGTCACGCCCCCGTCGATCAGCCGCGCGATATTGGGATGTTCGAGCCGCGCGAGGATGCGGCGTTCCTCGGCGAAGCGCGAGCCGGCGAGCGGTGCCAGATGCGCGCGGATGAACTTGATCGCGACGGTCTGGTCGTAGAGCCCGTCGTCGCGCACGCCGCGCCACACCTGCCCCATGCCGCCGCTGCCGATCGGCGCAATCAAGCGGAAGGGGCCGATGCGGTGAGGCGGGGGCTGGGCCTCGACATCATCGTCGGCGGGAAAGAGCGTGGGCATCGATCCGCCGGCGGTGCGGTGGCTTCGCTCAAGCGCGGCGAGACGTGCGCGCACGCGTTCATCCTCGCGCGACAACAGCCTTTCGCGCAGGCGGACATTGTCGGGCCGGTCGAACAGACGTTCGAACAGCGCCAGCGCGCGCCGCTCGACCTCAGCCGGCGACAGGCCCGGCATCGGAGGCCAGATAGTCCTGCAGCCAGGCGCGCGCCGCCTGCCAGCGCCGCTTGACCGTGCGTTCGGCAAGCCCGGTGAGCGCGGCCGTCTCCTCCACCGTCATGCCCAGGGTGAAGCGCAGCTCGACGATGCGCGCATGATCGGCCGAAAAGCTTTCGAGCGCGGCGAGCGCGGCGTCGAGGTCCTCGACGTCGACCAGCGCCTCGCGCGATCCGGGCCAGGACGTGAGCAGGGTAGGGCGATGCCGCTTCGCCGCCGCCGTGCGGCGCGATTCGTCGATGAGCACGCGGCGCATCGTCCGCGCCGCGAGCGCGAGCATATGGCCCTGGCTGGAGGCGGACACGGCGGAGGACTGGATCAGGCGGAGCGCGGCTTCGTTGACCAGATCGGTCGGCTGGAACACGCAGCGCATCTGATCGGTCGCGATGATCCGGCGGGCGATGCGGCGCATGTCGTCATAGCAGGAAGCGAGGATCGCCTCGGCCGCCCGTTCAGGCTCGTTCCGCGCCGCTTCGTCTGCCACCGCGCCACCCACGTCACAGATGATTCCCGCCTTCCGGGGCGGGTTCAAGCGTGAATAACGGGAAAGCGTGGTAATATGGTTACCGCCGCGCTCATTATCTTGTCGAACGATGCCCGCCAAGCTGCTATGCAGGGACGATATTTCATCGAGGGGCTGGCGATGACCGAACGGACGTTGAACGAAGAACGGGCGATCGCGCGCGAATTGTCGCCCGATGTTGCATGGCCGACGATCATTTTCGCCTTCACATTGCCGCTGGTCCACCTGTCGATCGTGGCAGCGGCGCTGATGGGTTATGTCAACATGTGGCTGGCGATGCCGGTGCTCGGCTTCACCGCCTATATGCACTACACGATCGTCCACGAGGCCATTCACCGCAACCTGATGCGCCGGTCCTTCGCGTTCGAGCCGGTGAACACCGCGCTCGGCTGGATCGGTTCGATCGCGATCGGGACGACGTGGCCGCTGCTCAACCGCACCCATCTGGCGCACCACGCCCACACCAATACCGAGCGCGATGCCGATATCTTCCTGAAGGGCAGCTATCCGCGCCTTCTGTTCATCTGGGTGGTGTCGATCGTCGCCAATCTGATCCCGGTGCCGGTGGTCAAATGGGCGTTTGACAAGGCCGGTTTCGACAGCGGCTATCTCAACACCCGTCACCTGATGAGCGAACGCGACTGGCAGCTTCACCTGATCGCTCATACCGGATTGTGCGCCTTCGTCTGGGGCATGATCGCGCTCGGCTATGGCCCGCAGGTGATCGCGCTGTTCGTGATGCCGGCAGCGTTCGGGCGGCTGATGCTCGGCACCTTCCAGCAATGGCTGCCGCACGCGCCCTTCGTCGAATCGAGCCGCTACCGCCAGGCGCGGATCACGAAGATACCCTTCGGCCCGCTGCTCTACATGGGGCATGACGTGCATCTGGTGCATCATCTGTGGCCGAGCGTGCCCTTCTATTATTATGGGCGTTTCTATCGCCGGCTGGAGCCCATCCTGCGGGCCAAGGGCGCGCGGATCGAAGGCCTCGTGCCCCGGCCCGTCGAGGTTCCCGCCGAACCCGCGACCCAGCAGAACTGATCGCGAGACCCGGCAGGCCGAAGCAATCCGGGCGGCATTGTCCGATGGCGCCGGATTGCTTCGTTGGCCCCGCCCTTTCTCGACGGAAGGGAAGGCCATGCCCGCCGCGGATCAGGCAGTGACGTAACGCGGCGCGACGCGCCTGCGCATCGCCATCCCGGCCAGCCCGAAGCCAGTGATGAGCAACGCCCAGCTTGGCGGCTCCGGAACCGCGTTGCCGCCCATGCCGACCGTCAGCGTGGCGATGCCGGCATTGCCATAGCAGGCCTCGCCGTCGCAGAAGGGATCGGGCCAGCCCTGGTTGGAGTAGACGCCGACCGCGCCGAACGCCCCCGGCCGGAACCAGTAGAAACCCGTGCCGCCGCCATTTTCGGTCGTGAGGTTCAGCCCGATATAGTCAGCGCCGATAGCGTTGCCGAAGCTGGTGGGATAGGGTTCCATCCGCTGCGTCGGGGCGCAGAAGAAGGCTGCGTTGCCGCTGTCGCAACTATCGGGGACGATGTCGGCGGCGCTGGTGACGAAGTCGGCCGCCGTGAACCTCCATGTCGCGGTGCTGGTCGCCAGCATATTGCCCGCGTCGTCGCGCTCGCTGACATATTCGCCGGTGAAGGTATAGACGACGCTTGCCTGCGCGGCGCTTGCCAGCGCCAGGATCGCCGCCGCCTGCGCAATTGTCCGCATTGTCCGCATGAAACTTCCCCTCTGAGCAACGGGCGCGCACCCCTGCGCGGCCTTCATCGGGGAATGCGTCGAACGTCGGGGAAAGGGGCCAGCGGCCCAGAAAAATAAGGGCGGCGCGAATCCCTTCGCGCCGCCCGTTTCGGATCAGAGGACCTCGAACAGCCCGGCCGCGCCCATGCCGCCGCCGATGCACATCGTCACCACGACATATTTCGCGCCGCGACGCTTGCCTTCGATCAGCGCGTGGCCGGTCATGCGCGCGCCCGACATGCCATAGGGGTGGCCGATCGCGATCGCGCCGCCGCTGACGTTGAGCAGCTCATTGGGGATGCCCAGCTTGTCGCGGCAGTAGAGGACCTGCACCGCGAAAGCTTCGTTCAGCTCCCACAGGCCGATATCGTCCATCTTGAGGTTGAAGCGCTGAAGCAGTTTCGGAATGGCGAACACGGGGCCGATGCCCATTTCGTCGGGCTCGGTGCCCGCCACCGCCATGCCGACATAGCGGCCGAGCGGGTTGAGGCCCTTCTTCTCGGCGACCTTGGCTTCCATCAGGACCGCAGCCGACGAACCGTCCGAAAGCTGGCTGGCGTTGCCTGCGGTTATGGCCATTCCCGGACCCATCACCGGCTGAAGCGACTTCAGGCCTTCCAGCGTAGTGTCAGCGCGGTTGCCTTCATCCTTCGTCAGCGTGACTTCCTTGTAGCTGACTTCGCCGGTGGCCTTGTCGACGACGGCCATCGTTGCGGTCAGCGGCACGATTTCGTCATCGAACTGGCCGGCGGCCTGCGCCGCGGCGGTGCGCTGCTGCGACTGGAAGGCGTATTCGTCCTGCGCGTCGCGGCTGATGCCATAGCGTGCGGCGACCGTCTCGGCGGTGCCGAGCATCGGCATGTAGATGTCCTTGTGCATCGCCAGCAGCTCCTTGTCGGGAGCCACGCGCATCTCCTTGGTCTGGACGAGCGAGATGGATTCGACGCCGCCGCCGATGCAGATATCCATCTGGTCGATGATGATCTGCTTGGCGGCGGTGGCGATCGCCATCAGGCCCGAGGAGCATTGCCGATCGACCGACATGCCCGACACGGTGACGGGAAGCCCGGCGCGCAGCAGCGCGTTGCGCGCGATGTTGCCGGCCTGATGCCCCTGCTGGAGCGCTGCGCCGAAGATCACGTCGTCGACTTCGCCGCCCTCGATGCCGGCGCGCTCGACGGCGGCGCGGATCGAATGGGCGCCGAGCGTCGGCGCGGGAAGGTTGTTGAATGCGCCGCGATAGGCGCGGCCGATCGGGCTGCGGGCGGTGGAAACGATGACTGCGTCACGCATGGCTTGTTTTTCCTTGGCTCCCCTCCCGATTGCGGAAGGGGTTTGGGGTGGGACTATCGGAAGATGGCGCGGCCGCTTGCCGCCCACCCCCCGGCCCCTCCCGCAAGCGGGAGGGGTGGGTGGATCAGATGAAGAACTGGCTGATCCACTCGGCGATCAGGGCAGGCTTCGCCTCGCCTTCGATCTCGAGCGTATATTCGATTGTCTGCTGAAACTGGCCGGGGCGCTTTTCCTCGATTTCGAGCAGCCTGAAATGACCGCGGACGCGCTTGCCCGACCGGACGGGCGTGAGGAAGCGGACTTTGTTGCCGCCATAGTTGACGCCCATCTTGATGCCGTCGAGGCGCGGCATGTCTGTCTTTTCCGTCAGCGCAGGCATCAGCGACAGCGACAGGAAGCCGTGCGCGATGGTGCCGCCGAACGGCGTAAGCTTCGCTTTTTCCACGTCGATATGAATGAACTGGTGATCGCCCGTCGCGTCCGCGAACTTGTCGATCATTTCCTGGCTCACGGTCAGCCATTCGGACGTGCCGATGGGCTGGCCGGTCATTGCCTTCATCTCGTCGATTGTGACGATCGGCACGCTGTTCCCTCCTGACCGTTTCTGGCGCATAGGCGCGCCTATCTCCCCCCTAATAGGCCGCGCTTTTTCAGCGAAACAAGGGCGCGGCGACGATGAGGTCGAAAGTGCAGGATTCCGCAACGTCCGTTTTCCGCGCGAAAATGAAGGCGCTCCATCGCGCGGCCGAACCAGACGTGCTGGCGCCGCTGATCGAGGCCGCGCGCACCGATTCGCGCGAACGCGACGGGATCGTCGCCAACGCGCTTGGACTGCTCGCCGATCTGCGCGTCGCACAACGCTCGGGCTGGGTGAACCAGTTCCTCCAGCAATATCGCCTCAACAGCTCCGAAGGCGTCGCTCTGCTCTCGCTGGCCGAGGCTTTTCTGCGCGTGCCCGATCCCGAGACGGCCGACCTGCTCATCTCCGACAAGCTGGGGGACGCCGACTGGCGCGCGCATACCGGTAAATCCTCGTCCGCCCTCGTCAACTCGGCGACCTGGGGGCTGGTGATCGGCCGCGCGCTCGTCGCCGACGAAGGCAATGCCGGCGTGCTCCGCCGCCTGATCTCGCGCGCGGGCGAGCCGTTCGTCCGTCAGGCGGTCGGCGCGGCGATGAAGATGATGGGCGAGATCTTCGTGATGGGCCGCACCATCGACGAAGCGACGCGCCGCATGAAGCGGCCGGAGAATCGCGGCTTCACCGCCAGCTTCGACATGCTGGGCGAAGCGGCGCGCACCTTCGCCGACGGACGGCGCTATTTCGACGCCTATGTCGCGGCGATCGATGCCGTGGGCGGGGATCCCGCCGCTGGCCACTCCATCTCGGTCAAGCTCTCCGCGCTCCACCCGCGCTATGAAGTCGCGCAATATGACCGGTGCGTCCCCGCCCTCACCGAAATGCTTGAGGCGCTGTGCGTCCGCGCCGCCGACAAGGGCATCGCGCTGACCGTCGACGCCGAGGAGTCGGAGCGGCTCGACATGAGCCTCGACATCATCGGCGCGGTCGCGCGCCTGCCCCGGCTGAAGGGCTGGGACGGCTATGGCATGGCGGTGCAGGGCTATGGCAAGCGCTGTCGCCCGGTGATCGGCTGGGCCGATGCGCTGGGCCGCGAGACCGGGCGGCGGATGAACGTCCGCCTCGTCAAAGGCGCCTATTGGGATAGCGAGATCAAGCGCACGCAGGAAGCCGGGCTGTTCGATTATCCGCTGTTCACGCGCAAGGCGGCGACCGACGTTTCCTACCTTGCCTGCGCTAAGGACATGCTGGCCGCGCCCAATATCGCGCCGGCCTTCGCCAGCCACAACGCGCTGACCGTCGCCACCATCCTCGAATGGGCGGGCGACGCCCGCGATTTCGAGTTTCAGCGTCTGCACGGCATGGGCGAGGGGCTCTATGAACGGCTGGTGCGCGAAGATGGCTATCATTGCCGCATCTATGCGCCGGTCGGCGGGCATCGCGATCTGCTCGCCTATCTCGTCCGTCGCCTGCTGGAAAATGGCGCGAACAGCAGCTTCGTCCACCAGCTTGCCGACGAAGGCATGACCGACGCCGAACTGCTCGCTGATCCGGTTGCGCATATCGAAGCGGTGGGCGGCGCGCGGCATCCCTCGATCCCGCTGCCGATCGACCTGTTCGGCGACCGTCGCAACAGCGGGGGCGTCGACCTGCAGGAGAAGGACATTCTCGCCGCCGTCGCGACGGCTGTCGCGGCGACACCGCTGCCCGCCGCATCGCCTGCGCCCAATGTCGACGATGCGATCGCGCGCGCACAGGCGGCCTTCCCGGGCTGGTCGGGCCGCAGCGTGGCGGACCGTGCGGCGGCGCTCGATGCGCTGGCCGACGCGCTGGAGGCCAATCGCACCGAACTGATGGCGATCGCGGTCAAGGAGGCGAAGAAAACGCTGCCCGACGCGCTCGGCGAAGTGCGCGAGGCCGTCGATTTCTGCCGCTATTATGCAGAACAGGCCCGGATTGGCCTGGAAGCCGTCGAGCTTCCCGGGCCGACGGGCGAGCGCAACATCCTGCGCATGGAAGGCAAGGGCGTGTGGGCGACGGTCGCGCCCTGGAACTTCCCGCTCGCCATCTTCCTCGGCCAGACGGTCGCGGCGCTGGTCGCGGGCAATACGGTGATCGCCAAGCCCGCACCGCAGACGCCGCTGATCGCGGCGCGCGCCGTCGCGCTCGCGCATGAGGCGGGCGTGCCGCAGGATGCGCTGATCCTGCTGCCCGGCGGTCCCGAGACCGGGGCGGCGCTGGTCGCCGATCCGCGCGTCGTCGGCGTCGCCTTCACCGGGTCGACGGGCACCGCGCGCCGCATCGCGCGTAGTCTGCTCGACGACGAAAGCCGCCCACTCGTCCCGCTGATCGCCGAGACCGGCGGGATCAACGCGATGATTGTCGATTCGACCGCACTTGCCGAACAGGTAGTGCAGGATGTCGTCACCTCGGCCTTCCGCTCGGCGGGGCAGCGCTGCTCGGCGCTTCGCCTGCTGCTGCTGCAGGAGGATATTGCAGAATCGACGCTTGAGATGCTCGCCGGCGCGATGGACGCGCTGATCGTCGGCGATCCCGCCGATCCGGCGACCGATGTCGGCCCGGTGATCGATCAGGCCGCATATGACAAGCTGATGGATTATCGCGAAAGCCGTCGGCCGAGCTGGATCAAGACGGTCGATGCGCCCTCGGAAGGGCTGTTCGTCCCGCCCACCGCGATCCGTATCGCCGACGTCGAGGCGCTGGATCGCGAATGGTTCGGCCCGATCCTGCATGTCGCGACGTGGAAGGCCGGGACGCTCGAGGAGACAATCGCGCGCGTCAACGCCAAGGGTTTCGGGCTGACGATGGGGCTACACAGCCGCATAGCGCGCGCGGCCGAGACGATCGAGGCGCTGGCGCGCGTCGGCAATCTCTATGTCAACCGGTCGATGATCGGCGCGATCGTCGGCTCGCAGCCCTTTGGCGGCGAGGGCCATTCAGGCACGGGGCCGAAGGCCGGCGGCCCGCACTATCTCTATCGCTTCTGCGCGGAGCGCGTGACTTCGACCGACACCACCTCGGCTGGCGGCAACGCGACTCTCCTGTCGCTCGATGAGGACGGCATTTAGGGCTGTGGTTTAAAGCAGGGCCGCGCCATAGTCCGCAACCGGGCGTGTATTTTGCATTTGTCGAGCGCTGTCGCCGGTTGGTCGATCCGGCGACGACGATCGATCTCCCGTCGAAATGAAGTCGCTGCCTAGGCGGCGTAGGCATAGGCGCTCCTCCGAATGAGAGAGGAGATCTAGGATGTTGTTCCATGTTTCGGTCGAAGCCGACGATCCACGCCGCACCGCCGCCCTGCTGGCGGAGTTCTGGGGCGGCGAGGCCTTCCCCTTTCCGGCGGTGACGCCCGGCGCCTGGATGGCGATGGCGCCGGATGATCGCGGCACGATCATCGAAGTCTATCCGCGCGGCACCGAGCTTCACCCCGCCGATGACGGTGCGACCGGCGTTCGCGTCACGCCGCGCCGCCACAATGCCACCCATTTCGCGATCGCGACGAGGATGAGCCGCGCACAGGTGATGGCGATCGCCGCGCGCGAGGGCATCGCCGCTGGCTATTTCCAGCGTGGCGGTCGCTTCGGCGTGATCGAGCTGTGGATCGACGGCTGCATGATGATCGAGGTGCTGACCGAAGAAATGCAGCGCGACTATATGGAGAGCATCTCGATCCCCAATGCGCGCGCGATGGTGGCGGCGATGTCCGATCATTATGGCATTGTGGCTAACCGGGCGGCCTGACCCGGTCTCCTGCAGCGGCCGGCCCGACAAGCTGCCGCAAGCTGCGCCCGTTACGCGCTAAACTCTTTTGCAGAGCGAGCGACAGCGGCTTCCCTTGCGGGCGCGCCGCACTGGGGCCGACGGACGATTTTCTCCTAACGTCGATTGACTAATGATACTCGATTGCAATAAGCGCCGGAATGTTATTGCATCTGGTTATCAATAAGGGGAATTGCATGTTGTCCACCGACCTTCGCGCTCGCGCGTCCGGCGCGAGTTTCATCGCGCTCAGTTGCGTCGGCGCCTTGATTTTCGCGACGCCGGCGATCGCGCAGAACAGCGAGAAATCGCAGGACAAGCAGGCCGATCTGGGCGGCGTGACCGTGATCGACACCGCGATCGACGAAGGCGGTTACAAGGTCGACAAGGCCGATTCACCCAAGTTCACCGCGCCTTTGGTCGATACGCCGCGCACGGTGACGGTCATCCCCGCGCAGGTCATCAAGGACACTGCATCGGCCTCGCTGGTCGAAGCGCTGCGCACCGTGCCGGGCATCACCTTCGGCGCGGGCGAAGGCGGCAACCCGCTTGGCGACCGCCCCTTCATCCGCGGTTCGGACAGCCAGGCGAGCACTTATATTGACGGCGTGCGCGACGTCGGCGCGCAGAGCCGCGAAGTTTTTGCGGTCGAGCAGATCGAAGTCGTGAAGGGCGCGGACAGCGCCATGGGCGGGCGCGGCAACGCCGGCGGTTCGCTCAATCTCGTCACCAAGACGCCGAAGCCCGATCGCTTCATCGCGGTATCGGGCACGGGCGGGACTGACGATTACAAGCGCGTGACCGTCGATATCAATCAGCCGCTCAACGATTTCGTCGGCTTCCGGCTCAACGGCATGTGGCACGACCAGGATGTCGCCGGGCGCGACGCGATCTGGCAGAAGCGCTGGGGCATCGCGCCCTCGGTGAAGCTTGGCCTCAACGGTCCGACCAGTCTGACGGTCAGCTATTATCACCTTGAAACCAACGAGTTGCCAGATTCAGGCATTCCCTATCTCTATACGATCGGCAATGCGCCGGCGGGCGTAACCGAAACGGCCCCGGCGGGCGATTTCACGACGATCGGTGGCCGTCAGGTGCACACGCCGCGCGGGGCCTTTTACGGCCTTGTCGACCGCGATTTCCGCAAGACCAAGGTCGACAACCTCACCATCCGCGCCGAGCACGACTTTGGCGGCGTCACGTTGCGCAACACTTCGCGCTTCGGGCGGTCGGAGCAGAATTACATCCTGTCCCAGCCCGACGATCAGCAGGGCAATGTCTATGGCACAAACGCCGCCAACCCGGCGACGGCGGGCGGCTATGTCTGGCGCCGCATCAACACCCGCGCCTCGAACGTCGAGGGGCTGATCAATCAGACCGATCTTTTCGGCGATTTCAACACAGGCGGCATCAAGCACAGCTTCACGGCGAGCGCCGAATTCTCCTATGAGAAGGCGTCCAACGGCAGCTATGTCGGAAACCCGGCCACGGGCACGGCGATCGCCACTGGTTCGACGAACAGCCCGCGTTGCTCGGCTGCGGCTTTTGCGCGCTACAATTGCACGACGATCGACAATCCGAACCCGTTCGATCCGTGGGTGAACTATACCGGCGACGGCACGACGGTGGCGTCGGGCATCGCGAAGAGCCTGCCCAAGACGCGCACCTTGTCGCGCGTCACCAGCACCGGCCTGTCGCTGTTCGACACGATCACCATTTCCGATGCGCTGCTGATCAACCTTGGCGGCCGTTATGACCGTTATGACATCCGCGTCAGCCCGGGGCTGTCGGCGACGGCGACCACGCCGCGCACGTCGGTTTCCAAGACCGCCAATCTGTGGACCTATCAGGCGGGCATCGTCTTCAAGCCGGCGTCGAACGGCAGCATCTACGTTTCGACCTCGACCGCCGCGACGCCGCCGGGATCGTTCATCGCGCAGGGCCAGGAAGGCAATGCGCTCAATACCAGCTCGCAGGCGCTGACCGATCAGCTCAAGGTCGAAAAGACCACGTCCTACGAAGCGGGAACCAAGTGGAACCTGTTCGACGAAAATCTGTCGCTGACGCTCGCCGTCTTTCAGTCCAAGACGAGCAATGCGCGCGTGACGGCCGATCAGGGCACGGTGGCTTTCGTCGGCAAGCGACGCATCCGCGGCGTCGAGATCGGCTATAACGGCAACATCACGCCTGAATGGAACATCTTCGGCGGCTATACCTATATGGATGCGAAGATCGTCGATGGCGGCCTGACCGCGACCAGCGTGACCGCCGGCGGCGTCACCACCACGCTGTATGCGCCGTCGGTGAATACCGGAAAGCCGTTCCCCAACACGCCCAAGCACAGTTTTACCGCCTTCACCAATTACAAGATCACTCCCGCGCTGACGGTAGGCGGCGGCGCTATTTATATGAGCAAAGTCTATGGCGGCTTTTCCGATGTGCGGACGATCCAGAACGGCCAGGTGGTGATTACCAAGGCGGCGCTCGGCCGCATGGCGCCTGACTATTGGCGGTTCGACGCCAATGCGTCCTACCAGATCACCGATCATATCGGGCTGCAGTTCAACCTGCTGAACGCCACCAACAAGCGTTATTTCGACAAGGTCTATACCGCTCACTATGCGAACCAGGCGGCGGGCAGGACGGCGCTGTTCACGCTGAACGTTCGCTATTGATCTGACGACCGCCGATCTCGAGCCGTTCAATCGGCTCGAGGATGATGCGCTTCGCGGCCTTCTTTCGGGTGCTCCCCGGGGGAGGGTCGCGGGTGCGTCTGCGTAACGATGCCAACCGGATCAGGCTTGCCCTGCGCGAGCAGGGCCATGATCCCGGTGAAACCCGGTCGGAGTAATCGCAAGCGCCCGATCCGGCATGATCAGCGCTGATGCAAAGGCCGCTGGCGGGTCGGGTAAATGTTCTGCCGCCTCAAAGACTTCCGCCGCATCGCTACCCGCTGCGACGAACTCGCTAGGGTCATAAAGTCAGCCGTGAGCCTCGCAGCCTTTTAGGCAGTAGACTCATAAGCGCGCAGCCACAGACGCATTGAGGCGAGTTGGACCATGGCGAGGAAGTTTTCAGCCCGCTTGTCATAGCGGGTGACAACGCGGCGGAAGTGCTTGAGTTTGGAGAAGAACCGTTCGACCAGGTTGCGTTCGCGATAACGCCATGTGCTGAAGTACGGCTTCGACCGACGGTTGGACTTGGGCGGGATATTGGCGAACGCTCCTTTCTCGCGAAGAGAAGCCCGAATACGATCAGCATCATAGGCCTTGTCCGCCAGCACGATTGTTCCCGCGCCGACGTGACCGAGCGGGTTGTCGGCAGCTTGTCCGTCATGGGTCTGCCCGGCGGTCAGACTCAGCCGGATCGGGAGACTTTGCCCGTCGACGACGGCATGGATTTTGGTCGTGAGCTCGCCTCGGGAACGACCGAGACAGTGACCTCGATCACCCTTCTTGCCGTCGCCGCCTGCTGGTGGGCGCGAACGGAAGTGCTGTCGATCATCTGGATGCCGCCATCGTAGGCGGCGGTGATGGCGTCCATCAGCCGGTCCCAGACACCGGCCTTCCGCCATCGCACGAACCGATTGTAGCAAGTGGTGCGCGGGCCGTAGCGCTCGGGCAGGTCACGCCATGGTGCGCCGGATCGCAGCACCCAAAAGATGCCGTTCAGCACGCGCCGATCATCGACGCGCGGCACGCCTCGCGGCTTGTTGGGCAGCAGCGGCTCGATTACGCGCCACTCGAAGTCGGTCAGGCCGTATCGGCTCATGGAAAGCTTGAATCAGAGATCTGCCTGCTATGGAAGCGAGGAGTTCCTCGATGGCCGGTTGCACCCGCCGGCTCAGCGTGACACCCAACTCTGCATGAGACGCTACGCTCTACTCCCTTTTCTGCTACTCGCCGCTTGCGACCACATCAGCCAGCGGGTTTGGAACTGCTCCAACTCGCCGCTACGAGTTGTGAAGGTTCTATCGACCGGCGAGCGGATCAACGACGTGATCCCGCCGCGCAGCTACATCGCTTCGATGGAGGGTGGCGTCCAAATCGTACAACTTGAGGCGATCGTGGATGGGGCACCCAAATCCGTTTGGCGGCAGGAGCAGGCGGTTAGCGCTAATGGCTTCGACGCTAACGCCGTCTGTGGGTCACGCGAAGCTGGGCTGATCGGACAGCAGTTCTAGACCCTGCTTCGATGCATCCGCCTCTCATGCCTTTATGAGTTCACGGCCTAGGTGGCGTGGACAAATTTGAGCCAGTATCTGGCCGTGGCGATGTGGACCATGCCAAGGAAGCTGTTGGCGAGTTGATCGTATCGGGTGGCGATGGCGCGATTGATTTTAAGATGGCCGAACATGCGTTCGATGCGGTTGCGCTGTCGGTAGAGTGCCCGGTCATAATCGATTGTCACTCGGCGATTTGATCTACCCGGAATGACGGCCTTGATCATCCTGTCAGCGAGATCAGCGCGGATAGCGTCGGCGTCATAGCCTTTGTCCGCAAGGAAGGCGTCGGGTTTGCGTTCGGGCAGGTCGATCAGGGCATCATACGCCTTGCAGTCCGCTGCTTCGCCACCAGTCAGATGGAAGGCGAACGGTCGTCCGAGGGCATCTGCCAGGCAGTGAAGCTTACTGGTGAACCCGCCCCGCGAGCGGCCAAGAGCGCGTTGATGAGTCCCCCTTTTCCGCCCGCTGCCGAGACATGGGCGCGAACGGTGGTGCTGTCGATGCTGTATGGCCGCTGTCTGCCATGACCTCAGCGAGTGTTACCGCCACGGTCTCCCAGACACCGGCCTCGCTCCAGCGCCGGAACCGTCGATAAATGGTGTTCCAGCTTCCGTATTTGGGAGGGACGTCGCGCCACGATGCCCCGCAACGGAGCCGCCAGAGGATGCCGTTGATGATCGAGCGGTTCTGCTCGGGCGGACGACCTCGGCCGCGGCTCTCAGGTTCAATGGGTAACAAGCCCTTCAGAACGCGCCATTCTGCCTCTGTGAGATCGCCCCTGCTCATGCCGGCCTCCAAAAAAGCAGCCTTGAATCAATGCTCACTGCCTGCGTCAACAGCATCGCTTGACTGCGGCTCAAAGCCGCAGCCAATACCATGCCCGCATGCGCTACCATTTCATCACAATGATATTCGGCCTGACGACCGCTTGCAGTAGTGCTTCGAGCCAGCCTCTACCGCCTATTGTCGATAAACTTCCTGCTGACGTTCGCGTTGCCCAGAAGGTCTTCGATCAGCGCGTGAAAGCCGCATATCCTGTAGGCTCGGCCGAGAAGATCGTTATCGCAGAGCTACAGAAAAACGGATTTGAGATCAGCCCGCCGGGTCCCCACGGCTATCGCTCGGCTGATATACAACGGGGGAATGCGATCTGCACGACAATATGGTCGGTGCGCTGGAAAGCCGAAGCCAACTCTATCACGGAAGCATTCGGCGTGTTTGGTCACCGATGCCCTTGAGACCGCAATTTGTCCACGCCACCTAAAACGCGAAAGCGCCAGCATGTCCGTTTATAAACAGTCGTGGCTCTATGCAGGTTTTATGCTTCTAGTGTTCATCACGGCACCGCTATGGTGGTTCCATCTGTTGATCGGCAGTTTTGGAAATGCAGGCATCTTCGCCGGACCTTT
Organism: Sphingomonas sanxanigenens; assembly: GCA_003240855.1. Classification (GTDB taxonomy): domain Bacteria; phylum Pseudomonadota; class Alphaproteobacteria; order Sphingomonadales; family Sphingomonadaceae; genus Sphingomonas_L; species Sphingomonas_L sanxanigenens_A. Next base: position 23,277 of record QFNN01000037.1, read on the forward strand.
TATCTGGCTGTCACTCGGAGTGATAAGCCTCTTTTGTTTCAAGTGCCCTATCTGTAAAACTTCGGCCTTCCGAGATAGTAGAAGCCTGTTTGCGATTAGAACTCCTTGGCCACACCGTATCTGCCGCGTTTGCAGCCACGATCTTAGAACGCTCAATGTCGGCTAATGGGTCGAAATCGGACGTTCGAATTTGTCCACGCCGCCTAGCTGCCATCGTCATCTTCTGGCTCTGATCAGTGAGTTCCGACACTAGCGGTCTGGCGCAGGAAATAGCTATGCTGCGCCCGCTTATGGGCTGGATGCAGCCTGGTATTGGCGAAAGGTCGGCGGCGGCGTGCAGGCAAAGGTGGTGATCGTCGAGGATGATCCGCGGATCGCCGCGCACGTCGCCCATGGCGTGACCGCTCATGGCGGGCTGTCGTTGCTTGGCGCGGCGGGTTCGCTGGCCGAGGCGCGCGCCCTGCTCGGCCATGAGGCGGATCTGTTCATTCTCGATCTCGGGCTTCCCGACGGCAACGGGATTGACCTGATCGCGGAGATTCGCGCCCGGCGCGACCTGGACCCCAAGATTCTGGTGCTGTCCGTCCTGGGCGATCAGACGACGGTGCTGGCGGCGGTGCTGGCCGGCGCGGACGGCTATCTGCTGAAGGACCTGGACAGCCTCGACATCGGCCAGCAGGCGGCAGCGGCGCTGTCTGGCGGCGCTCCGCTCTCACCCAGCATCGCCGCCTTTGTGCTGCGTTACCTGCGCGGGCAGCAGGAACAGCCAAAGCCTGGCGACGAGGATCCCGACCTGTCGCCTCGTGAGTATGAATTGCTCCAGTTGCTGGCGCGCGGACAGAGCAACCGGCAGGCGGCGGAGGCGCTGTCGCTGTCGCCGCACACGGTCGGCGATCATGTGAAGTCGATCTACCGCAAGCTTGGGGTGAGCAGCCGGGGGGAGGCGATGGTGCGCGCCTTCCGGAGCGGATTGCTGCGCCCATGACGGCGAAGCTCGGGCGGTGGGGATGGCGCCGCGGGCTCTTGATCGTGCTGGGCGCGCAATTGCTGTTCTGGACCTTTTATGGCCTGATCGTGCTGGGGTTTCAGCCGGCTGCGACATGGGGCGAGTATCGCCTGACGGCGGGGCGCGCCGCGTTGGCGTCCACGGACATCCCAACGGGCGCCTGGGCGCCCGGTCTCTCGGAACCGGCGGTGCTGCATATTCCCGGCTGGCAGCCGGCCATCCTTTATCCGGCGCATGTCGCGTTCCTCTCGCCATCCGAGCGACCCGCGGCGGGAGGAGCATGGTCGCTCAACTGCCTTCATGCCCCCTGCGGGGCGACGGATGGGGTCTATGCCGGCCCGTATGACCGGATCGCCAAGGCGGCCGGCTGGGAGCGTTTCCAGCGTTTCGACATGGTCTGGCTGGCCATCGCCGTCGAGGGGTTATTGGGGATGGCCCTGCTCGTGCTGCTGCCCCTCAGCCGTTTCTCCCGGCTTCAGACCATCACGGGCCTGTTCATGATCCTGGTGAGCGCGGATGCCTGGCTCACCGCCTTCGGTGCGGATGCGCTGCCCTACGCCTGGTTCCCGTTGCTCCGCTACGGCGTGGAATATCTGATGCTGGCGATGGTGGCGCTGACCGTGAACGCTTTCGCCGGCTGGCGGCCCCAAGAAGCCGGGATCGCGCTTGGCTGCTTCGCCATCGGCTTTGCAATATTGATCGCCGCCATGCTGGCGCGCGGCGATGTCGCGCTCGTCGTCCACTGGCTCGATATCATCGCGCTGGTCCTGGTGACTGCATATGGCGTCGTGGCCCTGCTGCGGCTGGGCCGCACGGCGCCCGGCCCGGCCATCCGGGTGATGGCGATCCTGCTCGTCGGCATCGCTTCGATCGCCTGGGACATTCTTATCCAGCCGTCGTTATCCGTTCCCATGCTGCAGGCGTCGGTGCTGACGCCGACGCTGACGACCTTCCTCGTCCTGTTTGAACTCGCACTCCAGGGCCGCCAACTCAGCCGGGAAGCCGACGAAGCGCGCACTGATCTCGAACGGCAGGTCCTTGAACAGGATGCGAGCCTCCTTCGGTCATCCAACCTGCTGCGACATCAGGAACGGCGGATCGCGATCGACGCGGAGCGGCAGCGCCTGTTGCGGGATATGCACGACGGCGTCGGCGGCATATTGACCCACCTGTTGCTCGACACCCGCGAAGAGCGCCTGACCCATGCCGAAATCGGGGAGGCGTTGCAATCGGCGGTGGACGATCTGCGGAATCTGGCCGGTGCAATCGACGCAGCCGATGAGCCGATCGACGAGGCTTTAGCGATGTTCCGCGAACGCATATCGGTCCGGCTGGCGCGATCGGACGTCGTCTTTGACTGGAGTTGCAAGCTCAGCGCCCCCGCGCCCCGCCTTGATGCCCCCCGGCTGCTGAGCCTCTACCGGCTTTTGCAGGAAGGGGTCGCGAATACGTTACGCCACGGCCATGCCACGCGGATCACTCTCATGGCCGAGCGCCTGGAGGGTGATCGCCTCCTTGTGGCCCTCTCGGATAATGGCGTCGGCTTCGATCCCGCCAATGCCAGGGGGGCCCCGGGTGAAGGACGCGGCCTTGCCAACATGCGCCGGCGGGCCATGCAGATGGGCGGCGATCTGCGCGTTGAAAGCGCGCCGGGGCAAGGAGTTCGGATCGCCCTGCTCGTCCCGATTGGAGACGGATGGAAAAGAAAATC
>QFNN01000183.1 GCA_003240855.1 Sphingomonas sanxanigenens
AAAAACACCGCCAGAGGCGCTCGTCCGGATCACATCACCGAAAACGCATCGCCACCCAACAAGCCCGGAACCTCAGTCTCATGAATAGGCCGGGCTAGGCGTCCCCGCAAGTGAAGCCGTTATCGCCGCCCGAAAGCGCGCTTCATCACCGTTAAAGACATTGGTTATGAACTGCCCATGGACTGAGGTCTTAGCAATCACCTGACCGAGTTGCCCGTCAAAGAACTCATTCACCCCGATCAGCCAGTCCATTTGCTCTTCAAATAGATTGCCAAACTTGATCGTGATGACACTGCTGGTCGTGGGCACCTGAAATGAAACGGTTCGACGTTCGTAGGCGTAGCTGAGAAACCAAATGGCACCGGACATCAAAACAAAAGCAGCGTAAGCATTTCCATTTTCTGATAGCCATTCATTGGCGGCCTTGGACACTCGTGTCACTATTTCAGTAACGAGCCAAATTGCACCTGCAACGCCAAAGGCCTGTGTTAGCCCTGTCCGCCAGCGCCGAGTGATCCCAACGCTTACCGATTGAATGAGATGAGTCGCCATACCTCGACTTAGTGGCTCCTGCCGTCCAGTTCATCAATGGAGGCAAGCACTTGTTCCACAGGGCCCGGGCACCATAGGTTACGCCGTTGCAACTCCCAATCGCCTTAGCACTAGGCTTACATTGCTGGCGTGCCATTTTCCGCCGTTCGGGGTGGGTGTGCCTGCGGCTGACAAGTGCGCGGCATAGTCGCGCAGGCTGGCGCATCCTGCATCACGAGCAGCGATGAACGCGGGACGGACGGATTCCGCGTAACGGTCGGCCTCTTCCCGCTTCCTGGCCCCCAGCACTACTCCGTAAGTGCCGAGCTTGACCCCACGGGCCTTTGCAGCCGCCAATGCTGCCTTGGTGCGCTCACTGATCTGTTCGCGCTCCCACTCCGCCACGGCGCTGAGAACGTGGATCATCAGGCGATTGGCGAACGGGGCATCGACCGCGACGAACTCGGTGCCGGTTTCCATCAAGGCCGAGACGAACGCCACGTTGCGGGCCAGCCGATCCAACTTCGCGATCAGAAGCGTCGCCTTGGCCCTGCGACAATGGGCGAGCGCGGTGTTAAGCTGGGGGCGGTCCTTGAGCTTACCACTTTCAGCCTCGACATAGATTTCGATGATCTCTCGGCCCTGTAGTACCGCGTATTGCTCGATGGCTGTTCGCTGGGCCTCAAGGCCAAGTCCGGATGCTGCTTGCCGATCCGTACTGACCCTGATGTACCCAACGAACATGCGGTGTCCAGAAAGTTTGGAGGTATTATCTGTACACCGTGCCTCGTTGAGTGCCTGCTGTACAGTTTAACCGGACAGCATGTCGGTGTTTGTTTTTGGACTCACCAGTTCAGCAAGCCATTGGTATCGGCCAGAACGATTTTCGGCATAATCTCGTTGGCGCGCTTGCCCGCCAGCGCACGAGCAGCAGGCATAGGCAGCCCCGCATCAATTGCGCCCAGCACCTCCTGATGGGCCTCGTTCAGCAGGGGTTCGATTTCCATCGCGAAAACGGTGATGAGGTTCTCGCGCCCGGCTTGAGCGCCGTTCCAGCTTTTAGCCGATGCAGCGAAGGCGTATGCCGCTTCCTCCATCTTGCCGGCCCACTCCGCATAGGGGCGCAGCAATAGTTCGATGGCCATGCGAACATAGAACCGACGAATGCCCTTGTTGGACGGACTGATCCGGAGACCGCCGCCATTCGCCTTGGGGTTGGGCCTCAGCCAATAGCCGAGAACGTCCTGATGCTTGCCAAGCTTGAACGCCGCACGGCATTTCTCGAAAAGCGGTGAACCGGGGTACTGAGACGCTAACGCCTCAGCCAAGATATCATGTCCGGCCTCGACCTCCTCGACCGTTCCGCCCCCAATCGAAATGTCATCGAGGTAGGAGCCGCGAAACTTCGCGGAGACCTTCTCCAGACAGGGTTCGATCACGAGACCGGCAACGGCGGGGGAAGCGAGGCCACCTTGTGGCAACCCGGCACGCACCGCGTGTTCAGAAAGCAATTTGGTGTTCATCTGAATGAGCGTTTCATCGGGAACGAAAAGCGTATTGCGAATGATCCTCCTTGAAATGGGAATAACGGCTTGGACTGCCGCGAGCTTCATCGAGCCGAAGCAGTCTTTGATATCGAATGTTCCTAGCCCGGCTTATTCACCGCGTTGGGCCGAGAGGGTTGGCGGGAGTGGCATAAGCCTCTGATCTGAATTAGGAACTGGGTGTCTAAGCCGAACCTGC
>QFNN01000184.1 GCA_003240855.1 Sphingomonas sanxanigenens
AAAAACACCGCCAGAGGCGCTCGTCCGGATCACATCACCGAAAACGCATCGCCACCCAACAAGCCCGGAACCTCAGTCTCATGAATAGGCCGGGTTAGGCCCGCCGCGCCGGGCCGCAACGCGCGTGGCCGCGCTTACTTCCTCTTCGTTCCAGCCCTTCGGGTGCGTCCCGGCTCCGTCGGCGGGCCTGCCGGTCGCTTCTTCGCCGCCCACCCCATTCCGGGGTGAGTGCGGTTTTTAGGAGAAGTGTGATGAACGCTGTTACCGAAACCGTTGCTGCCGAGCCTGTATCGGGCGTCGAGATTTTCGTGCCGCTCGCCAAGCTCAAGAAGTCCCCGCGCAACGCCCGTAAGGTGCCGCATGGGGAGGCCGCTATCGAGGCGCTGGCCGCGTCGATCCAGCATAAGGGGCTGATCCAGAACCTTGTCGTGGAGCCGGAAACCAAGGAGGACGGGACGCCGACCGGCTATTATCTCGTTACCGCTGGCGAGGGCCGCAGGCTGGCGATGCTGCTGCGCGCCAAGCGCAAGCAGATCAAGAAGTCCGCACCTGTCCGCTGTTGGCTCGATACCGCCAACGATCCGTCCGAGATCAGTCTGGACGAGAACGTGACCCGGACCCCGATGCACCCCGCCGACCAGTTCGAGCGGTTTGCGGAGCTTTCCAATGATAAAGGCTGGGGCGCGCAGGAGATCGGCGCGCGGTTCGGCGTGTCGGCGGGCGTGGTGAAGCAGCGGCTTCGCCTTGGCGCTGTCAGCCCCAAGCTGTTGCAGGTCTATCGTGAGGATGGGCTGACCTTGGATCAGCTTATGGCCTTCGCCATCACCGAGGACCATGCCCGGCAGGAGCAAGTGTTTGAGGGCCTGCATCACAATCGCGAACCTTGGATCATCCGGCGCGACATGACCGCCGCCAACGTGCCCGCCGATGATCGCCGTGCGGTATTCATCGGGGCCGACGCCTATGTTGAGGCCGGCGGCAATATCATCCGCGACCTGTTCAGCGAGGACCGTGGCGGGTTCTTCGAGGATGTGGGCTTGCTCGATATGCTCGCCGCCGAAAAGCTGCGCGACATTGCGAGCGAGGTGCAGGCCGAGGGCTGGAAATGGGCCGAGGCGCATATCGACTATCCTCATGCCCACGGGATGCGGCGTTTCTATCCGCAGCCCATCGCCCTGTCCGACGAGGACGAGGCGCGGCTGGACGCGCTGTCCGCCGAGTATGATACGCTTGCCGATGGCTATTCGTCCTATGACGAAATGCCCGAGGACGTTGCGGCGAAGCTGGAGGCGGTGTCCGACGAGATCGACACGATTTCGGCCAAGCGTTCGGCCTACGACGCCAATGTGATCGCGCATGGTGGGGCGTTCGTCGTGTTGCACCATGATGGCAGCGTTCGAGTCGAACGTGGTTTCGTGCGGCTCGAGGATGAGGCGCTGGCCGACCCACAGCCCGAGCCGGAAGAAGGCGATGCGACCGTCCCGGAGACCGGGAAGGACGAGCGGCCGGAGGATGGCGATGAGGACGTGCAGGACGTTGAGGAGGAAGAGGAGCCGGGCAAGCCGATTTCCGACAGCCTCACCCGCGACCTGTCCGCGCATCGGACGCTGGCGCTTCGCGTGGCGCTGGCCGATCAGCCCGATACGGCGTTGATCGCGCTGACCCATACCCTGACCGCGCAACTGTTCTACAGCTATGCCGAGGCCGGTTGCCTTGAGGTTCGTCCGACCGTGACCCCCCTGGGAAGCCATGCGGACGGGATCGAAGACACGCCCTTGGCGGCGCGGGCGAGCGCGCAGCATGAGGCATGGGCCGAGCGCATGCCGCGTGACGTGGCTGACCTGTGGGACTTCATCGTCGGACTGGCGGACGAAAAGCGCATTGCGTTGCTGGCGCATTGCGCGGCGCGCACCGTCAACGCACTGCGTCTGCCGTGGGACCGCAAACCCCGCTCGCTGCAAACGGCGAACAGGCTGGCGACCGAGCTGGCACTGGACGTGGCGAGGGACTGGACACCTACCGTGGACAGCTACCTTGGCCGTGTCACCAAGGCGCATATCGTGGAGGCCGTCGCCGAAGGCGTGTCGGAGGATGGGCGCTGCGCTGGAACCGGCCGCAAAAGCGCCGCGAGGAGGATTGAAGCGGTGCGCGTCTCGATCATCCCCTGGTTCGCGGGAAAACCGTCTCATCCCTTCGTCCCGCTCGGTCGCGGGTCGGCCGGCGCGCGCAGCGAAGGTCAAGGGCGG
>QFNN01000038.1 GCA_003240855.1 Sphingomonas sanxanigenens
GTTGATGTGGGCCTCCGATGCCAGCCTGGGCGGGAGGCGGAGCGCAGCGGAGCCGATCGGCCAGGCTGGCATCTTGATCGTTTCCGGGGCCGGTGGCCGATATCCGAGGCTGCTGTGCGGGCGTGCCCGGTTGTAGTGATCGCGCCACCAGCCGGTGACGATCCGCACCTCCTAGAGGCTGTAGAAGATCTCGCCGTTGAGCAGTTCGTCGCGCAGGCGGGCATTGAAGCTTTCGATATAGCCGTTCTCCCACGGTACCCATCCGGTGGGTCACGCCTTGTCGATGGGTCAGATGACGGTGTTTTCCGGGCCGAAGCGGCCTCGCCGTTGGAGCGACGAGGAATGGCTTGAGATCCTGAGCGAGGCCTTCGCGCCCGGGGCATGCATGGCCGAGATCGCACGGTGACGTGATGTGTCGACCGCGCTGGTCCACACGTGGCGCCGTAAGCTGCGCGATGCTCGCGTCGAACCCGAGCCGGACGATATGGGGGGCTCCCGGTTTCGCCGCGGCCGTAATGATCGAGGATGTTGACGTCGCACCTTCCGGCGTGCAGCCGGCGATCATCATTGATCTGGCGCGCGGCAAGCGGATCAGCATTTTTGCCTCGGCTTCGCCGGCGCTGGTGGCTTCAGCGTTGAAGGCGTTGCGATGATCCCCTCAGGCGCCCGTGTGTGGATTGCGATGGGTCACACGGATATGAGGAAGGGGATGCAGGGGCTGGCTTTGCTGGTGCAGCGGGGTCTCAAGCGCGATCCCCACGGCGGCGATCTGTTCGTGTTCCGCGGGCGGGCCGGATCGCTGGTGAAGCTGATTTGGCACGATGGGATCGGCATGTCGCTATACGCCAAGCGGCTTGAGAAGGGTCGCTTCGTCTGGCCATCGGCCAAGGACGGGATGGTGTCGCTGACAGTCTCGCAACTCGCCTGCCTGCTCGACGGGATCGACTGGCGGAACCCGCAGTATTCCTGGCGTCCGCAGAGCGCTGGATAGGGGCATCGTTTTCTTCTCTTAGCGGAGCATTTTGCGCTTCATTCGGGCGGGTTTCTGTGATTCCATCGCGGATATGGAAGCCGTCGTTTCGCCGCTTCCTGACGATATTGAAGCGCTCAAGGCGCTGCTGGCGAGTGCGACCCAGCGGGCCGATGAGGCCGAAGCCAAGCTCGCCAATGCCCATGCCCGAGAGAGCGCCACCGAGGCGGTGATCGCGGACCGCGAGCTGCAGATCGCCAAGCTCAGACGCGAGCAGTACGGCGCCAGCGCCGAGCGCACCCGCCTGCTCGACCAGGTGGAACTGCAACTCGAAGACCTCGAAGCCGACGCCGCCGAGGACGATCTTGCTGCCGAGGTTGCGGCCGAGAAGACCGCTACCGTCACCGCCTTCGAACGCAAGCGGCCGGCCAGGAAGCCGTTTCCCGAACACCTGTCGCGCGAGCGGGTCATCGTGCCGACGCCGTGCTCTTGCCCGACCTGCGGCGGCAGCAGGCTGTCCAAGCTTGGCGAGGACGTCACCGAGACGCTCGAGGTGATCCCGCGCGTCGGGAAGGTCGTCCAGACCGTGCGCGAGAAGTTCTCCTGCCGGGACTGCGAGACGATCACACAGCCGCCGGCGCCCTTCCACGTCGTGCCGCGTGGCTGGGCTGACCCCAGCTTCCTCGCCATGCTGCTGTTCGAGAAGTACGGCCAGCACCAGCCCCTCAACCGCCAAGCCGAGCGCTTCGCCCGCGAAGGCGTGCCGTTGAGCACCTCGACGCTTGCCGACCAGGTCGGTGCTGCCGCCTTTGCGTTGATGCCGCTATATCGGCTCATCGAGGCGCACGTCCTCGCCGCCGAGCGATTGCATGGCGACGATACGACCGTGCCCGTCATGGCCAAGGTGAAGACCGATACCGCCAGGCTATGGGTTTACGTGCGGGATGATCGACCATTCGCCGGTGCCGATCCGCCCGCGGCGCTGTTCCACTACTCGCGCGATCGGCGTGGCGAACATCCAAGGGCGCACTCGCGTCCTGGTCAGGGATCTTGCAGGCCGATGCCTATGGTGGTTACGGCGAGCTTTATGCTCCCGGTCGTTTGCCTGCGCCTGTGCATGAGGCCGGCTGCTTTGCCCACGCGCGGCGCAAGTTCTTCGAACTGGCCGACGTTGCCAGTGCGGCCCGCAAGAAGAGCCGCGGCAAGCATGCCGGCATGATCTACCCGATCGCGATCGAGGCCGTGCAGCGGATCGATGCTCTGTTCGATATCGAGCGCGGCATCAACGGTAAGGGCGTGGCCGAGCGGCTCGTTGTGCGCCAGGAACTGAGTGCGCCGCTCATGGCCGAGCTTCACGCCTGGCTCACTACCCAACTCGCCAGGCTCTCGCGCAACCACGATCTCGCCAAAGCGATCAACTACATGCTGCGCCGCTGGGACGCCTTCACTCGCTTCCTTGAGGGCGGCCAGGTCTGCCTGACCAACAATGCCGCCGAACGCGCCCTGCGCTGCGTGCCGCTCGGACGGAAGGCCTGGCTGTTTTGCGGATCCGATCGCGGCGGCCAACGCGCAGCCATCCTCTACACCCTGATCCAGACCGCCCGCCTGAACGATGTCGATCCGCAGGCCTGGCTCGCCGATGTGCTCGCTCGCATTGCCGAGCATCCGGCCCGGCAACTCGACGAGTTGCTGCCCTGGAAGTGGCAGCCCAACCAGCGATCCATTATCGCATAGTCAGAGCTGTACGGCGGCTTTCACCGGATGGCTACCTCTTCGGCGGAATGCCTCTGTCAATAATCCAATTATCCAGCCGGCTCGTCCGCGGCTCTATCCTCGCGTGCGGCTTGCGGGCTCGCGCTTGCCGGCGGGCGGGGGCGTGGTCGCCTGGCGTGGCAGGGGAATATAGCGCGAACCACGTTGCCATCGCCTCGGCCAACCACCATGAAGGGTTTCGATTCCAAGTTTGGCTGCTAACGATCAGGGCCGCGCCTCAATGTCGAAAATCGGCGAAAAAAAATATCTGGAAAACATCGGCGAAGCTGGGCGGCGGCATAGTTTGGAGAAGCCGTTTTCCGATGATTATTCCGGCATTAACCTCGCTTCCATCGGGGCCATATTTTCATTGCTTCCCCCGCCGCCCGCGAAAATCCTTGATATGGGTTGTGGCGGGGGTTGGACGAGCATCTTCTACGCCAAACGCGGATATAGCGTTTTGGGGCAGGATATCAGCGAGGACATGATCGATCTCGCGCGCGAGAATCAGGCGCGGCAAAATGTCGGCGACAATCTCTCATTCGTCAGCGCGGACTATGAGGCCGGCGATCTGGACGGGCAGTTCGATTCCGTCGTCTTTTTCGATTGCCTGCACCATGCGGAGGACGAGCGACTGGCAATTGCGAGCGCTTATCGCGCCTTGAAGCCCGGAGGCCGGCTTATCACGCATGAGCCGGGAGAGGGGCACTCAACGGCGCCCGGCTCTATAGAGGCCATGCAGCTTTACGGCGTTACCGAAAAAGACATGCCGCCTCATCTGATTATCAAGCATGGGATCGAGGCCGGTTTTTCGGCCTACCGCATCTATCCGATGCAGCATGACCTGGTGGATATCTTCTATACCAGCCAGATCCCGCCTGTTTTCAGCAAAAATGGATGGCGGCGAGCCAAGCGCGTTTTGAAGGCGGCTTTCCGACCCTCGGACCGCGCGAGTTCGATCGTCGTTATGACTAAATAGAGAGCCTTTCCGGGCCGCAGTCGCGCATGCGCTGGACGCCATGCGGGCGGATGTGTCCTGCCCATGTTATGGGGTGACGCGCCGATTATTCTGTGCGCACGCAATGAAGTGCGTCTGCGAAGGGCGTGTATTCTGTTCAATCGGAATGGGTTGATCAATCGGCGCCCGTTTTGGCCCCGCTTCCCCCGGTAAACCATCTTGGCGATCCGGGCGCGGTTGACAGTGAAGGGGGCGCGAGCCTTGATCGCCAGATGACTTCGCGTCCCGCTTCGTTCAGCCCTTTCGACAATGCCATGGCTATGGGCATCGCGCATCTGCGTGCGCGGCGTATGGCCGAGGCCTCGACGGCGTTCATGTCGGCGACCCGGCTGATGCCGGGGAACAGCTTCGCATGGCGCGCGCTAGGCGATACGCGCCATGCGATGGGCGATGCGAGAGGCGGGGGCGCTGCGCATCTGCGTGCGCTGCAGGCGACGGCGAGCGATCCCCAATCGATCGCGATCGCCGAAGCCTTGCTGGGCAACCGCCTCGCCGAGGCTGAAAAGCTGGTGCGCGAGCGGCTGAAGGCGGCCCCGACCGACATCGGCGCGATTCGCGTTCTTGGCGACATCGCGACGCGGACGGGCAAATATCGCGATGCCCTGCGCATGTTTGGCCGCGCGCTCGAACTCGCGCCTGACTATGAGCCTGCGCGCCAGAACAAGGCGATCGTCCATTATCGGCTCGACGATCTGGACGAGGCGCTGGGCGAGGTCGAACGGCTGCTGTCCGCCAATCCCAGGCATCCGGGCTATCGCAACCTGAAAGCGTCTATCCTCGATCGCACCGGCGACTATGACGGCGCGGTAGCCATCTACCGCGCGATGATCGCCGATGATGCAGACGATCCGCACGTGTGGCTGACGCTGGGGCATGCGCTCAAGACGCTGGGCGACATGGCCGGGTGTATCGAGGCCTATCGACGGGCGATCGCCCTGCGGCCGACGATGGGCGAGCCTTATTGGAACCTCTCCAACCTCAAGACCTTTCGCTTTTCCGGGGATGAGCTGGCGGCCATGCGCGCGCTTCTGGACCGGCAGGATATCGGGCTCGACGATCGCTTCCATATCGGCTTTGCGCTGGGCAAGGCGGCTGAGGATGCGCGCGATTATGAGGCGTCTTTCGCCCATTATGCGGAGAGCAACCGGCTGCGCCGCGCGAGCATCCACCATGACCGGGATGAGCTTGCTCGCCAGATCGAGCGGGCAGAGCGCATATTCACGCCGCAATTCCTGGCCGAGCGGGCAGGGCTCGGATGCCCCGCGCCCGACCCCATCTTCATCGTCGGCATGCCGCGTTCGGGATCGACCCTTGTCGAGCAGATCCTCGCCAGCCATCCGCTGATCGAAGGGACGATGGAACTGACCGATATGCAGCGGATCATCCGCGAGATCGGCGGTGGAAAGATGCGCGCGGACCAATCGACCTATCCCGAAGTCCTGCTGGATCTGCCGCCCGAACGGTTCGCGGCGCTGGGGCGGGATTATCTCGATCGCACGCGTGTGCAGCGCAAGACGGACAAGCCCTATTTCATCGACAAGCTGCCCTTCAATTTCCTTGCGACGGGGCTGATCCGGCTGATCCTGCCCAATGCGAAGGTGATCGATGTGCGCCGTCATCCGCTCTCCTGTGGATTTTCGCTGTTCAAGCAGCATTTCGCGCGCGGGCAGAGCTATGCCTATGATCTGGGCGATATCGGCGCTTTCTATGCCGATTATGTGCGGATGATGGCGCTTTGGGACCGGCTGATGCCGGGTTTCGTCCACCGCGTGGTTTATGAACGGCTGGTCGACGATCTGGAAGGCGAGACGCGCGCGCTGCTCGACTATCTCGGACTGCCCTTTGACGAGGCCTGCCTGCGCTTCCACGAGAACCGGCGCAGCGTCAGGACGCCGAGCGCAGAGCAGGTGCGCCAGCCCATCTTCCGCGACGGCGCCGAGCAGTGGAAACATTATGCGGGCTGGCTCGGTCCGCTCGAAGAAGCGCTGGGCGACGTGCTGACCAGCTATCCCGCTGCGCCCGCCTCCTGAGTTATTCGCCGAGCACGCCGCGCACCGCCACGGCCCAGCCTTCGAGCCGCCTGGCCCTCCGCTCGCCATCCAGCGCGGGCTGGAAGGCCTGCGTCGCGCCGCGCATGGCGGCGGCTTCTTCAAGCGAAGCGAACCAGCCCACGCCGACCCCCGCGAGCATCGCCGCGCCGATCGCCGTCGTCTCGACGAAGGCGGGGCGCTCGACGGGGATGGCGAGCATGTCGGCCAGATCCTGTGCGATCCAGTCATTCGCCGCCATGCCGCCGTCGATGCGCAGGCGCGCCCAGTCGGCGCCGTCGGCGGCGAAGGCGGTCTTGAGGTCGTGCGTCTGGTGCGCCATCGCTTCGAGCGCGGCGCGGACGATATGGTCGCGCCGCGTGGCGAAGCTCATCCCCGTCAGGCTCGCGCGCGCCTCGGGCCGCCACCAGGGCGCGCCGAGGCCCGAGAGCGCGGGAACGAGATAGACGCCGCCGCTGTCGGGCACGCCGCGCGTGATCGCCTCGGTCTCCGCCGCGCTGCCGATCAGGCCGATATCATCGCGCAGCCATTTGATAAGGCTGCCCGCGACGAACACCGATCCTTCGAGCGCATAATGGCGTCGCCCGGCGATCTGGTGCGCGACAGTGGCGAGAAGGCGGTTGTGCGAGGTCGGCAGGCGCGCGCCGGTTGCGGTCAGCACGAAGGCGCCGGTGCCATAGGTCGCCTTGGTGTCGCCCGGCGACAGGCAGGCCTGGCCGATCGTCGCTGCCTGCTGGTCGCCGGCGACGCCGCAGATCGGAATGGGCGCGCCGAAAAGGTCGGGCAGCGTCTCGCCGAAGCGGCCGGCGCAATCGACGATTTCGGGCAGGATCGTGCGCGGCACGCCGAACAGGTCGCACAGCCCGTCGTCCCAGCCGCCGCTGCCGATCGCCATCAGCGCGGTGCGCGAGGCGTTGGTCGCGTCGCTGAGGTAAAGGCCGCCCGTCATCTTCCAGATCAGCCAGGATTCAACGGTGCCGACGGCCAGCCGGTCTCCGGCCTCGCGCAACTGCGGCCAGTTTTCCAGCGCCCAGCCGATCTTGGAGCCGGCAAAATAAGGATCGAGGAGCAGCCCGGTGCGCGCCTGCACCGAGGCTTCATGCCCTTCCGCACGCAGCTCGGCGCAGCGCGCGGCGGTGCGCCGGTCCTGCCACACGATCGCAGGCGCCAGCGGCTCGCCCGTCGCCTTGTCCCAGAATATGACGGTTTCGCGCTGGTTGGTGATGCCGATCGCGGCGATCCGGCCCACGCCGCCCGCCTCGGCGATCGCCGCGCGCGCGGAGCCGATGCTCTTGTCCCAGATTTCGATGGGGTCATGCTCGACAAGCCCGGGGGCGGGATAGTGCTGGGTCAGTTCGCAGCCATGCGTCGCGACCGGCTTGCCGGCGGTGTCGAAAATCATCGCGCGCGTCGATGTGGTGCCTTCGTCGATGACGAGAATCAGATCGCTCATGTCTCCCCCTCGGGCCGCTGCGCCGTCCGCGCTGCTTGTTGCCGAACCGTGCGCCAATCCCTACATCCAAGTCCAATTCTTCTTCATCCGACGGACAGGCAATGACCAAGATTCACACCACCCGCATGCTGGTTCTGGGCTCCGGGCCGGCCGGGCTTACCGCCGCCATCTATGGCGCGCGCGCGGGGCTGGAGCCGATCGTCGTGCAGGGCATCCAGCCCGGCGGACAACTGACAACCACGACCGACGTCGAAAATTATCCGGGTTTCCGCGATGTCATCCAGGGTCCCTGGCTGATGCAGGAGATGCAGGCGCAGGCAGAGCATGTCGGCACGCGGATGATGTGGGACCAGATCGTTTCGGTCGACCTGTCGAAGCGGCCTTTCCGCCTGATCGGCGACAGCGGCGACGTCTATGAAGGCGAGACGCTGGTCATCGCGACCGGCGCGCAGGCCAAGTGGCTGGGGCTGGAGAGCGAGGAACTGCTGCGTGGCAAGGGCGTCAGCGCCTGTGCGACCTGCGATGGATTCTTCTATCGCGGCAAGAAGGTGGTGGTCATCGGCGGCGGCAACACCGCGGTCGAGGAAGCGCTCTACCTGACCAATCACAGCGATGACGTGACGATCATCCACCGCCGCGATCATTTCCGCGCCGAGCGGATCCTGCAGGAGCGGCTGTTCGCCAATCCCAAGATCAAGGTGCTGTGGAACAAGACGGTCGATCGCTTCGTCGCGGGCGGCGACCCCGAAGGGCTGGTCGGCCTCGACCTCAAGGACACGGTGACCGGCGAGATCAGCCATATCGAGGCCGATGGCGGCTTCGTCGCGATCGGCCATCAGCCGGCGACGGAGCTGTTCAAGGGCCATTTGCCGCTTGATGCCGACGGCTATCTGGCCGTCGAGCCGGGCAGCTCGCGCACTGCCATCCCCGGCGTGTTCGCGTGCGGCGACGTGATGGACAAAGTCTATCGTCAGGCCGTCACGGCGGCCGGCACGGGCTGCATGGCCGCGCTTGATGCCGAGCGCTTCCTGGCGGCGGCCGAGTTCGAGGCGAAGCAGCGCGAGGCCGTCGCGGCCTGAGAGCTGCGTTCGCGTCGAAGATCGTCATTGCGAGCATAGCGAAGCAATCCAGTCCGGTATCGGGCATTGGCTGGATTGCTTCGTCGGTTTTGCCTCCTCGCAATGACGATGCGCTTTAGCTGGTCGGCTTGAGCGCTTCGGCAAGCGACGCCGTGGCGCTGCCGCGCCGGGCTGGTTTGGGCTGTGAGGCGTCTGGCGACCAGCCTGACAGGTAAATCAGCTCGAACGTCTCAGTGGTGCGCCCGTCCTCGTCGGCGGCTTCGCCGAACGTCTCGAAAGCGCGGAACAGCGCTTCGCGGCCGATCGGCGGGCCGCGATCGACCAGGGCCGAGGTCGCCCCCATGCCGCGCAGATCGTTCAGCAGGCCTTCGAGCGAGCGGTAGCGGACCTTGAGGCGGTCGCCGTCCGCCACGGGCATGGTGAAGCCGGCGCGGACGAGCAGGTCGCCGGCCGAACGCACGTCGATCTGCGGATGCAGGCGCGGCGCGGCGCGATCGCCGTCCGCCACGCTCATCGCGGCGCGCAGGCGCGGCAGGCTGCCGGCGCCGACGAACCCGCCGAGAAACAGGCCGTCGGGACGCAGCACGCGCCGGATCAGCGCCAGAGCGCCCGGCAGATCGTTGACGCTGTCGAGCAGGCCGATCGAAATGACGAGGTCGAAGCTGGCCTCTGCGAAGGGCAGGCGATCCTCATCGCACTGCACGCCCCCGGCCGCGCGCGCGAAGGCGAAGCCCGGATCGGCGGCCACCACCTTCGTCCCGCGCCCGCGCAGGCGATCGATCATGTGCGCGTCGCTTGCCCCCAGCACCAGCGCACGGCCGAAGTCGCGCGTGACCATGGCGAGCCGATCGACCAGTTCTTCGGCCATATGATGGATCAGGAAGGCATGTTCGCCGAAATGGGGCGCGGCGCGGTCGCGGCGCAGGCGGCGCAGGCGGCGGTCGAAAAGTTCGGGCGCGCTCATCGCGCGGCTTGTGCAGAAAGCCGCCGGCATCGACAAGAGGCAATATTGGGGGGCTCCATGGGGCTATTGCTTTCGCCGATCAGGGCCGCGATCGATTTCGCGTTGCCGCCGCGCTGCCCCGGTTGTGGGGTGGTGGTGGAGGCGGATCACCGCTTCTGCCCCGATTGCTGGCGCTCGCTCGATTTTCTGGGAAGCGAGGGCTGCGCGGCCTGCAACGTCCCGCTCGCCTTGCCCGCGCCGGGCGCGCTCTGCGCCGAATGCATGGCAGAGCCGCCGGCGCATGACGGCGTGCGTGCGGTCGTCGCCTATGGCGAGATCGCACGCGCGCTGGTGCTGAAGCTCAAGCATGGCCGCAAGCCCGGCCCCGCCGCGCTGATCGCTGAACATCTCGCCCGGCGGATCGACGCCGGCGACGGCGCGCTGCTGATCCCCGTGCCGCTGCATCGCCGCCGCCTCTGGTCGCGCGGCTTCAATCAGTCGGTGCTGATCGGGCGGGCGTTGGCGCGGCGGACGGGGCACAGGCTGGCCGTCGATGTGCTGCGACGGACGCGCGCGACGCCGATGCTCGGCGGGCTTGGTCGCGACCGGCGCGCGCGGGCGGTGCGCGGCGCCTTCGGCATTGCGCGGGACAAGCGCGATGCAATCAGCGGGCGCACCGTCTATCTGATCGACGATGTCTATACGACGGGCGCCACCGCCAATGCCTGCGCAAAGGCGCTCAAGCGCGCGGGGGCGGCGCGCGTCGTCATTCTCTGCTGGGCGCGCGTGATCCGCGACGAAGCGGGCGGCGGATATTGACGCCGCCCCCGCCAGTGCCGAGATAGAGGCTATGGCCAAGGTTGAAATCTACACCAAATTTGCCTGCGGTTACTGCACGCGGGCAATCGCGCTCCTCAAGCAGAAGGGCGTGGCGTTCGAGGAATATGACGTGACGATGGGCGGTCCCAGGCGCGCCGAGATGATCGAGCGCGCGGGCGGACGCAGCACGACGCCGCAAATCTTCGTCGACGATCAGCATATCGGCGGGTGCGACGACATGATGGCGCTCGATCGCGCGGGCAAGCTCGATCCGCTGCTCGCCGCCTGATCCGATGCGCATCGCGATCTTCCAGATGACCAGCGGGATCGATCCCGCCGCCAATGCGGAGGCGTTGGCCGGGGCCGTCGCGGAGGCGAAGGCGGGCGGCGCGGATATGCTGTTCACGCCCGAGATGTCCGGGCTGGTCGACGGCGATCGCGAGCGTTCCGCACCGCATATCCGTCGGGAAGCCGACGATCCGGCGCTGGCGCGTGTGCGCGCTGCAGCGGCCGAGGCGGGCATCTGGGTGCATCTCGGCTCGGTCGCGCTGGCCGAAGGCGAGGGCGGCCGCCGCGCCAACCGCGCCTTCGTGATCGACGATCGCGGGCATGTCCGCGTCCGCTACGACAAGATCCACCTGTTCGACGTCGATCTGGCGACGGGCGAAAGCTGGCGTGAATCCTCGGTCTATGCGCCGGGCGGTCATGCCGCGACGGCGGCGACGCCGTGGGGCGTACTGGGGCTCGGCATCTGCTATGATCTGCGCTTTCCCGATCTGTTTCGCGCGCTCACCAACGCCGGGGCGACGATGCTCGCCGTTCCCGCCGCCTTCACCGTGCCGACGGGCGAGGCGCACTGGCATGTGATGCTGCGCGCCCGCGCTATCGAATCCGCCGCCTTCGTCATCGCCGCCGCGCAGGTCGGCGAGCATGAGGATGGCCGGCGCACCTATGGCCATTCGCTGGTCGTCGATCCGTGGGGCGCGATATTGCTCGACATGGGCGAGACGCGGGGGCTGGGCTTCGTCGACATCGATCCGGCCGCAGTCGATGCGGTGCGTGCGCGTATCCCCGTGATCGCGCATCGCCGCCCGATCGGCCCCGTCGTCAACGCATGATCGTTTTCGACCTGCAATGCGCGGGCGGTCATGTCTTTGAGGCATGGTTCGGCAGCACGGCGGATTATGAGGGGCAGCGCGAGCGCGGGCTGGTCTCCTGCCCGGTGTGCGAGGATCGGGAAATCGAAAAGGCGGTGATGGCCCCGCGCCTGACCCCGGCCTCGATCGAGGCGGCGAACCCGCAGGAACGGATCAAGGCGTTTATGGCCGATCTGGCGCGCGCCCAGTCAAAGGCGCTCGAGGGATCGGAATGGGTCGGCAAGGGCTTTGCCGAAGAAGCCCGCGCCATCCATCACGGCGAACGCGAGCAGCGATCGATCCACGGCCAGGCCAGTGCGCAGGACGCATCCTCACTGCTTGCCGAAGGCATCGCCGTCACGCCGCTGCCTTTCGCGGTGACGCCCCCCGAAGAGCGTAACTGAGGCCTCCTTCACCTGCTTGCTCCGGGCGTCCGCGCCCCGTATGTGAACTGCGGCGCGCCCGTAGCTCAGCAGGATAGAGCATCAGATTCCTAATCTGGGGGCCACTGGTTCGAATCCAGTCGGGCGCACCATTTCGCTTTTTACATGAAGCTCGGGCGGCCGGTCGGCCCTGGGAACCCTGCCGTGTCCAGGGGCATGACCGGCGCGCCCGCCATTTCCTTACTCGCTGCCGCCCTGTCCCGCAGGCTTCGGCGCGGGGGCGCCGACGCTCAGATGATCCCAGTTGAGGATCGCGTTGAAGCCGAGGAAGTAGCTGCCCTGCGTCTGCCAGCGCCAGAAGGGGCGCAGCGCGAACAGGACCATATGGCCCTTGCCGTCGGGCACGTCGACGACGAGCGCCTTGTTGCTGAGCGCCTGACCGCCGTTGAGCATGCCGCTGAGCAGGATGTCGTCCGACTTGGTCGGGAACTGGATCACGACGCGCGGAAACTGGGTCGGCTCCGCGCCGCCGGTCCGCGAGGTGGGGAGCGCCGAACCGAAGGGCGAGGCCGAGACTTCCGCCGGGGCTTTCTTGTCCTCGCCGCCTTCGTCGCCCGTCCAGGGCGAGATTCTCACCGGCACGGCATTGGGCGTGACATTCTGGCTGAGCCGCGCGCCCGGGCCGTTGGGATCGAAATAACCCATGCCCGAACCGCCCCGGCTGATCGACAGCACGGGCGCGTCGGGGAAATAAACGGGCATTTCCTTGCCGCGATAGCCGTAGGTGAGCGGGCTCGCCTTGTCGGCAATCACGCCGCGCATCAGCGCGCCCTTTGTGAACAGCTCCGCCGGGCGTGCCGCAGTCACGCCCTCGGCAACGCCATAGTTGGCGAGCATCTCGACGGTCGATCCGTCGGCGATCAGCGTGCCGCCTTCCTCGACGAACTTCTTGAGCTCGGCAAGGCCGTCGACGCCCAGGCCGCCGCGAATGTCGTCGGCCGAATCGATCGCGCCAAGATTGGGGGTCAGGTCGCTCTTCTTGTAGGGGATGGGGACATTGCCGTTCATCGCGACGCCCGTGACCTGCTCCTTCGCGCCGACGCCGACATTCGGATAGATGATCACGTCATATTTGGCGCGCAGGCCGCCTTCGCGCGCCTTGATGTCGGCGAAATAGGTGTAGGGGACGCCATAATGGTCGAGCGCGGCGCGCCACCAGCCCTCGTCCTGCGTGCGCAGCCAGCTATGCAGATAACCGATGCGCGGCGCGGTGATGACGTGCGACTTGACCGACGGCGCCTTCGCCACGGCTTCGCCTGACACGCCCAGTTCGGCCGCGACCTGCGCCACCGCCGCACGGTCGGCGTCAGCGATGATGAAGCTGCCCGCCGCATATTGGCGTCCGCCGATCGCGAAACCCTCCTCGGCGACCGACATCTTCGCGCCCTTCAGGCGGAAGCGCAGCGCGACCAGCGCATTGTCGCCGGTATGGTCAAAGATGATCGTCGACCCCGAACCCGTCACCCCGCCGGCAGGGCGGATATCGTCGGCGATCAGCGTCATCGGCTTGTCGAGGATCGTCGGATCCTTGATCGTCTTGAGGTCGACGTTGCGCATGAACTGCATCGTCCAGCCGGTATCGTCATAGGGACGCGGGTTGGCGGCCGGGTAGTTCTGGATGCTCGTGTACATGTCGACGAGCGTTCGATAGGGCTGGTCGCCCCGGATCACGAAATCGCCCGCCGCGACGGCGACGCCGCCTGCGGTGAACGCGGCATTGGCGCGGCTGACCTCCACGCCCTGGCGGCGCAGATCGTTGAGCATCTCCGCGACGTTGAGCCTGGCGACCTGCTTTGCGGGGATCACCCAGGCGTTGACGTCTCCGGTCTTGCCGGCGTCGATCGCGGCCTTCGACTTGGCCCAGTAATTGTCGAGATAAAGCTCATGATCGGTCGCGACGCGGTTGAGCGCGAAGAGCAGCGCCGATTCCTGAAGGTTGGTGTTGTTGCGGGGGCCCCAGTCGATCGACGGCAGCGGCGGATTGGGGCGATACCATTCCTTGCTGGTCACGGTCGGGGCGAGCTTCAGCCCCTTCTGGATATCGGGGCCATAGCTCTGCACTTCGTAGAAGCGGCCGAAGCTGTTGTGCGTCTGCGCGATCCAGAAGAGGTAGTTGGGCACCCAGCCGTCGTAGAAACCATAAGTCCACACGCCCGGCACCTTGCGCTTGGTCATTTCCATGACCTCGGTCTCGGCGAGCAGCCACCACTCGTTCGACTGGATCGGGTTGAGCTGGGGGTTGTAGGGGCCGGTGCCGGTCGAGACGTAGAGGTAGGACTGCGCTTCGTGCAGATCGTGCAGCACCGTCGGGTGCCATTCGAGCACATTTTCGGTGATCGCCTGCGTCAGCTTCAGATATTGGCCCATGCCGTCGCGATTGTTGTCGTGCGCGACATATTTGCCCCAGTAGATCATCGGCGGGCGCGGATTGCCCGTCTTTTTCCCATAATAATAGGTGTCGACCATCTTCTCGCGGCCGTCGACCTCCAGAACCGGGGTGATGAAGGTGATCATGTTGTTGCGGATTTTCTGGATGAAGGGGGTCTCCTCCACCGCGAGGCGATAGGCGAGCTCGATCAGCATCTCGGGGCCGCCGGTCTCCGGCGAGTGGATGCCGCTGGTCACCCAGTAGATGGGCTTGCTGGTCTTGATGATGTTCTGGGCCTGCGCCTCGCTGGTCTTGCGCGGGTCGCCGAGCGCGGCGAGATCGGCCTTGTACTTGTCGAGATTTTTGAGCGTCTCCTCATCGGCGATCGCGATGACGACGATGTCGCGGCCTTCTTCGGTCTTGCCCAGCGTCCAGAACTTCACGCGCGGCGAGGTCTTGGCCAGTTCCTGATAATAGCGCTCGATATCCTTGGCGTAGGTCAGCTCGCCCGGCGTACCGGGGATGCGGCCGAAAAACTTCAGCGGGGTGGGGACGGTGTCCGACGCAGGCAGGTGATCGACCAGTTCGGTGGTGAAGCGCTTGTCGACCAGATGCTGGTTGATCAACTTGCCATATTCGGCGTCCTGGGGCTGGACCGGCGCATCGGCCGCCGAAGCCGCGCTGGCGAGAATCGCGGTCGCCACCGCCAGAGTGCACACCGCCGGAAAATGCCTGTTCATAACCGTCCTCGCAGAGCAGAAGCCAAAGCTATGAGGAAGCGGCGGAGATCGGCTGCGCGCAACCGGTCGATTTCCCCCCGAAAACTTCCCCCCGAGGCGGACTATCAGGCACGAAAGAGCAGGCTTGCAAGGGGGCGGGCAGATGCCGGCGCGGCGTGTGCAAGCTGCGATCCGGAGTGGCGTGGTCCATTCGGACTATGATGTGTCGATGGCGGTCAATATTCGGAATAAAATTGCACTGTTCTTGGAATGAATAGGCCAAATAATCCTATTTTACGGAAATGTGGGATTGATTGCGCTGATGCTCCATTTGCGCGCGGTGCGACGGGCGCGACGCCTCGCCGTCGCTGCCGACCTTGCCCCCGCGCCCTCCCCATGGCAGGAGGCGCTTCCCGATAAGGGCGCTTAGCTCAGTTGGTAGAGCATCTCGTTTACACCGAGAGGGTCGGCGGTTCGAGCCCGTCAGCGCCCACCATTTGCAGAATCATTCACGCCGGCGCCAGTTGTTGAACCGATCTCGCGCGGCGTTGATCGGCGGCGGCGCGTCGCGCATGCTGCGCAGCAGGAAACGGGGTGAGGTTCGATGACGGTTACGATGCTGATGCTCGCGGCGATCACGGCGGCGGCCGGTGCGGCAGCCGACGCCAGGCCGCGCGCGCGGGAGGCGGGTGTTGTCGTCGGCATCCTCCAGCCTGGGCCGCTCAATGCGATCACCGATGTCGCGGGCGTCACCGTGGGGCAGGTGACGATCGACAAGGGGCCGGATATCCACACCGGCGTCACGGCCGTGCTGCCGCATGGCGGCAACCTGTTCCAACAGAAGGTGCCGGCGGGCTTCGTCGCCGCCAACGCTTTCGGCAAATTCGCCGGATCGACGCAGGTCGCCGAACTGGGCGAGATCGAGACGCCGATCCTGCTCACCAACACGCTGAACGTCGCCGAGGGCGTTGCGGCCGCGATCGAATGGACGCTCGCGCAGCCCGGGAACGCTCAGGTCCGGTCGGTCAACGCCGTTGTCGGCGAAACCAATGACGGCGAGCTGAACGATATTCGCGGTCGCCATGTCACGATCGCAGACGCGCGCCGCGCGATCGAGACGGCCAGGCCGGGACCGGTCGCCGAGGGCGCCGTGGGCGCCGGAACCGGGACGGTCGCCTTCGGCTATAAGGGAGGGATGGGCACGGCGTCGCGCCTGCTTCCCGCCAGCCTTGGCGGCTGGACCGTGGGCGTGCTGGTGCAGAGCAACTATGGCGGCGTGCTGACGGTCGCCGGCGTGCCGGTGGGCGTGAAGCTCGGCCAATATGAGTTCAGGCGCGAGATAGAGCAGAAGCGCGGCGACGGATCGGTGGTGATCGTGATCGCGACCGATGCGCCGTTGTCCGACCGCAATCTGCGCCGGCTTGCCGAACGCGCCTTCGCCGGCATCGCGCGCACGGGATCGAGCTTCACGAACGGATCAGGCGATTATGCCGTCGCCTTTTCGACCAGCGAGGCGGTGCGCCGCACGCCGGAACGGCGCGCGGGCGCGGCGAGCGTGACCGATCTGCCCAATGACCTGATGTCCCCGCTTTTCCAGGCGACTGCGGAGGCGACCGAGGAAGCGGTGCTCAATTCGCTGTTCGCCGCCCACCGCGTCGTTGGGCGCAACCGGACGGTGGAAGCGTTGCCGATCGACCGCGTGCTGCCGATGCTCGGCCTTCCCGCCGGCGATCAGAAGTAGCGCGGGATCGGTCCCCATTGCGGAGTCTGGTCGGGCAGGTCGATCTCGATATCGTCGACATAGCACCAGCCCCAGCCTTCGGGCGGGTCATAGCCTTCGATGATCGGATGGCGCGTGGCGTTGAAATGGGCGCGGGCATGGCGATGGGGCGACTGATCGCAACAGCCGACATGCCCGCAGCTTCGGCAGATGCGCAGATGCACCCAGCGGCTGCCGATTTTCAGGCATTCCTCGCAGCCGCGCGCGCTGGGCGTCACTTCGGTGATCGTGACGCTGTGGGGGCAGTCGGTCATAGAGCCTCCTCTTGTGAGCGCTCGGCAAGCGCGGCGTGGATCTGGGCGATGACGGCGGCGCCTTCGCCGACGGCCGCGGCGACGCGCTTGACCGATCCGGCGCGCACGTCGCCGATCGCGAATACGCCTGCCCGATCGGTTTCCAGCGCGCGCGAGCCATGGCCCGTGACGACGAAGCCCTTGGCGTCGGTCTCGACGCATTCGGCGAGCCACCCCGCATTGGGGTCGGCGCCGGTGAACAGGAAGAGATGGCGGATCGGCACCTGCCGCACCACGCCTTGCCGGTTGCGGACAGAAGCGACGGTGGGGCCATGCGCATGATCGCCCTCGAGCCCCACGATTTCGCAGCCGACATTGACTTCGACATTGGGGAGCGCCGCAATCCGATCGATCAGGTAGCGCGACATGGTTTCAGACAGGTCGCGGCGGACGAACAGGTGCAGCCGCTTCACGTGCGGCGCGAGAAACACGATCGCCTGCCCCGCCGAATTGCCGCCGCCGACCAGCGCCACGTCGCAATCGGCGCATAGCCGCGCCTCGATCGGCGACGCCCAGTAGGAGACGCCCGCGCCGTCGAAGGTGGAGAGGCCTTCGATCTCCGGCCGGCGGTAGCGTGCGCCCGATGCGACGACGATGGTCCTGGCGCGCACGGTGCGATCGCCGGCAAGCTCCAGCGCAAGCCGGTCGCCTTCGCAGTCGAGCCTTTCGACTTGCACGGGCGCGGCGATCTCCGCTCCGAACTTGAGCGCCTGGTTGAAGGCGCGGCCGGCCAGCGCGATGCCGGAAATGCCGGTTGGGAAACCGAGATAATTCTCGATCCGCGCCGACGCGCCGGCCTGGCCGCCCATCGCGCGCTCGTCGAGCACGATCACCGACAGGCCTTCGGAGGCGCCATAGACAGCGGCCGCCAGCCCGGCGGGACCAGCGCCGACGATCGCCACGTCATAGACGCGGTCCGGGTCGATTTCGGGCGTCATGCCAAGGCAGTGGGCCAGCTCGACTTCGCTGGGGCGCTTGAGCATCCTGCCATTGGGGCAGACGACGAGGGGCAGTTCCTCCGCGCGGAGTGCGAGGCGCTCGACAAGCGCATGACCTTCCTCGTCGGTCGCTGCATCGAGCACCAGGTTGGGAAAGCCGCTGCGTGTCAGGAAGCTTTGCAGGCGCACTATGTCAGGCCCGCCCGGCGTGCCGATGATGATCGTGCCCGCGCCGCCTTCCTCGATCAGCGCGACGCGGCGGAGGATGAGCGCGCGCATGACGATTTCGCCGATTTCGGCCGATCCGATCATCAGCGCGCGCAGATGCGGCGCATCGAAGGGAAGGGCGGTGCAGCCGTCCGGCCCTGCCCGGCTCGTGGCGATGGCTGCGCGGCCGGCGAGCTGGTTGACCTCGCCTGTGAACTGGCCGGGGCCGACGGTGGAGATGACCGATTCATGGCTCAGCCCGTCCCGCCGGAAGGTGGTGAGCGCGCCGTTCAGCACCAGCCATGCCGGCGCGCCGCGATCGCCGATCGCATAGACGGTCTCGTCGGGCGCGAAGCTTTGCGCCGGGCCGCTGGCGAAAACGCGGGCGGCCTCGATCTGTGCGGCGCTCAGCACCGGGAACATCTGATGATGGCGCGTCTGCAAGGTGTTCATAGCCGGCCGATTCCGTCCTGTGGGATGAATTGCAGAATAGCCGGGCGACAGGTGGCGCGAAAGCGGACTGAGCGGGGCCTAAACCAATGTATGGCGGTGCATCGCGGCGGGTTCCTCCATGCCACTACCGCGCTGCCCACGCGCTCCCTACATGGTGCGGGCGTCGGGCGGGGCGCAGCCCGGAGCCGAATGATGACGACCACCACCGACGCGATTGACCATGGACCGGCCGTGCTTGGCCGCAGTCTGACCTTTGCGATGGCGGCGGCGGCCGGCGTCGGCGTCGCCAACATCTATTATAACCAACCGATGCTCGCGCTGATCGAACGCGACCTGCCGGGTGCGCTGACCGGCTTCGTGCCGACGGTTACGCAGATAGGCTATGCCGCCGGCTTGTTCCTGCTGGTGCCGCTGGGCGATGTGATGGAGCGGCGGCGGCTGATCGTCATCCAGTTCCTGGCGCTCGCGGCCGCGCTCGTCGCTGCGGCATGGTCGCCGGGCGCGTGGATGCTGCTGGCGGCGTCGCTGTTCGTCGGCTTCGTTTCGACGGTCGCGCAACAGATCGTGCCTTTCGCCGCGCATCTGGCCCCGGCTGAGCGCCGCGGCGCAGTCGTCGGCACGGTGATGTCGGGATTGTTATGCGGCATCCTGCTCAGTCGCACGCTCGCGGGTTTTGTCGCGACGCATGGCGGCTGGCGCGAGATGTTCCTGCTCGGCGCGCCGATCGCGCTGGTCGCGGGCGGAGTGATGGCGCTCCGCCTGCCGCGATCGGAACCCGGCGCGGGGCTGACCTATGTGCGGTTGATGCACTCGCTTGGCGGGCTGTGGCGCAGCTATGGCGAATTGCGGCTGGCGGCGGCGACGCAGGCCCTGCTGTTCGCGGCGCTGATCGCTTTCTGGACGGTGCTGGCCTTTCATCTCGAAGAACCGCGTTACCGGCTCGGTGCGGACGTGGCCGGGCTGTTCGGCGTGATCGGCGCGGTCGGCATCCTCGCTGCCCCTATCGCCGGGCGCATCGCCGATCGCAGCGGGCCGCACCGGATGATTGCGCTTGGCGCGCTGCTGACGCTGGCGTCCTGGGGTATCTTCGCCTTCTGGCAATCGATCGCGGGGCTGGTCGTGGGGGTCATCCTGCTCGATCTTGCGGTGCAGAGCGCGCTTGTTTCCAACCAGCATATCGTTTTTGCGCTCCAGCCCGACGCGCGGGCGCGGCTCAACACCATTTTCATGGGGACGATGTTCATCGGCGGGGCCGCCGGATCGGCCGGCGCAACATTCGCCTGGAGCGAGGGCGGGTGGAGCGCCGTCGCGCTGTTCGGCGCGGCGCTGGCGGGTCTGGCCGTATTGCTGCAGATGGGCAGCCTCCGTCGCCGTCGATAGGCATCTGGTCCTTTAGGCGCGCGGATGGCAGAGCCGTAGCGACTGGGAGACAGGTGATTCAGGATTATAGTCGCAGGGATGTTTTGCGCGGCGTTGCGCTGGCCGGGGGCGGGATCGCCCTGGCGCCCTGGCTGCCGGGCTGGGCGCAGCCGGTGTCGGCCGGTATAGCGACGCCGGACATGCCAGCGCTTTCGGGAGAGGAAATCCGCCTGAAGATCGCACGGCAGGCGCTGGTGGTCGATGGGCGGGCGACGCGGGCGATCGGGATCAACGGCACGGTGCCCGGCCCGCTGATCCGCCTGCGCGAAGGGCAGGACGTAAAGCTGGTCGTCGAGAACGGGCTGGACGAGGACAGCTCTGTCCACTGGCACGGGTTGATCCTGCCGGCGCAGTTTGACGGCGTGCCCGGCGTGTCCTTTCCCGGCATCGCGCCGCGATCGAGCTTCACTTATCAATTCCCGATCCGCCAGTCCGGCACTTACTGGTATCACAGCCATTCGGGGCTGCAGGAGCAGGCGGGCCATTATGGACCGATCGTCATCGATCCTGCGGGCGCCGATCCGATCGCAGCCGATCGCGAGCATGTCGTCGTCCTGTCCGACCATAGCCGCATGTCGCCCGAGGCGATCTTCCGCAAGCTCAAGGCGCAGCCCGGCTATTTCAACTATCAGCGCCAGACGCTTGCCGGGCTGATCGCCGGGCGCGACCAGAAGGCTGGCGAGCGCATCGACTGGGGCGCGATGCGGATGGACCCTGCCGATATCTCGGACGTAACCGGATCGACCTACACCTATCTCGTCAATGGCTACGGCCCGAAGGACAACTGGACCGCGCTGTTCGCGCCCGGCGAGCGTGTGCGGCTGCGCTTCATCAACGCATCGTCCATGACCAGCTTCAACGTCCGCATCCCGGGCCTCGCGCTGACGGTGGTGCAGGCCGACGGGCAGAATATCCGTCCCGTCGAGACCGACGAGTTCCAGATCGCAGTTGCGGAAACTTATGACGTGATCGTCACGCCGGCGGCGGACCGCGCCTATACGATCGTCGGCGAGGCGATCGACCGGTCGGGCGTGGCGCGCGCGACGCTTGCCCTGCGCGCTGGCATGATGGCCGAGGTGCCGCCGCTCCGCCCCCGTCCGCTCGCGACCATGAAGGATATGGGCATGGGCGGCATGGATCATGGCGCTATGGGGCACGGGGCGGCGCAGATGGATATGGGCGGGGGGTCGATGGGGATGCGCGACTTCGCCAACGCCCCGCAGGTCGAGCGGACGCCGGGCGTGCAGACGATATCCCCCATGCCGATGGACCGCACGGGTGAGCCGGGGCAGGGGCTCGCGGATGTGGGTCACCGCGTGCTCGTCTACCGCGATCTCGTGGCGCTTGAGGCCAATCCCGACACACGGCCGCCCGGACGCCATATCGACATTCACCTGACGGGCAACATGGAACGCTTCATGTGGTCGTTCGACGGCGTGAAGATGTCGGATCATATGGAGCCCATTCCCTTCACGCTGGGTGAACGGGTGCGCGTCAATCTGATAAACGACAGCATGATGGGGCACCCCATTCACCTGCACGGCCATTTCTTTGAACTGGCGACGGGGCATGGCGATCACGCGCCGCGCAAGCATACGGTGATGGTCCAGCCGGGGGGCAAGGTGAGCTGGGACTTCACCGCCGACGCGGTGGGCGACTGGGCCTTCCACTGTCACCTTCTCTATCACATGCACGCGGGCATGATGCGGGTGGTAAGCGTGCGGCCGAAGGGCGAAGGCGCATGAGCCGGCTGATCGCGATCCTGGCGCTGGCGGGCGGAGCGCCGGCGCTGGCCCAGCAGGCCCCGATAGCCGATCCGCAGGTCGATCATGGCCAGATGGATCATTCGGCCATGGATCATTCGGCGATGGGACATGGCCAGGCGGGTCGGGGCGGCGGACCCGATGCCGCCAAGCCGCAGGCCGATCCCGATACGCAGGATCATTCCGCCATGCCCGGCATGGACCATAGCCAGATGGATCATGCTGCAATGGGGCATGCCCCGGCGGCGACTGGCGATGCGTCCCCACCCGCCGCGCCGGGCGATTACTATGCCGATCGCTTCTTCGATCCTGCCGCCATGGCGCACGCTCGCCACCAGATGATGCGCGAGGGCGGGGGCGGGGCGTTCCACCAGATTTTCTTCAACCTCGCCGAATATCAGGCGCGCAAGGGCGAGGACGGCTATCGCTGGGATGGCGAGGGCTGGTTCGGCGGCGACGTGAACCGGCTGGCGGTCAAGACCGAAGGCGAGGGCGGGCGACGGTCGGGCGTCGACGCGGCCGAGGTGCAGGCGCTCTACAGCCGTGCGGTCGGCGCTTATTTCAACCTTCAGGCGGGCGTGCGGCAGGATCTGGGCCGCGGCCCAGATCGCACCTATGCGACGATCGGGTTCGAGGGGCTGGCACCTTACATGTTCGAGGTGGAGGGCGCGTTGTTCCTGTCGAACAAGGGCGATCTGCTTGCACGGGCCGAGGGCTGGTATGACCAGCGCGTAACCCAGCGACTGATTCTCCAGCCGCGCGTCGAGCTCAATTTCGCGGCGCAGGACGTGCCCGATCAGCGGATCGGGGCAGGGCTGGTCGATGCCGAACTGGGTCTGCGCCTGCGCTATGAGATCGCACGCGAATTCGCGCCTTATGTCGGCGTTTCGTGGGAAGGGCGGGCCGGCCGCAGCGCCGATTATGCGCGGCTGGCGGGCGACGATCCGACAAGCGCCAGCTTCGTCGCGGGCATCCGTTTCTGGTTCTGAGCGGCGCGCGCGAAGCGCTTCCCTGAAAAGCCGAATGCCCGGGTCGTTTCCGACCCGGGCACCCGCGTGACGAATGCTCGTCAGCCCCCTTTGCTTCCACTCAACGCGCCGACGCCCCCTCAAGCTACGGCACGGAGCGAAAGCCTCCCAGAACCAAGGCTTTGCCTGCGTTAAGGTGAGCGAAAGCTACGAAAGGCTTTTGAGGCTGTCATCACGATTCGCACGATGCTGACACGATTGACAGCAGCCTGTGTTCTATCGGCAACAGCAGCGCTTCCGGTTGCAAGCCGGATCGCCTCACCCTAAGGGCCGGAAAGCCAATGCCACACCCCGGAAACCCTGCATGATCCTGTCGCGCTACGAGCGGATGATCGCCAAGCGTTATCTGCTCCCCGGCCGCGGCGAGGCCTTTATTTTCATGGTCGCGACGATCAGCCTGATCGCGGTGATGCTGGGCGTCGCCGCACTGGTGATCGTGATGAGCGTGATGAACGGCTTCCGCGCCGAACTGTTCGACAAGGTGGTGGGGCTGAACGGCCACGCCGTGATCCAGGGCTATGACGGCCGCCTGCCTGACTGGCGCGAGGTGATCCAGCAGGCGAAGGCGACGCCGGGCGTGACGGAGGCGACGCCGCTGATCGAACAGCCGCTGATGGCCAGCTTCAACGGGCGCGTCGAAGCCGTGCTGGCGCGCGGGATGCGCGTCGCGGACATCAGGGGCAATGCGACGATCAAGAGCAAGGTGCTCGACGGCAGCCTGCTCGCGTTGAAGCCCGGCAGCGGCAATGTCGCGATCGGCGCGCGGCTTGCCGACGCCCTGGGCGCGCAGGTGGGCAGCGAGATCAGCCTGATCAGCCCGCAGGGGCAGACGACGCCGTTCGGCACCGTGCCGCGCATCATCAGTTACCGCGTGGCGGCGATCTTCGAGGTCGGCGTCTATGATTATGACAAGGCGTTCGTGATCATGCCGATCGAGGATGCCCAGACCCTGCTGCTGATGGGCGACGCAGTGGGCATGGTTGAGGTCAAGACCGTCGATCCCGACCGGGTGGCGACCATTCTCCAGCCGCTCGCCAGACAGGTGCAGGCCAAGGGCGTCGTCACCGACTGGCGGCAGATGAACGCAACCTTGTTCGAAGCGCTGGCGGTCGAGCGCGTCGCGATGTTCGTCGTGCTGTCGATCATCGTGCTCGTCGCGGTGTTCAACATATTGTCGTCGCTGATCATGCTGGTGCGCGCCAAGACGCGCGACATCGCTATCCTGCGGACGATGGGCGCAAGCCGCAGCAGCATGATGAAGATCTTCATGACGGTGGGCGTGACGATCGGTGTGCTCGGCATCATCGCGGGGCTGATCGTCGGCGCGGTATTCCTGTTCTACCGGCAGGCGGTGGTCAATTTCGTC
>QFNN01000039.1 GCA_003240855.1 Sphingomonas sanxanigenens
CATGGGCGGCCTAGGGAAGGGCTGCCTTCGGGCGCCCTATGCTCAACGGAAAACCGGGGAATCGTAAAATGTTGATCGTTCGTCGCGTCGCTTGTGCGGCTGCCGTCGCCGCCCTGCCCATGTTCGCGCCCGCCGCCGCCAATGCGGCCATCGCGCTGACCCAGGGTGGGACCTACACGCAGGATTTCAACACGCTCGCCGCGACCGGCAGCACGGGCGCCGCGCTGCCCGACGGTTGGCTGTTCGCTGAAAGCGGGACCAACGCCAATGCCAGCTATGGCGTCGGCACGGGCAGCTCGAACGCCGGCAATACGTGGAGCTACGGCGCAACCGGATCGAGCGACCGCGCCTTCGGCCTGCTCGCCAGCGGTTCGCTCGTCGGGCAGATCGGCGCTTCGTTCGTCAATGCGGGGGCCGATGCGATCAGCGCGCTGCAGATCGGCTTCACCGCCGAGCAGTGGCGCAACGGCGGCAGCAATGTGCTCAACACGCTGGCCTTTGAATATTCCACCGACGCGACAAGCCTGACCACGGGAAGCTGGACCGCGTTCAGCCCGCTCGATGTGAAAAGCATCGTGACGGCCACGAACAGCGGCGTCGCGCTGGACGGCAATGCGGCTGCCAATCGCGGCTTCGTCTCCGCGACGATCGACGGGCTTGCGCTCGCCGGCGGCCAGACGCTCTTCATCCGCTGGAGCGACGCCAACGATTTTGGCGCGGACGACGGTCTGGCGATCGACGATTTCAGCCTGACCCCGGTCTTTGCGACGGGCGCGGTGCCCGAGCCGGCGACCTGGGCGATGATGATCGCGGGCTTTGGCGCGGTCGGCGCGGCGATGCGGCGTCGGCGCAACATTGTTGCCGCCGCGGCCTGAATTATTCCCGTTATCCTCGTTATCCACAGGCCTGAGCAGCAAATTCTGGCTTTGTCGAATCGGGGATGAGTGAGAGCATCTCCCCAAGGCCAACCGAGAAAAGCCGCCGGAAACGGAGGGCGGATCGAGGGGCCGGATCCGGTGAGGACGGTCGGGAACCGCAAGGAAACCGCCACTACTCCCGCCGGAGGGGGACGATGGAGCGTCGTCCGCTTTTCCGCCGCAGGGCAGGGAAGCGACGCCGTGAGAACGGACCCGGCACCGCAAGGGCCCTTCGGGTCGGACGCGATGCGACAACGCCAGGCGCGCATGGCCGGTCGTGAGACCCTGCCAGGCAAGGCCGGCGTGAGAGTGGGGGCTGGCGGCGACGCCGGCCCCCATTTGAGTCCCGGCCAGACGCCAGGCGGTTCGCGGCATCGGGCGGAGACGCATCGGCAAGGCTCCTTCATGGTTGTGGCAAGGCGATGGCGAGAGGCCGACCGGGCCAGCCAGGCCAATGGCCCGGTGCGTCGATGCGGCGAAGCGAGGAACGCGGCGCCGCCTCCGCCGGTTTTAACGGACGGAGCGGGACTCAGAGGAGAGAGCCATGAACGAACGCAACCAGGGCCAGCAGGGCGGCGACGGCCGCAACCCGCAGCAGCAGCAGGATCGCGAACATCGCCAGCCCGGCCAGCAGCAGCAACAGCAGCAGCAAAAGGGCGGCCAGAAGCGCGACGAGCATCAGGGCGGAGGCGAGAAGCGCGACGACCCGCTGCGCCGCTAGGGCGGCAGGACGCCGTTCGCCCGCCCGTCATCGCGCGGCGCGCAGCGACGAGGCCATCCAGCCCCCATGCCGGACATTCCGGATCGCTCCGCCGTGATCGCAATGACGGCGTGAGGCGGCAGGCGGCCCATCGGCCCTAGAGCGGGCGGCAGGAGGGCGGATCGTTCCCGACGGGGCGGTCCGCCCGTCTCGCGTCCGCCGCAGGCCAGGGGGCGTTATCGTCCTCGGCCGCGGTGCGAAGTTGACAAAGTTGAGAGGCTCGCGCGTCCTCCTCCAGCTTGCGCTCGGCCGCCGCAGCATGGGCGAATACGGCGCGCCGGACGCGGATCGTCTCCCAATCCTCCTCGCGCAGGTCGACGCCCTCGGGGAGGAGGTCGTCGTCCTCGCCTTCGATGTCGACATCGTCATGCCCGTCGTCGAACTCGGGATCGTCCATCGCGCGATCGGCGACGACGATCAGCCCGGCGGCGTCGGCGCGCGCCCATTGATCGGCGCTCCATTGGGCGCGGCGCGCGGGATCGAGATCGCTGATGTCGACCTCGCCCGCCATGCCGGCATGGCCGCGCAGGTAGCGATCGGCGCGGGCGAGCGCGAGGACGGGATCGATATCGCCCCAGGCGACGCCATCGCCGGCGACGCGCGCGCCGACGAACAACCCGGTGCGCGCCGGCCCCTCGTCACGCTCGA
This sequence comes from Sphingomonas sanxanigenens, assembly GCA_003240855.1. Classification (GTDB taxonomy): domain Bacteria; phylum Pseudomonadota; class Alphaproteobacteria; order Sphingomonadales; family Sphingomonadaceae; genus Sphingomonas_L; species Sphingomonas_L sanxanigenens_A. Next base: position 2,326 of record QFNN01000039.1, read on the forward strand.
CGAGATCGAGGAAGGCGTCGAACTCCTGCGCGACGAGGCGGGCGGCCTGCGGCACCGGCCCCTGCGCATCCTCGGCCAGCCGATCGAGCCGGGCGAGCATCGCGGTGGCGAGACGATTGTCGTAGCGGTGGCGTGTAAAAACGGCGTCGCCGCGCGTATAGGTTTCGGTCTGCCCCTCGATCGCGCGGGCGAGGAGGGTGTCGGCCACCTTGTCGCGCGCGAGGAGGTTCGCCGCATCCCAGCCGAGGCGGAAGGACGCGCCGGCCGCGCGGCGGCGCAGCGCATAGGCCGATGCGGGCGAGAGGCCGACATGCGCGCAGGCCTCGCCCACTGTCGAGCCTTCGGCGATCGCCTCCAGGAAGGTGCGCTGGCGCTTGGGCGACCATCCGTCGCGCCGGGCATGGGCGGCGGCGGGCGACGGGCCGTGGCGGACGGGCGGCTGCGCTGCGGCGGATCGCGGCGCTGCGGCGGGGCGCTTGGCGCCGGACGTGTCGGGGGCGGCGTTCATTGCGCGTCCTCCGGATGGGGCCGCCATACGGCGCGGCGGCCGAGCAGATCGGCCATGCGCGCCTTCTTCGCGACCAGCGCGGGATCCGGCGGCGGGCGGCGGCCGATGCGCCCGGCCTCGACATGCGCGCGCCACGCATCGACGGCGGCGCGGCCATCGGGGCCGTCCGCAAAGGGAATGATCATATCGGTTCTGCTGAGCTGCGGATGATCCACGGCCGGTCCTTTCGGTTCGAGAAGGACCGTCTAGATATGCCGGAATGGGGTCTGTAGGACAGCCCCGCGTTGCAGGATTTAGCGGATGCCAAATCCGCGCCGCAGGAGCGGGGTCGGCCGGGGGCGTCAGAACCGCCGGCCGACGACGCGGGGTTCACTCCCGCAGCGCGCCCCGATGCTGCAATTCAGCGCCCGCGATGCTCCGTCCCCAGCCCTGCCGTGATGAAGATCGCGGTGCAGACGGTGCCGGCGGGAACGTCGGCGGTGTGCCAGGTGCCGGGGGGATTGATCGCATAGTCGCCGGGGGCGAGGGTAACGCTCTCGCGCGCGCCGTCGGCATGTTCCTGATGCAGCGTGATGCCGCCGGCGGTGCAGATGACGACCTCCGCGCCGTGGGGGTGCATCTCCCACATGTCCCAGCTCCGGTCGAAGCTATATTGCGAGACGAGCCGGCCCTCGACCCCATCCGCCGCGTGGCGCGCGCCATAGGCGGCGTACCATTCCATGCCGGTGAAGGCGGGCTCGACCGATGCGGCGGCGGAGAGGCCGAGATGGACGGGGTTGGTGGGGAGGTGGGGCATGGGGATAAGGTGAGCAGGTTACCACTTCCCCCCGGCATCCTCGATCGCCTTGAGCAGTGCGCGTTTGCTTGGCGTGCGGCGCTTGCCCTCGTTGCGAGGCATGACGGGATCGCCTGCGGCGGCGCGGCGGCGCAGGACATCCTGACCGAACTCGGCCAGCGAGACGGCGGGCCGTTCAGGCGTTGAGGATTTCGAGGCCATGGTCGCCACCGCTTTCGTGCCGGATACGGCGTTCCAGATACTCCAGATCGGCATCGGGGAACAGATCGAACAGGGTGCGCGCCTGCCCCAGCATCGCTGGCGCGCTGCCCGAGGCATATTGGCCGACGCGATCGGCGATCATGTCCTCAAGCGAGAGCACGGCCGCTTCGCCGTCGGCATCGAGCGAGAAGAAGCGCAGCCGATCGCGGTCGGCCATGCCGTCGAGCAGGCTATCCGACACGACCTCGAACCCCAGCCCGAGATCGGGATGAATCCAGCCGCGCGTCGCCTTGCCCGCTCCGCCGGGGCGGACGAAGCCGACCTTGCACAACTCCTCCTCGAACGCATCCTGCCGCCCGGTGACGACATCGAAGTCGCCGGTGACGACGGCGCTGGCCGAATAAAGCTCGACCGCCGCGCCGCCGACGAGGACGGGCGGGGCGAAGCCCCGCGCCTTCATAGCCCCGCTCACCCGCGCAAAGATACGGAGCGCCGCCTCGAACTCGGGGCGGTAGGGGCTGGTCACTCCGCCGCTTTCGCCATGCCGAGCAACGGCGCCAGATAAGCCCCGGTGAAGCTCCCCGCGACCTTCGCGACTGTTTCCGGCGTGCCTTCGGCGACGACCTGGCCGCCCTTCACGCCGCCTTCCGGGCCCATGTCGATGATCCAGTCGGCGGTCTTGATGACGTCGAGATTATGCTCGATCACGACGACGCTGTTGCCTTGCTCGACGAGGGCGTGGAGCACTTCCAGCAGCTTGCGGACATCCTCGAAATGGAGGCCGGTGGTGGGCTCGTCTAGGATGTAGAGCGTGTTGCCCGTGGCCCTGCGGCTCAGTTCCTTCGCGAGCTTGACGCGCTGGGCCTCGCCGCCCGAGAGCGTCGTCGCCTGCTGGCCGACCTTCACATAGCCGAGGCCGACTTCGACCAGCATCGCCATCTTGTCGCGGATCGGCGGCACGGCCTTGAAGAACTCCGCCGCGTCCTCGACCGTCATGTCGAGCACGTCGGCGATCGACTTGCCCTTGAACTTCACTTCCAGAGTTTCACGGTTGTAGCGCGCGCCGTGGCAGACGTCGCACGTCACATAGACGTCGGGGAGGAAGTGCATCTCTATCTTGAGCACGCCGTCGCCCTGGCACGCCTCGCAGCGGCCGCCCTTCACGTTGAAGCTGAAGCGGCCGGGCTTGTAGCCGCGCGCCTCCGCCTCGGGCAGGCCCGCGAACCAGTCGCGGATATTGGTGAAGGCGCCGGTATAGGTGGCGGGGTTGGATCGCGGGGTGCGGCCGATGGGCGACTGATCGATGTCGATCACCTTGTCGAGATGCTGGAGCCCCTCGATCTTCTCATGATGGCCGGCGAGGAGGCGTGCGCCGTTCAACTGGCGCGCGGCCGAGGCGTAGAGCGTGTCGATCGTGAAGCTCGACTTGCCGCTGCCCGAGACGCCGGTGATGCAGGTGAAGGTGCCCAAGGGGATGCTGGCGGTGACGTTGCGCAGATTGTTGGCGGTGGCGCCGCGCACGGTGAGCTTCTTGCCCGATCCCTTGCGGCGCTTTGCCGGCACGTCGATGCGGCGGCGGCCGGCGAGATAATCGGCGGTGATGCTGTTTTCGTTGGCGAGCAGTTCCTCCAGCGTGCCGCATGCGACGACCGCGCCGCCATGGACGCCCGCGCCAGGCCCCATGTCGACGACATAATCGGCCTGGCGGATGGCGTCCTCGTCATGCTCCACCACGATCACGGTGTTGCCGAGATCGCGCAGGCGGCGCAGCGTGACGAGGAGCATGTCGTTGTCGCGCTGGTGAAGGCCGATCGACGGCTCGTCGAGCACGTAGAGCACGCCCGAGAGGCCGCTGCCGATCTGCGAGGCGAGGCGGATGCGCTGGCTCTCGCCGCCCGAAAGCGTGCCTGAGGTGCGATCCAGGTTGAGATAATCGAGCCCGACATTGTTGAGGAAGCCGAGGCGCTCGACAATTTCCTTGAGGATGCGCTCGGCGATCGCGCGCTGCTGATCGCTGAGCTGCGGGGGGAGGGCGGTGAACCAGCCGAGCGCGTCGACCACCGACATGCGCGTGGCCTGGCTGATGTCGGTCATCGCGATCTTGACCGCCAGCGCTTCGGGCTTGAGGCGTGCGCCGAGGCAGACCTCGCAGGGGGCGGAGGACTGGTACTTGCCCAGTTCCTCGCGCATCCAGGCGCTCTCGGTCTGGAGCAGGCGGCGGTTGAGATTGCCGATGACGCCCTCGAACGCCTTCTTCACCTCATAGCTCTTGCGCCCGTCCTGGAAGCGCAGCGTGACGGGCTTGCCGCCGGTGCCGTGAAGGATGATCAGCTTCACCTCGCCGGGCAGATCCTGCCACGGCGTTTCAATGCTGAAGCCGAACTCCGCCGCGAGGCTGTTCAGCACCTGCATGTAATAGGGGCTGGGCGGGTTGGACTTGGCCCAGGGAACGATCGCGCCTTTCCTGATGCTGAGCGCGTGATTGGGGACGACGAGATCCTCGTCGAAGATCAGCTTCTCGCCCAGGCCGTCGCATGCGGGGCACGCGCCCTGCGGGGCGTTGAACGAGAAAAGGCGCGGCTCGATCTCGGCGATGGTGAAGCCCGAGACCGGGCAGGCGAACTTTTCCGAGAAGGTGATGCGGCCGGGCGGGGCGTAATCGAGCTTCATGCCCGATCCGGCGGGCTGATCCCCGGCATCGGGCGCGGGATCGGCCGGATCGACATAGGCAAGACCCTCGGCGAGCTTCAGCGCGGTCTCGAAGCTGTCGGCGAGGCGCGTCTGGATGCCGTCGCGCACGACGATGCGGTCGACCACCACTTCGATGTCATGCTTGTATTTCTTGTCGAGCGCGGGGGCTTCCTCAATGTCGTGGAACTGCCCGTCGATGCGCACGCGGGTGAAGCCCGCCTTCTGCCATTCCGCCAGTTCCTTGCGATATTCGCCCTTGCGCCCGCGCACCACCGGGGCGAGCAGGTAGAGGCGCGCGCCTTCGGGCAGGGCCATCACGCGATCGACCATCTGGCTGACGGTCTGCGCGCTGATCGGAAGGCCGGTCGCCGGCGAATAGGGGATGCCGACGCGCGCCCAGAGCAGGCGCATATAATCGTAGATCTCGGTGACTGTCGCGACCGTCGAGCGCGGATTGCGCGAGGTCGTCTTTTGTTCGATCGAGATCGCGGGGGAAAGGCCCTCGATATGATCGACGTCGGGCTTCTGCATCAGTTCGAGGAACTGGCGAGCATAGGCCGAGAGGCTCTCGACATAGCGGCGCTGCCCCTCGGCATAGATGGTGTCGAAAGCGAGCGAGCTTTTGCCCGATCCCGACAGCCCGGTGATGACGATCAGCTTGTCGCGCGGGAGATCGACGTCGACGCCCTTGAGGTTGTGCTCGCGCGCGCCGCGCACGGAAATATGGGTGAGCATGACCAGCTATGTTCCAGATTTGTTCGCGCGAGACAAGGGCGCGGATAACGCCCCATAGGATGGGGAGCGCGCGCGTGAGTCGCAAGGCGCGGCGGGCGCCGGGCCGATCGCGGCGGGTGCTTGCCGGCGCCGGCGTTTCGCCCGGCCGTCAGGCGGACGCGGTCTCCAGTATCGCGCGGGCGGCGCGGGCGGCCGACGGCTCGGCCCCGATGTCGAACGTATAATCGAACAGCCGATCCTGCGCGGCGGCGTAGCGGCTTTCATGCAGCGCCCATGCGCGATCCAGCGCCGGGCCGAGATCGTCGACCTTGTCGATGACTTCGCCCGCGCTCCAGTGGCTGAAGTTCGGATCGCCCTGATAGTCTATGCCATGCGCGTTCAGGAAAATGCACGGCCGCCGCTTGCGCATGAACTCATAGACCTGGCTGCTCACGTCGCCCAGATACAGGTCGGCCATGCCGACATAGCTCATGTCGGTGCAGTAATGGCTGCCGAGATCGATATGGATATTGTCCGCCGCGAAATATTTCATCGCGATCCCGCCGGGGAAGGCGATGCGCAGGCGATCGATCGTGGTGACCATGCGGCGGTTGAACAGCATGATATGCGGCGCGAAAATGAGATTGTAGCGATCGGACTGCAGGAAATAGTCCAGCACCCGCCGCCCCATGCCGAACCAGGATGAGAGGTGCGGCGAGAGATGCGGGTTGTAAAGAACGGTCGGCCGGCCATTGTCGCGCATCGGCAGCCGCATCGGGGCCGCCGGGGCCAGATCGAACTTGGGGTAGCCGACGATCGATATGCGCGCCGGATCGACGCCCGCATCGATCACCATGCGATCACGTATCTTCGGCCCGGCGACGAGCAACTGATCGAAGCCGGATGCGCTGGCCCCGAAACCGATCGCCCGATCGCCGGCGCCATGATCGATCAGCACCATGCGCAGATCGTGCAGGGCGTAGCGGCGCTTGAGGATCAGCGATGTCCGCTCTGTCACCACAAGCATGTCCAGCGCCCGGAAGAAGTCCAGATTATCCCTGTAGATCAGTATTTTTCTGGCAGGCACGAAACCGTCGAGCAGCGAGGCCATTCCCCGCGTGAAGGCGCTTTCGAGATCCAGCGCGACCAGTTCCGCGCGCGCGAGCTGCGCCGGATCGGCGAGCCGCCTGATCTCCGCCATGATCGCGATATTGGTGGCGGCGATGACGACCTGCACATCGGGCCGCCCGGCCAACGCCAGCGCGACCGGCAGGCTGTGCGCGATCTGGTGAATCTGATCGTGGTTGAAGAGAAAACATACCCGCATGTCGTCTAGACGACACCGCTCCGGATTTTCCGCACCTGCCCCGTGCGGAATGCCGACGACGGCGGCGTCTATGACGCTGAAGGGGGCTCTACACCATGCAAACGGACCATCCAGTCAGCGACGCGGACCAGCATCCGGGCGCGCTGCGCATCGTTCCGGCGGCGCCCGTGGCGGTTTCGGTCTTTGACCTCGACCGGACGCTGACCAGGCAAGGCACCTGGTCGCCGATCCTGCTGATGGCGGCGTGGCGACTTGCGCCCTGGCGGCTGCTGCTCGTCCCCGTCGTGCCGCTGGCGATGATCGCCTACAAGGCGAAACTCATCGAGCGGGAAACGCTCAAGAGCTTCATGCAGCGCTGCATGATGGGCGGCCGCGTGCCCGCCCGGTCGGTGCGCGCGCTTGCGTCCGCATTCGCCGAGCGGCTGACGCGCCGCCAATGCCATGCCGAGGGGATCGCCCAGATCGCGATGGACCGGGCCGCCGGGCGGCGCGTGATCCTGGCGAGCGCCGCCAATCGCTTCTACCTCGACGCCATCGCCGCGCGGCTGGGCGTCACGGAGATCATCGGGACCGAATGTCGCTGGCAGGACGGCCACCTGCTGCCCGGCGTCAAAGGCTTCAACTGCTATGGCGCGATGAAGGCCCGGATGTTTCTGGACTATGCCGCCGCCGAGGGGCTTTCGCCGGACGCCATGCACATCCGCGTCTATACCGACCATGCGTCGGACGCGCCGCTGCTTGAACTTGCGGACGAGCCCGTGGCGGTGAATCCGTCGAGCAAGCTGCGCGCGCTTGCCGCGGAACGCGGCTGGGCGATCGTCAAATGGTCAGGCTGACCATCAAGGCGCGGGCCGGCGGACCTATCGATGCAGGCGGGCGAGTGCGATGCCGGCGAGGTTCTGGGTCCGCTTGACGTGGCGGATGCGCAGCGCGGCGGGATCGGTCAGCGCCGCGAGATGGCGGGCGAAGGCGGCCCGGCATTTCACCGCGCCGGTCGCCTGTTCGATCACCGCGAGCGCATCGCCGAGGAATAGCGGGTTCTCCACCCCCAGTTCCCGCGCGATCCGGACGGCGTGGATCAGCGCCAGCCATTCGGCCTCCATGGCCGCGCCTGGGCCGAGATCGTGCCGGAGCCAGACGCGGCCGCCCGCGACGACGGCGGTTTCCATGCCGATGGGCGCGGGGCGGCAGCCGCCATCGAAATAGATTTTCACGCTCGCTGCGATCGCCATTCGCCCGGGGGCAGATCGGCGATCGACCAGTCGCCGATGCTCCAGCGGACGAGGCGCAGCGTCGGGTGGCCGACGGCGGCGGTCATGCGGCGGACCTGACGGTTGCGCCCCTCGCGGATGGTCAGGCGGATCCAGCAATCGGGCACGCTCTTGCGGAAGCGCACAGGGGGCACGCGCGGCCACAGATCAGGCGCATCGATGCGCGCGGCCTCGGCGGGGCGGGTGAGGCCGTCCTTGAGCATAACGCCCTTGCGGAGCGCGGCGAGCGCGGGTTCGGCGACGTCGCCCTCGACATGGACGAGGTAGGTTTTGGGCATCTTGTATCTGGGATCGGCGATGCGCGCCTGCAGCCGGCCGTCGTCGGTGAGCAGCATCAACCCTTCGCTGTCCAGATCGAGGCGGCCGGCGGGATAGACGCCGGGCAGATCGATATAGTCGGAAAGCGTCTGGCGATCCGACCCCGCCGTGCCGCGATCGGTGAACTGGCTGATGACGCCATAAGGCTTGTTGAACAGGATCAGCGTCATGGCGCGGCGATGCTGCGCGCCACGGCCTCGGCGACCTTGATGCCGTCGACGGCGGCGGAGAGGATGCCGCCGGCATAGCCCGCGCCTTCGCCCGCCGGGAACAGGCCGGGCGTGTTGAGGCTCTGGAAATCCTCGCCGCGCGTGAAGCGGACGGGCGAGGAAGTGCGCGTCTCGACGCCCGTCATCACTACGTCGGGATGATCGTAGCCCTTGATCTGGCGGCCGAAGGCGGGGATCGCCTCGCGCATCGCCTCGACCGCGAAATCGGGAAGGCAGGCGGATAGGTCGGTCGGCGTCACGCCGGGGCGATAGGACGGGACGATGCTGCCGAGCGCGGTCGAGGCGCGGCCGGCGAGGAAGTCGCCGACGCGCTGCGCGGGCGCCTTATAGTCGGAACCGCCCGCGACGAAGGCCAGCGATTCCCAGTGACGCTGGAAGGCGATGCCGGCGAGCGGATCGCCCGGATAGTCGCGCGCCGGATCGATCGCGACGACGAAGCCCGAATTGGCGTTGCGCTCGTTGCGCGAATATTGGCTCATGCCGTTGGTCGCGACGCGGCCTTCCTCCGACGTCGCGGCGACCACGGTGCCGCCGGGGCACATGCAGAAGCTATAGACGGTGCGGCCATTCCGGCAGTGGTGCGAGATATGATATTCGGCCGCGCCGAGGATCGGGTTGCCCGCATCGACGCCGAAGCGCGCCTTGTCGATCCACGACTGGGGATGCTCGATCCGCACGCCGATCGAGAAGGGCTTGGCCTCGACATGGACCCCCGCCTGCCGGAGCATCGCGAAGGTGTCGCGCGCGCTGTGGCCGATCGCCATCACCACGCGATCGGCCTCCAGATAGCCGCCGCCGTTCAGGTGCAGCCCGACGACGCGGCGTTCGCCCTGCGCGTCCGTCGCGATGTCCAGACCGTCGACACGGGTGGAGAAGCGATATTCGCCGCCCAGCCCCTCGATCGTCTCGCGGATGCTCTCGACCATCGTCACCAGCCGGAAGGTGCCGATATGCGGATGCGCCTCGGTGAGGATCTCGGGCGGCGCGCCGGCCTTGACGAACTCGGTCAGCACCTTGCGGTCGAGGTTCCGCGTATCCTTGATCCGGCTGTAGAGCTTGCCGTCGGAAAAGGTGCCCGCGCCGCCCTCGCCGAACTGGACGTTGGATTCGGGGTTGAGCACGCTGCGCCGCCACAGGCCCCATGTGTCCTTGGTGCGTTCGCGCACCACCTTGCCGCGATCGACGATGATCGGACGGAAGCCCATCTGCGCGAGGATCAGCGCGGCGAACAGCCCGCAGGGGCCGGCGCCGATCACCACCGGTCGCTTCACCCCCGCCGGCGCCTGCATGATCGGGCGATAGCTGGTGTCGGGCGTCGGGCCGATATTGCGATCGGCGCGGAAGCGCGCGAGCACCGCCGCCTCGTTCTTCACATTGACGTCGACCGAATAGACCAGCCGGATGTTGGTCCGGTCGCGCGCGTCATTGGCGCGGCGCGCGATACTGTAGCGGATCATCTCGCGCGGGGTGATGCGCAGGCGCTTGCAGATGGCGGCGGCCAGCGCCTCCTCGGCATGATGGAGCGGCAGGGTCAGTTCGGTCAGGCGGATCATCGCGCCCGCTTTAGCGTGGCGCAGGCAGGCGCGCCATTGATGCGTGCGCCCGCGAAATCGGACATGGGGCTTGAGCTATGCCGCCCGGCGCGCCATCGCTGCGCGCATGACCGCAAGCATCGATCCTTTCCACGCCATCTCGCTGAGCCGCCTTGCGCATCGCATGGCGGCGGCGGGCGAACCCGTCATCCACATGGAGTTTGGCCAGCCTTCGACCGGCGCGCCGCCCGCCGCGATCGCGCGCGCGCATCAGGTGCTCGACCATGACGGCATGGGCTATTGGGAAAGCCCGGCGCTGAAGGAACGGATCGCGCGCCATTATGCAGAGACTTACGGCGTCACGGTCGATCCCGAGCAGGTGATCCTGACCTGTGGCGCGTCGCCGGCCTTCGTGCTCGCCTTGTCCTGCGCCTTCGCGCCGGGCGCGCGCGTCGCGCTCGCGCGGCCGGGCTATGTCGCCTATCGCAACACGCTGAAGGCGCTGCATATCGAGCCGGTCGAGATCGCGTGCGGCGAGTCCGAACGCTTCCAGCTCACCGCCGCCGCGATCGAGGCGCTCGATCCCGCGCCCGAGGGGTTGATCATCGCCAGCCCCGCCAACCCGACCGGGACGATCATCGGCGACGCCGAGCTGCAGGCGATCGTCGCGCTGTGCCGGCGACGGGGCATCCGCATCATCTCCGACGAGATCTATCACGGGCTTTCCTATGTCGGCCCCGCGCGATCGGTGCTGCAGGACGAGCCCGAGGCGTTCATCGTCAACAGCTTCTCAAAATATTTCAGCATGGCCGGGTGGCGGCTGGGCTGGATGGTTGCGCCCATCGACCAGATCGACGCGGCGCGCGCGAGGATGGGCAATCTGTTCCTGACCCCGCCCAGCCTGGCCCAGCATGCCGGGCTGGTCGCCTTCGACGAGCGCGACGTGCTCGAAGGCCATATCGACACCTACCGCCGCAACCGCGACATATTGCTGGGCGCGCTGCCCGGCATGGGGCTGCGGCGGATCGCGCCGCCCGACGGGGCCTTCTATATCTATGCCGATGTCGGGCACCTGACGGACGACAGCTTCGCCCTGTGCATGAAGCTGCTGCAGGATACCGCCGTCGCCACCGCGCCGGGGCGCGACTTCGATCCCGTCGACGGGCATCGCTTCATGCGGCTGAGCTTCGCCGTCTCGACCGACCGAATCGAGGAGGCGTGCCGGCGCATGGCGCCCTGGTTCGCCGAGATCGCGCGGCAGGCGGCCTGAGCGGTTCGAGACCGGTTAACCCCTTTCGCAGAGACGATTTTTCGCCGGGGGGCGATTTGCGACGCCGTTAACTTCGATTCTGCCGGTTTGGAAGATGCGCGCAACAGAATCGCGGTGGACAAAATGTTAAGCGCCCCATAGCGACCTGAATCGACAAAAGAAAAACAGGGTCGCGTCGGATTCTTCAATCCAGTCACAGGGGTGTGTTCATGCGTTTTTCAAATACGGCATTCTTGCTTGCTTCCGCGATCGCCCTCACGGCGGTTCCGGCCTCGGCGGCGCTCGTTGCGGGTGGGGACCCGACCGGCACGCTGCAGAATGGCAACTATCTCAACACTGAAAACAGCCAGAACTTCCTGGTGCGGTTCACGTTGAGCGAAGCGACCGAGCTGACCGGAATGTCGATCCTGGCCGGGACCGGTTTCTGGCAGGCGGGCGTCGATGCGCACATCAAGATCCGCAGCGACCTGGGCGGCTCCCCGACGACGGCCAACCTGTTCAGCTTCAATGACGGCGTTGACGCCCTGTCCACCTATATGGCCGGGATCGATCGGGTGACGGTCAATTTCTCGGGCGTCACGCTGGCCGCTGGTTCCTACTGGATCGGCCTGTCGCGTGCGGGCAGCCCCATCGGGACCTGGGCGAGCTTCAACAATGGCGGCGTCCAGACGCCGACCTATCAGCGCCAGCTCTATGGCGACAGCATCGATCGCGCGCCGGGCATCTACGATCTGGCCTACAGCCTCTACGGCAACGCCGCTGCGGGTGCGGTGCCCGAACCGGCGAGCTGGGCGCTGATGATCGGCGGCTTCGGCCTGGTCGGCGCGGCGTTGCGTCGCCGCCGCACGAGCGTCGCCTTCGCCTGATCGATCGACGATCGCAAAGAAAGGGGCTCCGCGAGGCGATCGCGGAGCCCCTTTTCCATGCGCGCGCGATCAGGCTTCGCTGTCGGCCGCGGGCCTTGCGCTGCGTCCCGGCGCCGCAGGCTCGGCATAGGGCATGACCATCCGCCCGTCGGGCGCGGCGGTGAAGGTCGTCTGGGTGGGATAGGCGAAATCTATGCCTTCGTCGTTGAAGCGGCGGAGGATGGCGAGCCCGATTTTGTGGCGCGTCTCGAAAGTGACGGCGTAATCGGGGCTCATCACGTCGAAATCGAGCTCGAAATCGAGCGTGCTCGCGCCGAAATTGACAAAACCCGCGCGGACCAGAACCGCCTCGTTGGCCTTGACGATTTCCGCCAGCATCGCAGGGATCCTGTCGCAGACATCGGGCGGGGTCTGGTAAGTGACGCCGAGCATGAAGCGGATGCGACGGCGGGCGAGCTGGCTGAGGTTGGAGAGTTCCTTGCCCAGCAACTGCGCGTTGGCGATAACCTTTTCCTCGCCGGTGATGGCGCGGATGCGCGTCGATTTCAGTCCGATCGCCTCGACCGTGCCCTGCGTCTGATCATATTGCACCGTGTCGCCGCGCCGGAAGGGCTTGTCGAACAGGATCGAGAGGGCGGCGAACAGATCGGAGAAGATGCCCTGCGCGGCGAGGCCGATCGCGATGCCGCCGACGCCGAGGCCCGCGATCAGGCCCGTGACGTTGACGCCGAGATTGTCGAGCACGACGATCACCGCGATCGCGAACAGCACCACCGTCACCAGCAGGCGGATGATTCCCATCGCGCTGCCCAGCGCTTCGCCTTCATCGGTGCTGGTGCGATGCTCGATGAAGCCGAGGATCAGCTCGCGCGCCCAGATCGCGGCCTGGAAGGCCGAGGCGACGACGAAGATGAAGATGAACACTTCGGCGACCGGCTGCGGCGCCTGCGCAAAATGAACGACGAGGCGCGCCGATATGGCGAAGATGAAGAAATTGCCGGTCCGGGCGATCGCGCGGCCGAAAATCGTCATCCAGCCGGCGTCGGACCTGTCGTGGCTGCACAGTTTTTCGCCAAGCGAGCGGGCGAAGCGCAGCGCCAGAGCGATGAAGAGCGCCGCCGCGACGCCGATCGCGATCTGCAGCCAGTGAGTCTGGAACCAATGCGTGGCGGCGACCCAGAACTCGGTCGTCTGGCGGCTCAGGTCGGCCGGGTCGAGCTTGTCGGCGAGGGTTGGCGACGGACTCGGGCGTGCGGTCGGGGAAGCGATGATCGGTCCTTTCGGGCTTGGCGGCCGCGGGGGCGACCCAGATAGCCGGTCGCGCAGGGCGACGGCAACGGGTCAATCCCGCTGGGGCCGAACGGTTCCCATGGGTGGATGCGCGTTGAGCCAGACCTGCGCCGGACGCTCGACAAAGCGGTGGAGCAGGCCCGAAGCGATGACGACGATCGCGACATAGGCGGCGATCGCGACCGGGCCGACATGCGCGGCGTCGCGCACGAACAGCAGCTTGAACGCGATCCAGATCAACACGTGCGACAGGTAGATCGAATAGCTGACCTCGCCGAGCCAGATCAGCGGACCCGACCGCCCGAGCAGGCCGGGGCGGCAGGCGAGGAAGAGGACGAGACCGGCGAAGCCGAGCGGCGCGGCGATCGTCTCCGGCACGCCGCCGAGCCACAGCAGCGGGGCGGCGGCGAGCATGACCGCGCCGCCGATCGCGCCTGTCGCGCGCGTCGAGCGTCGCCACAGCGCGCAGACGATCGTGCCCAGCGCGAATTCGACGAGGCAGCGGACGAGGCCGTAGCGCGCGACATCGAGATACAGCACGCCCTGCGGCGCATAGGCATAAGCGAGGATCGCGAGGAGCAGCGCGAAGGCGACCGCCAGCACGATCGTCGGCAGCCGCCGCCAGTCGATCGCGACGAGCAGGGGGAAGGCGAGATAGGCTGCCCATTCGGTGCTGATCGACCAGGCCGGGATGTTCCAGGTGAGGGCGGGCGTGAAGCCCCAGTTCTGGAGCAGCAGCACATGCAGCGGCAGTTCGGCGAAGGGATAGCGGACAGGGTCGGCGCGGCCGGTCAGCGCGAACAGCAGCGCCATCGCGGCGGCGCCGGCGAGCAGGGCGACGTGGAGCGGCCAGATGCGCGCCCAGCGCCGCCACAGATAGGCGGGGACGCCCGCCGGCCCCGCCGCGCGCAGCCGCGCGGCATAGTTGAGCCAGATGACGAAGCCCGAGAGGACGAAGAAGAGATCGACCGCAAGGTAGCCGCGCCCAAGGAACAGGTGCATCGGGCGCGACAGGCCGTCGATGCTGTCGCGGATGTGGAAGAACATCACATAGAATGCCGCAAAGCCCCGGATCGCGGTCAGCGCGGGCAGATCGGCGACGCGGCTGCTCATGCCGCAGCGAGGCGACGCGCGAAGCCGCGTGGGGCGGCCTGCCGATCACGCCGCGCCAGCCAGGATTCCAGCCCGATCTGCAGGCCGGTGAGCATCAGCATGAAAGGCTGGATCGCGATCGCGACGAACAGCGCGCCGACCATGTAGATGATCTGCGCATTCTGGAGCGCGGTGGCGAAGGGGCGCACCCAGGCGAGATCGGGCGGCGCGGGGGCATAGCGCCTGCGGATCGCGCCCATCCGCCACAGCCCGCCGAGCTGGATGGCGAGCCACAGGCCGAGGCCCGGCCAGCCCTGTTCGCCCAGCATCTCGAAATAGGCGCTGTGATAGGCGCGCGCCTTGTCGACGATCGGGGTCATGGCGACGGAACGGGAGCCATCTTTCGTCTCGGTCTCCACCACGATGCGGTTGGCGCGATAGGCGTCGAAGCCGCCGCCCAGCGGATGCGCCCTGGCATAGTCCCACGTCCATCGCCACACGGCGAGGCGCGTCGAAGCCGACTGATCGGCGCGGTAGCTGCCGATCGTCTCCATGCGCTGGGTGAAGCTTTGCGGCAGGAAGGGCAGGGCGACGAGCGCGAGCGCGCCGAGCGCCGCGACATAGGCGGCGCGACGCCTGACATCGCGCAGCATCAGCAGCGCCAGCACCCCGATGCAGACGAGGCCGGTGCGCGCCTCCGTCCCCACCGGCAGGATCAGGCAGGCGAAGATCAGGGCGCCGCCGAACAGCTTAACCCGCCAGTCAGGCGCGAAGATCGTGCCGTGGCGCATCAGGAAGAGAATGAGCGGGATGAGAGCGATCGCCACGGTGGATATGGTGCTGCCTTCGTAAAGGCCGCTATTGTTGTCGACCATCAGGTTGAGCGCGCCATAGCCGCCGCCCGAGGCCAGCGTCTTGATCCCCCCGACGATGATGATCGAGGCGGCCGACAGCGTCATGAACAGCGCGAGCGCCTCCATGCGCAGCCGCGTGCGCAGCGTGAAGGGCAGGAAGGCGGCGAAGGCCAGCGCCTTCCAAACCCAGCCCCATTTGTCCTGCGCCTCGATCGGAAAGGCGGCCCAGCCGGTCGTCAGCCAGCACCAGCCGAGCAACAGCAGGATCAGCGCCTGGCGCGGGGCGAGGCGGAGGCCGCGCTTGTCGTCGGCGAGGATCCAGCCGCCGAGCGCAAGCGCGGCGACGATCAGCGACAGGGGAACGGCGTTGAGCAGATAATAGGTCAGCCGCTGGGGCGCGACGATATCGACATAGGCATAGGCGAGGACGAACAGGAACGGTCGCCTGAGCCCGAAGCCGAGCAGCGCGGCGAGGAAGCCGATGAAGGCGAGATCACGCACGCGGCCGCCGCCAGCCTTTGCCGCCCTGCGCGCGCGGCGCGGCATCGGGGGCAGGGGGATCCTCGCGATCGAGATCGGGGCGAGACAGCAGGCGCCATGCCGCGATCAGCAGCAGCACATGCGTGAGGCCCAGCGAGAAGTTGTCGATCACGTCGCGGCTATAGGCGCGGCGCGGTTGACGCCGTGTAAACCGTGGCGACCCGGCCGGCGTGATCGGGCGGGCGTCGTCAGCGCGCCCAGAGCAGGCCGAGCACGAACCCCTTCGCCGGCTGGATCATCGCCAGCGCGATCAGGGCCGCGAGGATCGGCCAGCCGACCATCTGGAGCCAGATGGGCAGATCGGCCCTGAGGTTGACCGCGACCACGAGCGGCACGAGCAGATGGCCGAGGACGAGAATCACCAGATAGGCGGGAAAATCGTCGGCGCGCCGATCCGCCCAATGCTCGCCGCAACGGGGGCAGGCGGCGACGGGCTTGAGGAAACGGGCGAACAGCTTCGCCTCGCCGCACGAAGGGCATCGCCCCATGATCCCG
Organism: Sphingomonas sanxanigenens; assembly: GCA_003240855.1. Lineage (GTDB taxonomy): Bacteria > Pseudomonadota > Alphaproteobacteria > Sphingomonadales > Sphingomonadaceae > Sphingomonas_L > Sphingomonas_L sanxanigenens_A. Next base: position 18,321 of record QFNN01000039.1, read on the forward strand.
CGCCGGAGCGCGAGGCCGAGGTCGCGTTTGCCCGAAGCATTGTCGCTTGATGGCCTCATCCGCTTATCGGTGCCAGCTTCGTGCGCGCCGGGCAAGCACAGGTCGATTGTCGTCGCCTGCGTCCTGCCCTAGCAGAAGCAGGCAATAGTCGGGGGAGGGGAAGCCATGCCGCGTCATCGTGAAGCGCATCTCGTCGCACGTATCGGATGGCTGCGCGCCGCCGTGCTGGGGGCCAATGACGGGATCGTATCGACGGCCTGCCTGATGATCGGCGTGGCGGCTTCGGGCGCGTCGCGGCCGGCGATCATGGTGGCCGGCATCGCCGGGCTTGTCGCGGGCGCAATGTCGATGGCGGCGGGCGAATATGTCTCGGTCAGTTCGCAGTCGGACACCGAAAAGGCCGATCTGTCGCGCGAGCGTTCCGAACTCGCGCGCAGCCCCGAAGCCGAGCTTGAGGAGCTTGCCGCCATCTATGTGGCGCGCGGCGTCGAGCCGGAGACGGCGCGCCATGTCGCCCGCCAGATGATGGCGCACGACGCGCTGGGCGCGCACGCGCGCGACGAACTGCATATTTCCGCGCAGACGACCGCGCGCCCGGTGGTCGCCGCGCTGACCTCCGCCGCGACTTTCACCGCCGGCGCCGCCGTGCCGGTGTTGCTGGCCGCGCTGCTGCCCCGACCGCTGATCGTCACCGGCGAGGCTGTCGGCTCGATCCTGTGCCTCGCGGCGCTGGGTGCGATCGGCGCGGTCACGGGCGGGGCGAAACCGTGGCGGCCGGTGGCGCGCGTCGTTTTCTGGGGCGCGCTTGCCATGGCGGTGACGGCCGGCATCGGCCGCCTCGTCGGCACGGCGGTTTAGCGGCCGCATGGCGGCGGTCGATCCGCAACTGATTCCGCTCGCGGCGGCGCTCGCCGCCGGCCTGATCGTCGGCATGGAGCGCGGCTGGGCGCAGCGGGCGATGGAGAGCGGCAGGCGTGTCGCGGGGTTCCGCACCTTCGGGCTGATCGGGCTGGCTGGCGGGCTTGCCGCCCTTGCGCCCGATTCGATCGGAGCCGCGATCGGAATCGGCGTCGCGATCGTGCTGGGCGTCGGCTATGCCCGCTCCGCGCGCGACGACCACATGTCCGCGACGACGACGATTGCGGGGCTGCTGACGTTCGCCATCGGGGTTGCGGCCGTGCGGCTGGGGCCGGCCCTGGCGCTCGCCGCCGCCGCCGCGACATTCGCCATATTGAGCGCGCGGCGATCGATGCACGCCTTGCTGAGAGGGCTGAGCGCGACCGAAGTGGAGGCCGTAGCGCGCTTCCTTCTCGTCGCGCTCGTCGTCCTGCCCTTTCTGCCTGACGCCGACCTTGGCCCTTATGGCGCGTGGAATCCGCGGCGCATCTGGATGGTCGTCGTGCTGGTCGCCGCGCTGTCCTTCGGCGGCTATGTCGCCGCACGGCGTTTCGGCAACGAGCGGGGCATCCTGATCGTCGCCCTTACCGGCGCCATCGTTTCATCGACGGCGGTGACGGCCGATCTCGCGCGCCGGCTGCCCGCCCAGCCCACCGCCCGCGGCGCGCTGACCGCCGGCATAGCGCTGGCGTCGATCGTCATGTTCCTGCGCGTCCAGTTGCTGACCGCAATCCTCATGCCGCGCGCCCTGGCGACGCTGGCGATCGCCATAGCGCCGGCGACGATCGTCGCGGCGCTGCTCGCGCTGCTCGCATGGCGGCGACAGGCCGGCGAAAGCGGCGCCGTGCCCCTCGGCAACCCCTTCGCTTTCGGGCCGGCGCTGATGCTCGCGGGGCTGGTGGCCCTGCTGTCGCTCGTCGCGCGCTGGTCGCTGGACCGGTTCGGCAGCGCCGGCATGGCGGTGGCTCTGGGGCTGACCGGCATGTCCGATGTCGACGCCGCCGTGATGACGCTGGCCGGGCTGCCCGCCGATTCGATCGACGATCGCACAGCGGGGCTGGTGCTCGCCGTTCCCGTCCTCGCCAATACGGCGATCAAGGCGGGCATAACGATGGCGATCGCGCGGGGCGTCGCGGGGGTGAGGGCGGCCGCGCCGCTTCTCGCCTCGCTTGCCGCTTCGCTTGTCGGGCTCGCCGTCTGGCGGCTTTCATAGCGCCGCGCCCGCAGGCGCTCAGCCGATGATGTCGCCGGCGAGAAGGAGGAGGAGCTTCACGTCGATCATCGCGCCATCGGCGCGCCGGGCGGCGATGAAGGCGGGAACATCCTCCAGCTTCACGCGGTGGACGATAATGTCCTCATCGTCGATCCCGCCGCCCGCGCCGACCTTGTCGAGTCCGTCGGCCTTCACCAGCGTGAAGGTTTCGGAGACCATGCCGGGGGAAGAGGCGAAGCGCCCGATCAGCGTCAGATGCTCGGCGCGGTAGCCGGTTTCCTCTTCCAGCTCGCGCGCGGCGGCGACGCGGATCGCCTCGCCGGCATGATCGTCGCCCACCAGCCCCGCGGGTAGTTCGATGCACCACGCGCCGAGCGGGACGCGATATTGCTCGACGAGCACAATGTGCCGGCCTTCCTCATCCTCATCGATCGCGACGATGACCGCCGCCTCGATATCGCGCGAGCGCGAGACATATTCCCACTTGCCGTCGCGCTTGGTGGTGATGAAGCGGCCTTGCCAGACGATTTCTTCCATAACCCGATCCCTACAACAGGATGATGCGATCGGGCAGTTCGTTCCTGTCGTCCGCGCTGCGCGGGAAATGTTCGGCGAGGATCGCGCCGACGCGGTCGACGGCGGCGATCATCCCGTCAGCCACGCGGCCTTCGCGGACATGATCGATCAGCGCCGCCATCGCGTCGCCCCATGCTTCGGGCGGGACCTTCGCGTGAATCGCCTCGTCCGAGACGATCTCGGCGACATGCTCGGCCATCGAGAGGTAGATGAGGATGCCGGTGTGCCCCACGGTGCGCTTTTCCGCGCCGACCTTGAAGCAGGTGATCGCCCGCGCCCGCACGCGCGCCGCCTTCACCCCGCGCGGGGTGAGCCAGATGCGCAGCGGCCGCCAGCGCGTGACCAGCCAGACGCCGATGAACTTGAACGCCATCATCGCGAGCAGCGCCGCGCTGATCGACGCCGCCTCATGCTCGCCCGCCCAGCCCCCCGAGGCGAAGGCGACGATCCGCATCAGCAGGCCCGGGCGGAGCGCGAAGAAGGCGGGCACGAGCAGCATGATCGCGACCGCCCAGTGCAGCGCCGTGTCATAATAGGGATCGGAGGCGTCGGCGACGATCGTCACGATCTCGCCGTTCGAGCGGGCCTCGGCGTCCGCCACGGCCTGCGATACGCGTTCGGCGTCCTCAGCGTTCATCACCATCCCCCCGATGCTCCGCCGCCGCCGAACGATCCGCCGCCGCCCGAGAAGCCGCCGCCTCCACCGCCGCCGCCACCCCAGTCGCCGCCGCCCCAGCCGCTGCCGCCGCCTCCGCCGCCCGAGCCCCAGCCGGGGCCCCAGATGACCACCGGGCCGCTGCCGCCGCGATAACGCCGCCCGCGCCCGCGCCCGAAAATCGCGGGGAGGACGAAAACGAAGAGCACGATCAGCCAGAAGATCAGCGCGATCGGCACGCCCTGCTGCTTCTTGTGCTTGGCTTGCGAGAGCAGTTGCTGCTGCCGCGCCTGCGCCTGATCCTCGGGCAGCTTCAATTGCTCGATGATCGCATCGGCGCCGGCGATGATCCCGCCCGCCATGTCGCCCTGCTTGAAGCGCGGCACGATCTGCGTGTTGATGATGACCGATGAAAGCGCATCGGTGATATAGGGTTCGAGCCCGTAGCCGACCTCGATCCGCACCTTGCGTTCGTTGGGCGCGACGATCAGCAGGACGCCGTCATTCTCCTTCTTGCTGCCGATCCCCCAGGCGCGGCCTAGACGGTAGCCATAATCCTCGATCTCATAGCCTTCGAGGCTGGGCAGCGTGACGACGACGAACTGCCGCCCGCTCGCCTGCTGGATCGCAGCGAGCTTCGCAGTGAGATCGGCGGTCTGCGCGGGATCGAGCAGATGCGCATCGTCGACGACCTGGCCGGTGAGCTTGGGGAAGGTCTGGGCGTACGCGGCGGGGGCCAGCAGCAGGGCAAGCGCGAACAGCAACCACGCCACGCCTGTCTGCCATGCCCTCCGCCGCATCGTTATGGCGGTCATCGGCTTTACTCCGCCGCGGTTCAGCCCTTCGTGCCGAAATCGACCTTGGGGGCCTGGTCGGCGTTGGGCGTGGTCGCCTCGAACGGGGTCATCGGCTTGGCACCGTGGACCAGCTTCGCGCCGATGATGTCGGGGAAGGTGCGGATCATCGTGTTATAGGCGCGCACCGCTTCGTTATAGTCGCGGATCGCGATGGTGATGCGGTTCTCGGTGCCTTCGAGCTGCGACTGGAGCGACAGGAAGTTCTGGTCGGCCTTGAGGTCCGGATAGGCCTCGGTCGTCACCAGCAGGCGGCCGAGCGACTGGCTGAGCGAGCCCTGCGCGTCCTGGAACGCCTTGACCTTCGCGGGATCCTTCAGATCGTCGGCGCTGAGCTGGACCGAGGAAGCGCGCGATCGGGCCTCGGTCACCTGCGTCAGCACGTCATTTTCATGCTGGGCGTAGCCCTTCACCGTCGCGACGAGATTGGGGATCAGATTGGCGCGGCGCTGATATTGCGCCTGCACGTCGGCCCAGCGCGCCTTGGCCGTCTCCTCGGCGGCGGGGACGCTGTTGATGCCGCAGGCCGAAACCGACAGCGCGATGGCGGGGGTGGCAAGCGCGGCAAGCAGGCGACGGTCCATAAACTCACTCCTCTCGGGGCGTAACTGTATTGCCCGCCAAATACAGTAGCCTTGCCCGCGCCGCAATCGCTCTTGCTTTCATCGGCCGGGACGGGAAGTTAGCCCGTTCGCGGAAACAGTAGAGGGAGACCCATCATGCTCAAGGAGTTCAAGGCTTTCATCGCGCGCGGCAAC
>QFNN01000185.1 GCA_003240855.1 Sphingomonas sanxanigenens
ATGACCGTGCGCGCGGCCTCGCAGACCGGGATGCCCAACGTCGTCAAGACCATCAAGGCGATGAACATCGGCGACTATCAGCCTTATCTCGCCATCGCGCTGGGCGCGGGCGACACCACGGTGATGAAGCTGACCAACGCCTATGCGATGCTCGTCAACCTCGGCCGCGAGCTGAAGCCGACGCTGATCGACTATGTGCAGGACAGAAACGGCAAGGTCATCTTCCGCGCCGATGCGCGGCCGTGCAACGGCTGCAACGCAAAGGACTGGGACGGCAAGCCGATGCCGCGCCCGCCGGTGCGCGGCAGGCAGGTGCTGGACGCGATGACCGCCTATCAGGTCGTCCACATCCTGGAAGGCGTCGTCCAGCGCGGCACCGCCGTGACGCTGCGCGATCTGGGTCGCCCGCTGATGGGCAAGACCGGCACCACGAGCGGCCCGACCAACGTGTGGTTCGTCGGCGGATCGCCCGACCTGATCGGGGGGCTTTACATGGGCTATGACCAGCCCCGATCGCTTGGCGGCTATGCGCAGGGCGGCACCGTGGCCGCGCCGATCTTCAAGCAGTTCGCCAAGGATGCGATGAAGGATATGCCGATCGTGCCCTTCCGCGCCGCGGCCGGCATCCGCATGGTCCGCATCGATCGCCGTTCGGGCCGCCGCGTCTATGGCGCATGGCCGAACGACGACCCGAAGGCGGCGGTGATCTGGGAAGCCTTCAAACCCGAAAGCGAACCACGCCGCACCATCCGCCGCGAGGAAATGCTGGCCGAGCGCGCCAAGGAAAAGACCGCTGCGGGCGCCGCGCGCGGGCGCGACAGCGACTTCCTTGAGCGCGAGGGCGGTATCTACTAAATCGCGGCGAACACCCCGCCGTTCGCCCCGAGCGAAATCAAGGGACGGCCGAGCGAAACCCGGCGTCCCGCGATTTTTGCCCGGTGGGCCGAAGTCCGTGCTGATCGGTTGGCTTGCCGGCCAGTCGAAGGGCTCGGGACGAACGGATATTTGAATAGAGGAACGAGACTATGCGCGCCGAAGCGCAAGCCCATGCCGATCAGATCAAGGATGCGCTCGCGCTCCTGCGCCGCTTCCTTGACTGGGACCGCGCGCTGCGCCGCCTGGACGAGCTGAACGCCCGCGTCGAGGATCCGACGCTGTGGAACGACGCCAAGGCCGCGCAGGACGTGATGCGCGAACGCCGCCGCCTCGACGAGGCGATCACCGCCACGCGCGCGATCGAGACCGAGCTGAACGACACGGTAGAACTGATCGACCTCGCCGAAGCCGAGGGCGACGACGCGCTGGCCGACGAGGGCGTCGCCAACCTGGCCGAGCTCGCCCGGCGCGCGGAGAAGGACAAGGTGAAGGCCCTCCTCGCCGGCGAGGCCGACGCCAACGACACCTATCTGGAAATCAACTCGGGCGCGGGCGGCACCGAAAGCAACGACTGGGCGGAAATGCTGCAGCGCATGTACACGCGCTGGGCCGAACGCCATGGGATGAAAGTCGAGCTGGTCGATTATCATGCCGGCGAACAGGCGGGCATCAAATCCGCCACCCTGCTCATCAAGGGCGAGAACGCCTATGGCTATGCCAAGACCGAAAGCGGCGTCCACCGCCTCGTCCGCATCAGCCCCTATGACAGCTCGGCCAGGCGTCACACCAGCTTTTCGAGCATCTGGGTCTATCCGGTGATCGACGACAATATCGACGTCGAGATAAACGAAAGCGACCTGCGCATCGACACCTATCGCGCATCGGGCGCGGGCGGCCAGCACATCAACACGACCGATTCCGCGGTGCGTATCACCCACCTGCCGACGGGCATCGTGGTGCAGTGCCAGAATCAGCGTTCGCAGCACAAGAACAAGGCCGAGGCCTATAACCAGCTTCGCGCCCGCCTCTACGAACGCGAACTGGCCGAACGCGAAGCCGCCGCCAATGCGCAGAATGCGACCAAGACCGACATCGGCTGGGGCCACCAGATCCGGTCCTACGTCCTCCAGCCCTATCAGTTGGTGAAGGATCTGCGCACCGGCGTGACATCGACAAGCCCGTCGGACGTGCTTGACGGCGATCTCGA
>QFNN01000040.1 GCA_003240855.1 Sphingomonas sanxanigenens
CGATGGCGGCGGGCAATGTCGTCGTCGCCAATGCGCCGGGCGCGGGCGTGCTCGAATCGCCCGCGATCAGCGCTTTCCTGCCGCGCCTTTCGGTCCGCCTCACCGGCCGCGATCTGCTCATCCCCAATATCGCCACCTGGTGGTGCGGGGGCGCGGAGGAGCTCGATCATGTCCGCGACAATTTCGATGCGATGGTGATCGGCCGCGCCTTCGCCGCCACGCCGCGGGGGCTGGACGGCGGCCGCGCGCGCATCGGCGCGGAGATCGAAGGCGCCGAGCGCGCGGCGCTGCTCGCCGATCTCGCGCGCCGTCCGATGGATTATGTCGGGCAGGAAGTCGTCCGTCTCTCGACGATGGCGACGGTCGCCGAAGGCAAGCTTGCGCCGCGTCCCTTCACCCTCCGCGTCTTTGCAGCACGCGACGCCGATGGCCGGTGGCGCGTCATGCCCGGCGGTTTCGCGCGGATCGGCGACAATGCCGACACGCGCGCCGCGGTGATGGGCGACGGCGATCGCTCGGCCGACGTGATCGTGGTCAGCGACTGCCCGGTCGAGCGCGTATCGCTGCTCCCCGCCGGCGATTCAGTCCAGATCAGGCGCAACCCCGGCACCTTGCCCAGCCGCGTCGCCGACAATCTTTACTGGCTCGGCCGCTATCTGGAGCGCGGCGAGGCGACGCTGGCGATGGTGCGCACTGCGCTCGGCGCGTCGACTGACGCCGATGCCGATGGCGGCGCGGGGCTGTCGGCGGAGACGACGGCGCGGCTCCGTGCGCTGCTCGTCGCAAGCGGCGCGGCCTTTGCTCGGTCGCAGGCGGGTGAACGCAACATCGTCCAGCTCGCTCATGCCGCGCTCGACGACGAAGAGGAAACGGCCAGCGTCCGCACCCTGCTTGGCCTCGCCCGCGCGATCGGCGAAGGATCGCGGGAGCGCTTGTCGGGCGATTTCTGGCGGCTGCTGGACGCCGGTCCCGCCCGGGGGCGCGGCATGGTCGAGCGTTCGGGGGCGCTGCAGCAGCGTTTCGCGGCGCTCGCGGGGCTCGCGGCCGAGCATATGGCGCGCACCGATGCCTGGCGTTTCCACGATCTCGGCCGGCGGCTCGAACGCGGCGTCACCATTTGCCGCCTGCTCCGCGCTTTCGCCGGGGTCGACGCGAGCGCCGACGACCTGACCGCGCTGCTCGATCTCGCGGGCAGCCAGATCAGCTATCGCCAGCGTTACCTGACCGGCCTCGCGATCGCCCCGGCGCGCGATCTCGTCACGCTCGATCCCTCCAATCCGCGTTCGCTCGCCTATCAGGTCGATCGCATCGCCGAGCATCTGAAGGCGTTGCCGACGCTGCGCGACGACGGCATGGCCGAGGAACATCAGGCCGTCGCCACCCAGCTTGCCGCCGCGATCGCCACGGCCGAGGCCGCGACGCTCGAAGGCGACGCCGTCCAGGCGATCGAAAACCGCCTGCTTGCGCTTTCCGACGCGGTGTCGCGCCGCTTCTTCCTGCGCGGGGCGGAAACGATCCGCGCACCGGGGTTCACGCTCGCTTGATCTACAATATCCGCCATTCCACGCGCTTCACCTACGCCGCGCCCGCGCGTTTCGCGCGCTGCAACCTGCGGCTGAAGCCGATCGACTGGGAAGGCCAGCACCTTCTGGACTATGATCTCAGCGTCAATCCCGGCGGGCGGATCAGCCCGGCGCGCGCCGACGCCTCGCTCGCCAATGTCGATCGCGTCGTCGTCGAGCAGGCCGTGCGCGGGCTGGAGATCGTGAGCAGCGCGCGCGTCCGCATCGACCGGCTGGTTCCGGTCCCCTCGATCGACGATCCCGATCTCGCGACCGTCGCCCGGCTGGCGCGCGAGAGCCGCGATCTTTCGGCCGCCGGCCCTGCAAATTATCTCTTCCCTTCGCCGTTGATCCCGCTTGACGCCGGGATTGCGGACTGGTGCGCCGAAAGCCTGCCGCCGGGCGCCGGCGCGCTCGAAGCCGGCATCGCGCTCGCGCGCCGGATCCAGCATGAGTTCGAGTTCGATCCGGCCGCGACGGTGACCGAGACGACCCCGGCGGAGGCCTTCGCCAAGCGGCGCGGCGTCTGCCAGGATTTCGCGCAGGTGATGATTACCGGGCTGCGCGCCGCCGGCCTGCCCGCCGCCTATGCCAGCGGCTATATCCGCACGATTCCGCCGCCCGGGCAGGAAAGGCTCGTCGGCGCCGACGCCACCCATGCCTGGGTCTTGCTGTGGTGCGGCCCGGATCGCGGTTGGATCGGGCTCGATCCCACCAACGGCATCTGGATGGCGGGAGACCATATCGTGATGGCGATCGGGCGCGACTATTCGGAGATTGCGCCGATCGACGGCATCGTCCTTGGTTCGGGCGCGCAGGCGATGAGCGTCTCGGTCGATGTCGAGCCGATCACCGAAATGGCCGCCTGACACTGGACTTGGGGGCGCTTAACCCCAATCTTCATGGCAGAGTGCAATTTTATTCAGGCGAAAGACGTACAAGCGAGAGACGATGGCTGATCCTTACGCAATTCTGGGGGTGGCGCGCACCGCGACCGAGGCCGACATCAAGAAGGCCTATCGCAAGCTCGCCAAGGAGCTTCATCCCGACCGCAACAAAGACAATCCCAAGGCCGCCGAGCGCTTCAGCCAGGTGACCTCGGCCTATGATCTGCTGAACGACAAGGACAAGCGCGGTCAGTTCGATCGGGGTGAGATCGATGGCGACGGCAACCCGACCTATGCCGGCTTCGGCGCGCGCGGGCAGGGGGCGGGGGGCTTCCGCCCGGGCGCTGACAGCGCCGGCGGCTTTGACTTTTCGGGCGGCGGTTCCGGCGACTTCACTGATATTTTTGAAGGCATCTTCGGCGGGCGCGGCGGCGGCGGTTTCGCCGGCGGCTTCGGCCGTCGCTCGGCGCCTCCGGCCAGGGGCGCGAACATCGCCTATCGGCTGCGCGTGCCGTTCGAGGACGCGGCGGCGCGGCGCGATCAGCGCATCACGCTGGGCGACGGCAAGACGATCGATCTGAAGCTGCCCGCCGGCGTTGAGGACGGCACCCAGATGCGGCTTGCGGGCAAGGGCGAACCCGGCCCCGGCGGCGCGGGCGATGCGATCGTCACGATCGAGGTCGTGCCTCACCGCTTCTTCACGCGCGATGGCGACGATGTCCGCCTCGATCTGCCGATCACGCTTCCCGAAGCGGTGCTGGGCGGCAAGGTGCGCGTGCCCACGGTCGACGGGCCGGTGACGCTGACCATCCCCGCCGGCTCGACCTCGGGGCGTACGCTGCGCCTTAAGGACAAGGGCTTCCACGGCAAGTCGGGGCGCGGCGCGCAGCTCGTCACGCTGCTTGTCGACCTGCCCAAGGACGACGCCGATCTTCATGCCTTTGCCGAGACCTATAAGGACAAGGATCTTGGGAACCCGCGCGCCGCGCTGGGGGTGTGATCGGCGTGGCCGACGAAGTCTCGCCGCTTTCGCCCGAGGCGCGGCGAAAGACGCCGGATGCGGTCGCCCCGCGTCTGCCGCCGCTGAAGGCTTGGGAAATCGTCAAGCGCGTCGTCGTTGGCCTGTTCAACGAAGGCTTCGTCCACGCGGGCAACCTCGCCTATCTCTCGCTGCTCACGCTCTTTCCGTTCTTCATCGTGCTGGCGGCCGTCGCCCAGATCTTCGGCCAGACGCAGGAAGGGCGCGAGGCGGTTGTCCTGTTTCTGCGCACCGTGCCGCCCAGCGTCGCCGATGTGCTGCGCCAGCCCATTGCCGATGTGCTGGCCGTCCGCTCGGGCAATCTGCTCTGGCTTGGCGCGCTCGTCGGCCTGTGGAGCACGGCGAGCTTTATCGAGACGATCCGCGAGATCCTGCGCCGCGCCTACGGCGTCACGCACACCCGGCCTTTCTACGAATATCGGCTGATGTCGATCGGGATCATCATCGGCTCGGTCGTGCTCGCCATGTTCGCCTTCACCGCGCAGGTGCTGCTGACCGGCGTCGAACAGTTCATGTATCGGCTGGTGCCTATCGCGGCGCAACCGCAGAACATGCTGGGCGTGACCAAGCTGGTTCCGGCGATTGCGCTGTTCGTCGCGCTTTACATCATCTTCTACTCGCTCACGCCGGTGCGCTACCGCAGCCGCGCCTATCCGAAATGGCCCGGCGCGTTGCTGGTGGCCGTGTGGTGGCAAGTGACGACGGAATTGCTTCCGGTCGTCATCGCGCTGTTCGGATCCTATAATCGCACCTATGGCAGCCTTGCCGGCGTCATCGTCTCGCTCCTCTTCTTCTACGTGATCGGGCTGGGGCTTGTGGTGGGCGCGGAACTCAACGCAGCGCTGGCGGAAGCGCCCGGTCCGGGTCTAAAGGACGCTAGGACTGTGGCTGACGCGGAAAGGGAAGAAGAAGCGTGAACGGCCTGATGAAGGGAAAGCGCGGCCTGATCATGGGCCTCGCCAATGACAAGAGCCTCGCCTGGGGCATTGCGAAAAGGCTGAAGGAAGCGGGCGCCGAACTCGCCTTCAGCTACCAGGGCGATGCGATTTTGAAGCGGGTGAAGCCGCTTGCCGAAGAACTTGGCTCCGATCTGCTCATCGATTGCGACGTGTCGGATATGGCGGCGCTCGACGTGGCGTTCGATACGCTCAAGGAAAGCTGGCCGACGATCGATTTCCTCGTCCACGCCATCGGCTTTTCGGACAAGAGCCAGTTGCGCGGGCGCTATTATGACACTTCGCTCGACAATTTCCTGATGACGATGAACATCTCGGCCTATTCGCTGGTCGCGGTGGCCAAGCGCGCGCGCGCGATGATGCCCGAGGGCGGATCGATCCTGACGCTGACCTATTACGGCGCCGAAAAGGTGATCCCGCACTACAACGTCATGGGCGTCGCCAAGGCCGCGCTGGAAACCAGCGTCAAATATCTTGCGGTCGACATGGGGCCGGAAAATATCCGCGTGAACGCCATCTCGGCGGGGCCGATCCAGACGCTCGCTGCGCGCGGCATCGGCGACTTCAGCTATATACTCAAGTGGAACGAGCTGAACGCGCCGCTCCGCCGCACCGTGACGATCGAGGATGTGGGCGGCTCAGGCCTCTATTTCCTGTCGGATCTCTCGGCGGGCGTCACCGGCGAGATTCATCATGTCGACGCCGGCTACAACGTCATCGGCATGAAGGCTGAGGACGCGCCGGACATCGCTCTGGTCTGATCCTGGGCAGGGGGCCGCCGGCGCGGCTGCCCCCGCTTCGGCCATGCTGTCCTACAGGGGGCCGATCGTCTATTGCTGCGGAACATTGCCCGCCGCTCTTTGACATCGCCGCCGCCCGCACGTTGAGAACAGCGCTCCAGCGTCTCAACTTTGTCAACTTCGCGGGCGCGAAAGGGCGGTTTTTCGCCATTCCCTACAGCGGCCATCGTCACGCTGATGCGCGAACGCCTTATTCCTTGTCGCGCCAGAAATGCGTGACCATCTCCCACGCTTCCTCGGCGTTTTCGCACCAGGTGATGAGGTCGAGGTCGCGGTGGTTGATTACGCCTTCGTCGGCCAGCGCCTCGAAATTGACGACGCGCTCCCAGAAATCGCGCCCGAACATCAGGATCGGGATGCGGCTGATCTTGCCGGTCTGGATCAGCGTCAGCAGCTCGAACGTTTCGTCGAAGGTGCCGAAGCCGCCGGGGAATACCGCCACCGCGCGCGCGCGCAGCAGGAAGTGCATCTTGCGCAGCGCAAAATAGTGGAACTGAAAGCTCAGCGCCGGGGTCACATAGGGGTTGGGCGCCTGCTCGTGCGGCAGCACGATGTTGAGCCCCACCGTCTCCGCGCCGACGTCGTTCGCGCCGCGGTTGGCGGCCTCCATGATCGAAGGCCCGCCGCCCGAACAGACGACGAAGTGGCGCTTGCCGGCCATGTCGCGCGGGAAACCGCTCGCCAGCCGCGCCAGATCGCGGGCGACTTCATAATATTTGGACTTGGCGACAAGCCGCTCGGCGATCGCATGCGCCTTGGGATCGGTCGCCGCGTCGAGCAGCGCCTGCGCCTTGGACGGCTCGGGAATCCGCGCCGATCCGTAAAAGACGAACATCGACGCGATATTCGCTTCGTCGAGCAGCAGTTCGGGTTTCAGCAATTCAAGCTGGAAACGCACCGGGCGCAGATCCTCGCGCAGCAGGAACTCGTCGTCCTGGAACGCCAGCCGATAGGCGGGGCTTTCTGTCTGCGGGGTGTGGATCGAATGCTTGGCGGCGACGTCGGCCGCCTTGCGCGCATCGGGGAATACGCGCGAGGGAACGATAGTATCTGTCATCCCTATTCTATTAGCGCGTCTGCGTTACGGTTCAAGAATGCGCGTCAGCGGCAGAAAGGGCCGCGCCCCATGTCGAGATGCAGATGATCGGCATGGAGCGCGTTGTAATCGGGGCTGAGAACCGTCCCGAACCGCTTGCACGCCGATATATGGACTGCGTTGAAAAAGCCCTGAATCTTGGGGTCGGGCGATCGGTAATCGGCCTTCACCGATATGCGTCGCCCGTCCGCCAGCACGAAGGCGGCGACGTCGACCGCGTTGCTGTGGGCATGCTCGGAAAGCTTGCCCGACGCCGCGCCGTTGATGTTGCGGCACGCATAGGTGCCGAAGGTCTCGACTCGCGTCACTTCGCTGCCCAGCCACTGGCGCGACGCCGGCACCACTGCAAAGCGCACCCAGGCGGAAAAATTGCCGGCCAGCGAGCAGGTCATCGCGCCCAGATTGGTGATCGGCGTGCCGACGTCGAGCAGTTTGACCGAGCCGTAGGCAAGGCAGCCGCCGCCAAAGTCGCGGTCGGGCAGCGGCTGATATTGCACGCCCTGCCTGTCGAGCCCGGCCAGGCATTGTTTGGTCTGGGCGGCGTTGATGCCGGGCGGGCGCTGCGCTTCGGGGGTGGGGCGGCGCTGCGGCTTGCGGCCATGATCGCCGGCGCACGACGCGAGCAGCAGCGAGGCGATGATCGCCGCGCCCGATGCGGGCCTGCCGATACGCCCCATGCCCACGCCCATACCCACGATGCCAATCATGGCAGGGGCCGGCGCCAATGTCGAAACCGTCCTCCGCCTGATCGGCACGTTTCGTCGATTATCCTTGCGCTTCAGCCGTCTTTAGCCGCCGCCAGCGCCGGAGCGCGACCAGCGACCATATGCCTTCGACCAGTCCGAACGGCCAGGCGCCCTGCAGGAATCCGTAGATCGAGCCGAGCGCGCAGGCGCCGGCGAAGATCAGCGTCCACCAGTGCGATCGCGCTTCCAGAGCATAGGCGACGAGCATCGCCGAAACCGCGAAAAGGCCAAAGAGGGTAAGCGCGTCCATGCGCAGGGCCTATCTGTGTCCGTCCCGATTGTCATTTGACAATGCGCGCGGCGCGACTAAAGCCGTCGGCGGGCCACGCCGTCCCAACGCGGCGCGTGCTCTCTGAAAGGAGAGACTGACATGACTGTGACTGACGCCACGAGCGCGCCTGCGCGCCTCGATCGCCCCGCTACCAAACCCAATCGCCCCCATTTCTCGTCTGGTCCCTGCGCCAAGCCGCCGGGCTGGTCGCCCGATCGACTCGCCACCGGGTCGCTCGGTCGCTCGCACCGCTCGAAGCTGGGCAAGGGCCGCCTGCAATATGCCATCGATCTGATGCGCGAAATGCTGCGTCTGCCCGATACGCACCGCATCGGCATCGTTCCCGGTTCGGATACCGGCGCTTTTGAAATGGCGATGTGGACGATGCTCGGCGCGCGTCCCGTCACCACGCTGGCGTGGGAAAGCTTCGGTGAAGGTTGGGTCACTGACGCCGCCAAGCAGCTCAAGCTCGATCCGACGGTGATTCGCGCCGATTATGGCCGGCTTCCCGATCTGGGCGCGGTCGATTGGTCGCACGATGTGCTCTTCACCTGGAACGGCACGACCTCTGGCGTGCGCGTGCCGAACGGCGACTGGATCCCGGACGACCGCGAGGGCCTCAGCTTCGCCGACGCGACCAGCGCGGTGTTCGCCTACGATCTGCCGTGGGACAAGATCGATGTCGCCACCTTCTCCTGGCAGAAGGTGCTGGGCGGCGAGGGCGGCCACGGCGTCCTGATCCTCGGTCCGCGCGCCGTAGAGCGTCTCGAAACCTACACGCCCGCATGGCCGCTGCCCAAGGTATTCCGCCTCGTCTCGAAGGGCGCGCTGGCCGAAGGCGTGTTCAAGGGCGAGACGATCAACACCCCGTCGATGCTGGCGGTCGAGGATGCGATCTTCGCGCTCGAATGGGCGAAGGACATCGGCGGATCGGCCGGGCTGCTCGCCCGCTGCGAGGCCAACGCTGCGGCGCTCGACAAGATCGTCGCCGAACGCGACTGGCTCGGCCATCTCGCCGCCGATCCGGCCAGCCGTTCCAAAACCAGCGTCTGCCTGACGGTCGCGGGCGCCGACGAGGCCTTCATCAAGAAGTTCGCGGCGCTGCTCGAGGCCGAGGATGCGGCCTATGACATCGCCGGCTATCGCGACGCGCCGGCTGGCCTGCGCATCTGGTGCGGCGCGACCGTCGATGCATCGGACGTCGCGGCGCTCGGCCCCTGGCTCGACTGGGCCTGGTCCGAGCTGCGCGGCTGAACCATTCTCCGGTCCCCGCCCGTCGGGGGTCCACGACCATAGACGTCAACATTATTGAACCGCGTCCGGACGACCCGAATCCCCAGGGGATGGCGGGGCCGGATGCGGCAAGAAGGACCGAAAAATGCCCAAGGTGCTGATTTCCGACAAGATGGATCCCAAGGCCGCCGCGATCTTCCGCGAACGCGGCGTCGAGGTCGATGAAAAGCCCGGCCTGACCAAGGATGAACTGATCGCGATCATCGGCGATTATGACGGTCTCGCCATCCGCTCGGCCACCAAGGTGACGAAGGAAGTGCTCGAAGCCGCGACCAACCTGAAGGTCGTCGGTCGCGCGGGCATCGGCGTCGACAATGTCGATATCCCTGCGGCTTCGGCGAAGGGCGTGGTGGTGATGAACACGCCGTTCGGCAACTCGATCACTACGGCCGAACACGCCATCGCGCTGATGTTCGCGCTCGCTCGGCAGATTCCGGAGGCCGACGCCTCGACGCAGGCGGGCAAGTGGGAAAAGAACCGCTTCATGGGCGTCGAGGTGACGAGCAAGGTTCTCGGCCTGATCGGTGCGGGCAATATCGGCTCGATCGTCGCCGATCGCGCGCTGGGGCTGAAAATGAAGGTGGTCGCCTATGATCCCTTCCTGTCCGCCGAACGCGCGATCGAGCTGGGCATCGAGAAGGTGACGCTCGACGATCTTCTGGCGCGCGCCGATTTCATCACGCTCCACACGCCGCTGACCGATCAGACGCGCAACATCCTCTCGGCCGAGAATCTCGCCAGGACGAAGAAGGGCGTGCGCATCGTCAACTGTGCGCGCGGCGGGCTGATCGACGAGGCGGCGCTCAAGGCCGGGCTCGATTCGGGGCACATCGCCGGCGCGGCGCTTGACGTGTTCGTCGAGGAACCGGCGAAGGAAAGCCCGTTGTTCGGCACGCCCAATTTCGTGTCGACCCCGCATCTTGGCGCGTCGACCGACGAGGCGCAGGTCAATGTCGCGATCCAGGTCGCCGAACAGATTTCGGATTATCTGCTGACCGGCGGCATCACCAACGCGCTCAACGTCCCGTCGCTCTCGGCCGAGGAAGCGCCGAAGCTCAAGCCCTATATGGCGCTGGCCGAAAAGCTCGGTTCGCTCGTCGGCCAGTTGGCGCATGACGCGCTTTCGGGCGTGGCGATCGAGGTCGAAGGCGCCGCCGCCGAACTCAACCAGAAGCCGATCACGGGCGCCGTGCTCGCGGGGCTGATGGGCGTTTATTCGGACACGGTGAACATGGTCAACGCGCCGTTCCTCGCCAAGGAGCGCGGGCTCGACGTGCGCGAGGTGCGCCATGACCGCGAAGGCGATTACCACACGCTCGTCCGCGTCTCGGTCAAGACCGAGGAGGGCGAGAAATCGGTCGCCGGCACCCTCTTTGCCGATGCGCAGCCGCGCCTCGTCGAGATTTTCGGCGTGAAGGTTGAAGCCGATCTCGCCGGCGACATGCTCTATGTCGTCAATGTCGATGCGCCGGGCTTCATTGGTCGTCTCGGCACTGCGCTTGGCGAAGCGGGCGTGAACATCGGCACGTTCCACCTCGGCCGCCGCACTGCGGGCGGCGAGGCGGTGCTGCTGCTCTCCGTCGATTCGCCCGTGCCCGAGGCCCTTTTGCGGGAGCTTCACCGCCTCCCCGGCGTCAAGACCGTGAAGGCGCTGAAGTTCTGATGATCGCGCCCGGCCTTCTGCCCGAGGGACTTCGCGACCGGCTGCCGCCCGCCGCCGAGGCTGCGGCGGCGGTCGAGCGCGCAGCGCTCGATGCGATCGCGGCCTATGGCTATGAACGCGTCTCGCCGCCGCTTGCCGAGTTCGAGGAGGCGTTGGTCGGGCGGCTGAAATCGGCGCGGGCGCAGGATCTGCTGCGCTTCGTCGATCCGGTGTCGCAACGCACGCTCGCGCTGCGGCCCGACATCACGACGCAGGTCGGCCGCATCACCGCCACGCGGATGGCGCACCGCGCGCGGCCGCTGCGGCTTTCCTATGCCGGCAGCGTCATCAAGCTGCGCGCCACCCAGCTCGCCCCCGAACGCGAGCTGATCCAGCTCGGCGCCGAACTGATCGGCCGCGACACCGTCGCCGCCGCTGCGGAGATCGTCGCCGTCGCCATCGCCGCGCTCGAGGCGGCGGGGGCAGGGGCGATCACCGTCGATCTGACGCTGCCCGATCTGGTCGACACGCTGGCGGCCGGGCCGTTCCCGCTGCCCGCCGATCGCATCGATCGCGTCCGCGCGCTGCTCGACGCCAAGGATGCGGGCGGCCTCGCGGCGATCGGGGCCGACGCCTATCTGCCGCTGATCCACGCCGCTGGTCCGCTTGAGAATGCGCTGGCCCGGCTGGAGACGATCGACGCCGGCGGCGTTCTCGCCAGCCGGATCGAGGCCATTCGCCGGATCGCTGCGCCGCTTGCCGGGCACGCCACGATCACGCTCGATCCCACCGAACGTCACGGCTTTGAATATCAGAGCTGGTTCGGCTTCTCACTGTTCGTCGACGGGCTCGCGGGTGAGATCGGGCGGGGCGGTTCCTACGCGATCATGCACGGCGACGGCCTGGAGGAACCGGCGATCGGTTTCTCGCTCTACCCCGATCCGCTGGTCGAGCGGCTGGCGGGTGCGTCCGCGCGCGACCGGCTGTTTCTTCCGCTCGGCGTCGATCCTGCGCAGGCGGCCGCGCTGCGGCGTCAGGGCTGGGTGACGGTCGCCGCGCTCGACGCCAGCGACGATGCCGTCGCGCTCGGCTGCACCCATCGGCTCGAAGATGGCGAGATCGTCGGCTTCTAGCCCTCGTCATTGCGAGGGGAGAGACGCCTCTTATCCGGGCTTTCTGAACTTCAGGATGAAGCGGTCGGTCTTGCCGCGCACGGCGGGGTCGAACACCAGCTTGCTGTGATCGTCTCCGCCGACGCGGAGCAGGGGGCTTTCGCCGACCAGCTCGAACCCGGCGCGCCTGAAGTCGGCCTTCACCACCTCCGGGTCGATGCGGTGGAGCTTGTCCACCACCGCCCGCGTATCGCCTGCGGGGCCGACATGGTCGACGACCCCCACGATCCCGCCGGGCTTCACCGCCGCGAACAGCGTTTTCAGCGAATCGGCGGGGTCGATCTGGGGAATCTTGTACTTCTCGCTCGACCAGTAGAGGTCGTGATAGGCGAGATGATAGAGCACGAAATCAAGGCTGTTCGGCCGGGCGGCGAAGCTCTCGAAGGGTTGGTCGTCGATCGCCACATTGCCGGTGCGCGACTGGATCGCGTCCAGGCGCGCCCTGGTCTTGTCGTCGATGAACTGGCGGGGAACCCATGCGATCACCTTGCCCCTCGCGCCGACGAAGCGGGCCATGATCTCCGAATAATAACCCTCGCCCGCCATCGCATCGAGCGCGGTCATGCCTTTCTTAAGACCGAGAAAATCGAGCACATCGGCAGGCTTGCGCCCGGTGTCGAGCGCAAGGTCCTCGGCCGCGCGCCCCGGCGTCGTGACGGCGGCGGCATAGTCGGCGGGCTTTGCTAAGGCTGGCGTGGCGAGCGCACTGGCCGCCAGTGCCGCTGCGAACAACATCCTCATGGCGATGATCCTCCCATTTTCTGCGTCGCGCGAGAATGCCCTCGCTGCGCGGGGGATCAAGCGCGCTCGTCGATCCGCGCCGCGCGCTCGTCGAAGCGCGCAAAGCGCTGCTTGAACGAGTCGGGGATGGGCTGCGGCCTGCCGGTCGACAGATCGACATGGACGGAGATCAGTTCGATCTCCGCGCGCAGATCGTCGCCGTCCGCATCGGCGCCGTGGATTTCGATCGCGTGCGTCATGCTCGTCGTGCCGAAGCGCGCGATACGGATGAAGAGATCGAGCTTCTCGCGCGCGCGGATCGGCTTGCGATAGTTGATCGTCGATCGCGCGACGTTGAACTCCAGCGGCTTGTCCTGCCCGGCATGGGCGTCCGCCGCTTCCCAATATTCGGTCACCGCTATGTCGGCATAGTCGAGATAGCGGGCGTTAAAGACGATGTTCTGGGCGTCGATCTCCGCCCAGCGGACGCGCAGCGGAGTCGAGAATGCGAAGTCGGAACGAGCCATGCGCGGGCGATGGCGGATCGCCTCCGGCCGCGCAAGCCCCTTCGCGGCTCGCCCGTCAGGCGGCGACGCTGATCCGCGCGCGGCGGCGGATGGCGACGCCGGCAAGGCCGAAGCCGGTGATGAGCAGCGCCCAGGTCGCCGGCTCGGGCACGCCCGGCGACGACGGATCGAGCAGGTCGCCCTTGAACTTCACATTGTAGAACTCGGTCGTGCTCGTCAGGTTGCTGGCGAACAACTGGCCGTTGAACGCGCCGTAATTGGCGGTGACGCTGGCGAGCGGGGCGAGGATGCTGCCCGACCAGCTTCCGTTGATCGTGAGCGATCCGGCGTTTGCGAAGTTGAAGAGCAGGTCCGAAGCGTTCGACCCGCCCAGGTTGAAGCTCGACCAGTTGACCGATGCGCTGCCGCCCGCGACGTTGAACAGCGCCACCGATCCGGTGGGGATGTTCACGAGAAACTGGTTTGACGCCGAAAGCTGGGCGGTCGTGATGTTAAAGACGTTGACGCCGGCGTTGGCGCCGGTGAAGCTCAGCGCGCCGCTCCAGGGATTGCCGACGTTGCCATTGGCGGTCATCGACGCCAGCGCGGTCGAGATGTCGCCCAGGCGGATCGCTTCGGTCCCGAAATTGACCGGGCTGACCCCCGTGCTCAACGTGCCGTTGAGAATGTTGAAGCCGCTGGTGGTGTGGCTGCCGCCGACGCGGACATCGCCGTTGAACACCTGGCCGTTGGTGTAGCTCAGGTTGTTGCCTGCGACGAGCGAGGCCGCGCCATAGCCGCTGGGCAGCGAGACGCCGACGCTCGAGCTCGTGAAGGTCACGTTGCCGCCGGCCGCCGCCGCGCCGTTCACTTCCGAATTCGTTTCGGAGAAGTTGTTGAAGATAAAGACGTTATAGTCGGTCGCGACGGTCGCATTCGCGGCGCCCGCGCTCGCCAGCGCGACCGCGCCGATGGCGGTCAGGCGGGTGCTGCGAAGGAAGGCGGCAAATGACATCATGGTGCGGTCCGATCGACTCGAATAGAGGGGATGGCCGCCTATAACGCGCTGAAGCATGCGGCTACTATTACTTTCGGTTCATTTACCATTTTTGACGGAGGTTGTTTCGCGGCCGCCCCGTTCGCGCCGATGGCCCCAGTCGCTCAGCGACCAGAGCCGTTCGTGCACATAATAAAGCCCGATCTTCGTGATGATCTCGGTCGATGCGATCGCGCCCGCCGCCTTCACGTTGCGCGTGAAGAGATAGCTGAGCACGAAGGTGTCGATGCTCCCCATCATCCGCCAGGTCACGGCCTTGACGAATGACCGGGGGTGACTCTCGACGCCTTTTATAATGCGGTCGACGATCAAGCCGCACCTTGCGCGGGCGTGTTGACTCCCATGCTTTGCAGATATTTGCGCACGTTGCGCGCCGCCTGGCGGATGCGCTGTTCATTCTCGACCATCGCGATGCGGACGAAGCCTTCGCCTTCCTCGCCATAGCCGACGCCCGGCGCCACCGCGACGCCGGCATGGGTCAGCAACTGCTTCGAGAACTCAAGGCTGCCCAGATGCGCGAGCGCGGGCGGCAGCGGCGCCCAGGCGAACATCGATGCGCGCGGCGGCGGAATGTCCCACCCGGCGCGCGCGAAGCTTTCGACCAGCACGTCGCGGCGGCGCTTGTAGAGCTGGCGGTTCTGCTCGACGATGTCCTGCGGACCGTTGATCGCCGCCACCGCGGCGGCCTGGATCGGCGTGAACGCGCCATAATCGAGATAGGATTTGACCCGCGTCAGCGCCGCGATCAGCGTCTTGTTGCCGACCGCGAAGCCCATGCGCCAGCCCGCCATGCTGTATGTCTTGGACATGGACGTGAACTCCACCGCGACGTCCTTGGCGCCCGGCACCTGCAGGATCGACGGCGTCGGATGGTAGTCGAAATAGATTTCCGAATAAGCGAGGTCGGACAGCACCCACAGCCCATGTTCCTTCGCAAAGGCGACAACGCGTTCGTAGAAGGCGAGGTCGACGACTTCGGCGGTCGGATTGGACGGATAGCCCATCACCAGCACCGAGGGCTTGGGCACGGTGAACCGCACTGCGCGCTCAAGGCTCTCGAAATAGCGCTCGTCAGGCGTCGTCGGGACCGAACGGATCGTCGCGCCGGCGATGATGAAGCCGAATGTGTGGATCGGGTAGCTGGGGTTGGGCGCCAGCACCACATCGCCCGGCGCGGTGATCGCCTGGGCGAGGTTCGCCAGGCCTTCCTTCGATCCCAGCGTGACGACGACTTCGCTGTCCGCGTCGAGTTCGACGCCGAAGCGGCGCTGATAATAATTGGCCTGCGCCTTGCGGAGGCCGGGAATGCCCTTCGACGCAGAATAGCCGTGCGCGTCGGGATTGCGCGCCACTTCGCACAATTTGTCGATCACGTGCGGCGGCGGCGGCAGGTCCGGATTCCCCATGCCCAGATCGATGATGTCGTCACCGCGCGCGCGTGCTGCCGCCCGCATCGCGTTCACTTCGGCGATGACATAGGGGGGCAGGCGGCGAATGCGGTAAAACTCTTCGGTCATGGCTCCGGTCCGTTGGAAGGTTGGAAGCCCCATAGTGGGCCAAAGCACGCGCCCGCGCCAGCGAAATGCGGATAATTGCGGCTTCCGTTCTGCGGCGTTGCCCGCTTATGCTGCGCTCAGGAGAGGAGCTTTCATGTCCGAAACGAGAGAGCCCGGTTCAGCCGCGCCACCCAGCCTGCAGGAAATGCAGCATTGGACGTGGGTGATCGGCCGCGCGCAGCAGATGATGATGGAGCATGGGCTGGACGAACTGGCGAAGGCTGCGGGCGCGGCTTCGCCGGGGGCGGCCGCGCTCGATTTCGCCGATGGCGCGGCGATCGCACGCGCACAGGCCGATTTCTGGGCTGACAGCGTCAAGTTGTGGGAACGTTTTCTTCAGCCCGCCAAGGCCGAACCCGAGCAGCCGGCGCACGCGAAGGACAGGCGCTTCACATCGCCTGCCTGGCGCGACAATCCGCTCTATGACCTGATTCGCCAATCCTATCTGCTGATCGCCGATCATATGCTGCGGGGCGTCGACGCGCTGGAGCATGTGCCGGCGGCGCAGAAGGAAAGGCTGCGTTTCGCCACCCGGTCGGTGGTCGAAGCGATGAGCCCCGCCAATTTCCCGTTCACCAACCCCGAGGTGATGGAAAAGACGATTGAGACCGGCGGCGAGAATCTGCTCAAGGGACTGGAGCATATGCTGGCCGATATGGGGCGCGGCCAGCTCAGCCACACGGCGCCCGATGCGTTCCGGGTCGGCGACAATCTCGCCACCACGCCGGGCAAGGTGATTCACGAAACGCCGCTCTATCAGCTCATTCACTATGCGCCGACCACGCCCGACGTGCTGGCGACGCCGCTCGTCGTCTTTCCGCCGTGGATCAACCGCTTCTACATCCTCGATCTGACGCCGGAGAAGAGCTTCGTGCGCTGGGCGCTCGATCAGGGCGTCTCGCTGTTCATGGTGTCGTGGAAGTCTGCCGACGCGTCGATGAAGGACGTGACGTGGGACGATTACATCATCCACGGCCAGATCGACGCGATCGATACGGTCCGCGACCTGCTGGGCGTGCCGGCTGTCCACACGATCGGTTATTGCGTGGCGGGGACGACGCTGGCGGCGACGCTCGCCTATCTCGCAGCGCGCGGCGAGGCGGGCAAGGTGGCGAGCGCCACCTTCTTCACCGCACAGGTCGATTTCTCGCGCGCGGGCGATCTGCTCAACTTCATCGACGACGAACAGCTCAAGATGATCGAGGGGCTGGAAACCGACGGCTATCTCGACGGGCGCTACATGGCCGCGACCTTCAACCTGCTGCGCGGGCGCGATCTGATCTGGAACTATGTCGTCAACAATTACCTGCTGGGGAAGGACTATGCGCCTTTCGACTTGCTCTACTGGAACGGCGACACCACCAACCTGCCGGCCAAATGGCACCGCGCCTATCTGTGCGACCTTTATCGCGACAACAAGCTGGTCCAGCCCGGCGCGATCAGCGTCGGCGGCACGCCGATCGATCTCCATGCCGTAAAGACCCCCGCCTATATCCAGGCGGGGCGCGAGGATCATATCGCCCCGCTCGACAGCGTCTGGAAGCTGACCGAGCAGCTTGCAGGGTCGATCCGTTTTCTGCTCGCCGGATCGGGGCATATCGCTGGCGTGGTCAATCCGCCCGCCGCGCATAAATATCAGTACTGGACCAATGACGGCCCGACCGCCTCGCTCGCCGATTTCATCGCCGGCGCGACCGAGACGAAAGGAAGCTGGTGGCCGGACTGGATCGGCTGGCTGCGCGGCATCGCGCCTGCGACTGTTCCGGCAAAGGGCGCGCGCATTCCCGGCAAGGGCAAGCTCAAGCCGATCGAGGATGCGCCCGGCCGTTACGTCAGGGCGCGCTGAATCCCCTTCGCGCGGGCGCGAAAGCGAAACCCGACCCCCGCCAGGCCGAAGCCCGCGATCAGCAGCGCCCAGGTTTCCGGCTCGGGAACGCCCGCGAGAGTCTCGCTGGTCGCGCTGACGAACGAAGGCGTCAGCACGATCTCATAATGCTGCGCGGTCGATGTCCACAGCCGCACGCGCAGCAGGTTGGCATCGTCCGCGCGCAGCGTCATGTTCGCCAGATTGGGGATCCCGCTGATCCCGCTGATCGTCACCGCGCCGCCAAAGCTCATGCTGGTCATGCCGGCATTGTCGGTGGTGAAGATCAGGCTGTCCGCCGCCGCGCCGCCGCCCGCCAGCGTCACCTGCCGGCCCAGCATCGCGGCCATCATGTCGGCCATATAGCCGCCGACGCCGTTCGGCAGCGTGTTGAGCGTCGCGCCGTTGACGGTGAAGTCGACCGCGCGTCCGCCCAGCAGGTCGCTCGCCGGTGCGCGCAGATCCACGCTGGCGATCGTCGCGGCCGAAGCGGGGGCGGCGATGGCGGCGACGGCCGTCAGCGCCAGGGTCAGACAAAAACGGTTCATATACGCCTCGCAACTGTTACGCGAAACGCTAGGCATGGACTATGCCAGTGGCGGATTTCCGCTGAAAATCACTATGGTTAACATCATGTTGTAAAAGGCGGCGACGGCGTTTCTGGTTAATCCGCGCGTCCTGTCGCCGGCCGCGATGCGGCTTGCCGGGGGCGATCTGCTGCGGCAAGCATGGGCCTTTCGGGGCAGCGGGGGGCCGGAGACGAATGAAGCGACTTTCGGGCGCCTGGCTGATCCTTGGCGGTCTGCTGCTGGGGCTTGCCGTGGGCGCGCTGCTCGCCGCCGTCGCGCCGGCGCGGGCGCCGCAGGTAGCGGCGGTCGCCGATCCGATCGGCGGCATCTGGCTCGATGCGCTGCGGATGACGATCGTCCCGCTCGTTTTCGCGCTGCTCGTTCAGGGGGTCGGCGTTGCGGCCGAGGCGGCGGAGGCGGGCGGCGTCACCGCGCGGGCGATGCTCGTTTTCGCGCTGGTTCTGCTCACATCGGCGCTGGTCGGCGCGATCGTCTATCCGCTGCTCCTCGATCTGTTTCCGCTCAACCCGGCGGCGGCGGCGGCGCTGCGCGGCGGCCTGGCGAGCGCGGAGCCGGTGCCGACCATCCCGCCGATCGGCGAATGGCTGCGTTCGATCATTCCCGCCAATCCGGTCAAGGCGGCGGCGGATTCGGCGATGTTGCCGCTCGTCATCTTCGCGCTGATCTTCGGTTTCGCCGCTTCGCGCATTTCCGTCGGCGGCCGGACGGCGATCATGGATCTGATGGCCGCGATCACGGACACGATGCTGGTCATCGTCCGCTGGGTGCTGGCTTTCGCGCCGCTCGGCGTCTTTGCGCTTGGCCTGGCGACGGCGGCGCGCACCGGGCTCGCCGCGATCGGCGGGCTGGCGCATTATCTTGCGCTTTACCTCGTCATTCTCGCGATCGTGACGGCAGGGGGCTATGTATTGGCGGTCCTGTTCGGGCGGCAACCCTTCGGCCGCTTCGCCCGCGCGGCGCTTCCCGCCCAGTCGATCGGCCTGTCGACGCAAAGCTCGCTCGCGGCGCTTCCCGCGATGATCGATGCCGCGCGCGGCCCGCTCGGTCTGGGCGAGGAGAAGCCGGCGATCGTCCTGCCGATGGCTGTCGCGCTGATGCGCGCGACTAGCCCGGCGGCCAATCTTGGCATCGTGCTTTATGTGGCGATGCTGGCGGGCGTGACGCCGGGTCTGACGGCGATGATCGCCGGCACGCTGGTCGCCGCAGTCATCAGCCTCGCCTCGGTCAGCATCCCCAGCACCGTCACCTTCTTCATCACCACCGTGCCGATCGCGCTGGCGATGGGCGTGCCGCTTGCGCCGCTGGCGCTGTTCGTCGCGGTCGAGCAGATCCCCGATCTCCTGCGCACCGTCGGCAACGTCACCTACGATCTCGCCGCCACTACGGTCGCCGCGCGCCGGCGGAGCTAGCCGCCGGCCCCGGCGCCGCATCCTGGACTCTGAAATCGCCGCCTGGCGGGGCGCGCCGACGCTCGTCGACGCCATTTGTCGGTTGGTGGCCGGCGCCAGCCGTTGGACGACGCCATAAGCCCTCCGTCGAGCCGCGAATGCCTCGCAACAGGCTGTGCGCTATCCCGGAAATGCGCGGCGGGCCAGCGATGCTCCCCGGCCCCCCGGCCCGCTGCGCAAACGCATCCCCTCGATGCGCCGACTCTTTGCGATTGCCCCTCGACTGGAAGGAATTGTCATGTTCAACAACGGTTATGCAAAGGCCGCGATCATGTCCGCCGCTGCGGGCGTGGCCGCCTTCGCCTTCGTCCCCTCCGCCAACGCCGCGACCGGTTTCGGCGACACCGTCTCCACCCGCGTCAGCTATGCCGATCTCAACCTCGACACGCAGGAAGGCATGGACCGGCTGAAGGCGCGGGTCGATTATGCGGCGCAGCGCGTCTGCGGCACCCGTTCGGCCCAGTCGCTGATTCAGCAGCGCGATGCGCAGCAGTGCCGCGTCGATGCGGTTGAAGGCACGCGCCTGCCGAGCGTCCAGGTGCTCTCGGCGTCGGCCGACACCGCGAACCGCCTCGCCAGCCTCACCGTCACGGCAACCCGCACCGGCCGCTAAGGCTGCCGGCAAGCCCAGCGCGCCGGTCCCTCATTCCGGCGCAACCCCACTGACGCCCCCGGCCACAGTCCCCGGCCGGGGGCGTTTCTTCGCCTGCCGCTGTTCAGTTCGGATGACCGGAAGCCTGCCGTGGAGATGTCGAGCGGCTCTATCGCCCGGCAATCCCCTTGGCCGCCGCCAGATAGGTGCGCCCGATCCGCACTTCATGCCCGTCGGCAAGGTCGGCGTACCAGACGCCGCTGCCGTCGTGGCGCAGCTTGGCGATGCGGTCGCGGCGGACGATCGTCGAACGGTGGAGGCGGATGAAGCGATCCGGGTCCAGCCGTTCCTCGAGCGCGCTGATCGTCTGGTGGAGAAGGAAGCTGCGCGCGCCGACATGCAGGCGCATATAATCGCGCTCGGCGTCGATCCGGTCGATATCCTCGGCGGCGACGCGGATCAGCTCGGCGCGGTGCGGCACCCAGAACTCTTCCGCATAGGGCGAGGCCTCGGCCGGCGCGCCGGGCGGCGGCGCCTGACGCTTCTTCTCGCCGACGCGCGCGATCGCGCGGGACAGACGATCGGGGGCGACGGGCTTCAGAAGATAGTCGATCGCCGCGAGGTCGAAGGCCTCGACCGCGAAGCTGTCGAAAGCGGTGATGAAGATCACAGCCGGCCGCTCCGCCGACTGGCCGAGCGCGCGGGCGACGGACATGCCGTCGCGCTCGGGCATCGATATGTCCAGCAGCAGCAGATCGGGCTTCAGCGCCTCGGCGAGCCGCAGCGCCGCGTCGCCGTCGGTCGCGGTGCCGACCAGCGCGATGCCCGGCTCGCGTGCGCACAGCAGTTGCAGCCGCTCGACCGCCAGAGGTTCGTCGTCGACGATCAGCGTGCGCAGCGGCGCGGCGTCCTCAGCAGCCATTGCGCGCCTCCGGGAACGTCAGCGTGACGCGGAAGCCGCCTTCGGCCGGCGCCTCGCTGGTCAGCGTCGCGCCGGCGCCGAAACGCGCCGCCAGCCGATCGCGGACATTGGCCAGGCCGATGCCGCCGCCCGCGCTCTTGACGGCGGAACCCTTGCCGTCGTCGGCGACCACGATCGTCAGCCAGCCATTGTCGGCGCGGGCCGAGATCGTCACCGTCACCGGTCGCGCGGCGGGCGAGACGCCATATTTGATCGCATTCTCGACCAGCGGCTGCAGGATCAGCCCGGGCACGCAGGCGTCGAGCAGCGCATCGGGAATATCGATCACGGTGCGCAGCCGATCGGGGAAGCGGACCGCCTCGATGTCGAGATACAGTTGCTGCAGCTTCACTTCCTCGGCCAGCGTCACGTCGTCGAGCGGGTCGCCCGACAGGCTGGTGCGGTAGAAGGTCGACAGGTTCATGATCATCCGCTCGGCCTCGACCGGCCGTTCGGTCATCACCAGCGAGCTCAGCGAATTGAGCGTGTTGAACAGGAAGTGCGGATTGACCTGATAGCGCAGCGCCCTGATCTCGGCATCCTTGGCGGCGCGGGCGAAGGCGGCGGCCTTGCGCTCCGCCTCGCGCGTCTCGGCGGCGTAGGAAATGGCGAGGTAGAGCGCGGCCCATGCGGCGAGGAAGAAATAGCGCGAGATCGCGACCTCGGCGAATACCTGCAGCGCCGTGCCGCTGTCCTTCATCTCGCGGAGCAGTTCGGGATCCTGCGTCAGCCCGACGGGATCATAGATGTTGAAGATATAATAGTTGAAGCCCGATATGGCGAGCGCGCACGGCATCGCGCCCAGAAAGGCCGCGATCACGCGCTGGCCGAACGGCCGGTCGTCGAACAGCCTTAGGAACAGGTAAAGCCCGTAAGTCAGCGCGATGCCGAAAACGGTCACCACGGCGCGGCGTTCCGCCATTTCGCCCTGCGACGGAAAATCCATCACCACGGCGCGTGCGGTGGTGACGAGGATATAGAAAAGCCAGAATCCGAGTATCGTGTAGAGCGCGACTTCCTGGCCGATGCGGGGCCGGTGGATGGCCGGGTTTTGGGCGATCATGCCCTTCTCTAACGCGCCCGCGCACACGGCGACACCATGGCCGCCGTCGATCGTCGAAACCGGTCGTTGGTTCATCGAACGGCCCCCCGCCTGACTGCCCGTTGCAGCGTCATAACCCAAGGAGGACGACGTGGGAACGAAGGTCAGGGTAAAACCCGGCGACGCCGGCCGCGATC
>QFNN01000041.1 GCA_003240855.1 Sphingomonas sanxanigenens
ACCATCCGCCGCGCCGCCGCCGTGCATCCGATCGCGGCGCTCCAGTCCGAATATTCCCTTTGGGAACGGGGGGTTGAGAGCGACATACTGCCGCTCTGCCGCGAACTTGGCATTGGCTTCGTCCCCTTCAGTCCGCTCGGCCGCGGTTTCCTCACCGGCCAGATCAAAAGCCGCGCGGACTTGCAGGAAGGCGATTATCGCCTCTCCGACCCCCGATATTCGCCTGACAACTTTGCAGCAAATATGGGGATCGTAGATGTCGTGAAAACGATCGCCGCCCGCCACGATGCGTCCGCTGCGCAAATCGCGATCGCGTGGCTGTTGGCGCAGGGCGATGGCATCGTCCCCATCCCCGGCTCGAAACGCAGAGCCACTCTCGACGACAGCATGGCCGCCGTGAACGTCGCCCTGACCGCTGACGATCTGACGGCGCTCGATCGCGCCGCGCCGCGCGGAGGCACTGCCGGCCCACGCTATAATGAGCGCATGCTGTCGATGGTGCGACTCTGAAGCCGCACCATCGACAAGCCGCTCAGCGCGTATAGGCCTTGGGCAGGTCGCTCTCCTGCGGCGTCGCATAGCGATCGCGCAGTCGCTTCTGGCGCGTGTCGGTCGGCTGTTGGACGCCGTCGATGAACACCGCCTCGGGGATCGAGCTCAACTCGAGCGGATCGCCGCTCCACACCACGACGTCGGCGTGACGACCGGGCCGGAGCGATCCAAACTCGCCGCCCAGCCCCAGCGCCTCGGCTGGCCCTGAAGTGATCGCGGCGAACGCCTGCCCCCAGCTCAGCCCCGCCGCGCCCGGCACCTTCTGGAGCGCGACGAGATTGCCCGCATATTGCGGCTCATAGCGCGCCTGTCGCGCATCATTGTCGTCGATCATGCCGATGCCGAGCTTGACCCCCGCCTTCTCCATCCGGCCGATGTTCGACTGGGTTGCGGCAAGCATCTCGAACGAGGCCGGCAGATCGTTGAGCGCGGTCGCGATCACCGGAACGCCCGCCGCTGCGATCTGCGGCGCGACCGTCCAGCCTTCGCTGGCGCCGACAAGCACGAGCTTCAGTTGCGGGAAGTCCTTCTTGAGCGCGATGACGTTCAGAATGTCGCTGCCGCGCTCGACATGGACAAGCAGCGGCGCCTGCCCGGTCACGACTGGTCCCAGCGCAGCGGCGTCGGCGCGGTTGAGCAGCGCATCCTTGCTGTTGCCCTCATAGCCCGCCGGATTGCGCGCATAGTCCTTCGCTGACTGGAGCGCGTTGCGGAAATAGACATAGGCCGCCGCGCGGCTGCCGCCGGCCGACCGCGCGCCGCCCTCGCCCAGCTCGACGAACTGGAAGGCACGCGGCCTGGTGACCGCGTCCATATCCGCGCCCATGTCGATGATCGCGCCCTGCCCGGCGAACAGCGACGAACCCGTATCGGGCGCGACGACCGCACGCGTCACACCATGCGCGCGGCTGACCGTGATCGCGCTGGTGCGCGGATTGATCGCCGGCGCCACGTCGATCGCGGCCGAGAAAGGCGAGTTGCGCGCGGAAGCATCGTTGGTCTGATCGACGCCGTCGACCTCGACGAGGCCGATGCGGGTGAAGCCGGCGAAGATGCCAGCCGCAACCCATTTGCCCGTCGCGTCGATCTGGCGGGCGCCGGCGGGAACCGCGATGCCCTTGCCGGCGGCGACGATCCGGCCGTCGCGGATGACCACGACGCCGCCCTCGACGGGCGCCGATCCGTCGCCGATCGCGACGGTGCCGCCCGTGATCGCGATCGTTTCGGCGGCAGCGGGAGCCGCGATCAGCGCGGCGGCGGCGAGAAGGAGCTTCTTCATTTCACGTCTCCCTCGCCGGGCTGGCCCAATTCAAAATCGCTCACCGGCCGCCGCTTGGGATCAAGCGCATTATACATCATCGCCCCGTCGACCCAGACCTTCTCGGGCCGCGTATAGACGCTCAGCGGGTTGCCGTTCCACAGCACCACGTCCGCCATCTTGCCGGGCTTGAGGCTGCCCGTCCTGTCGTCGATGTGCAGCGCCTTGGCCGGATTGATCGACAGCCATTCCCACGCCACTTCGTCGGGAATGGTCATTCCCATGCGGCGACCCGAGGCGAGCGCCTTGGCGACTTCCTGGTTGAGCCGCTGGATGCCGTTTTCGTCGTCGGAATGGATCATCGCGCAAGCGCCGGCATTCTGGAGCAGCGCCAGATTCTCGTCGATCGCGTCATAACTCTCCATCTTGAAGCCCCACCAGTCAGCCCAGACGGCGGCGCAAACTCCGTTCTGCTTCAGAAGATCGGCGATCTTGTAAGCCTCGACCGCGTGATGGAAGGCCGAGACGTGATAGCCGAACTCCTTCGACATATCGATGACGTTCGCCATCTCGTCGGCGCGGTAGCAATGGTTCTGTACGAGGATCTCGCCCGCCAGTACGCCGGCCAGCGTGTCCATCTGCAGGTCGCGGTTCGGCATGTCGCCGCCGGACTTATAATATTTGTCCCACTTGCGCTTATATTCGGCTGCCTTGATCCAGGTCTGGCGGTCAACCGCCATATTGCCCATCCGCGTCTGGGGCATCTGGCCCTTGCTGCCGAATACGCGCTTCGGATTTTCGCCGCACGCCATCTTGAGGCCGTAGGGCGCGCCGGGGAACTTCATTCCCTGCATCGTCCGCGCATAGACATTCTTGAGCACTACCGAGCGGCCGCCGAACAGATCCGCCGATCCGGGCAGGATCTGCAGCGTGGTGACGCCGCCATTGGCGAGCGCGCGGCTGAAACCCGGATCCTGCGGCCAGACGCTATGTTCGGCCCACACTTCGGCGCGCACCGGGGCGGTCGCCTCGTTGCCGTCCGAATTGGCCTGCACCGCCGGGCTGGGATAGTCGCCGAGGTGGCTGTGGATGTCGATGACGCCGGGCGTCACCCACTTGCCCGCGCCGTCGATGACGGTCGCGCCCTGCGGCGCATCGACCGTCTTGCCGAGCGCGACGATCTTGCCGTCGGCGAACAGGACCTGCCCGTCGTCGATCCGGCCGCCTTCGCCATCATAGATTGTCACATTGGTTATCAGGGTCGGCACGCCCGGATAAGGCTTGTAGGTCGACGGATAGGGATCGGCGTTGAAGGCCGACCCCTTGGCCGGCGGCGGCGGAGCGGCCGCCACGGACTTGCTTTCGCCCGTCGTCGCGCAGGCGGCGAGCAGGCAGGTTGAAAGCAGGATTGCCGAAAGGCGCTTACTGAACACCATGCATCCACTTCTTGATGAGGGGTGAGACGAGGAGAAGAAACAGGCCAATTCCGGCGGCGATCAGGCCGATCGTCCAGAATACGCCGTTATAGGTATCGAGGCTGACCTTGAGGTTGGTCACCTGGCCGCCGACCGTTTCGACGCTGGCGACCTGCGCGACCACGCCCGCGACATATTGCGCGACCGAGATCGAGAGGAACCACACGCCCATCATCAGGCCGACGACGCGCGCGATCGACAGCTTGGTGATCATCGACAGACCCACCGGCGAGATGCAGAGTTCAGCCGCCGAATGGATGAAGTAGAGCCCCGCGAGCCACCAGATCGCGACCTTGAAGTCGCTTCCGGCAAACTGCCCGCCCCAGACGAGGAAGAGGAAGCCCGCACCCACGCCGATCAGCGCGATGCCGAACTTCACGGGCACCGAAGGCTCAATCCCGCGCTTCGCCATGCCGGTCCACAAAAGGCTCATCAGCGGCGCCAGCACCACGATGAAAAAGGCGTTGAAGAACTGCGTCTGCCCCGCCGAAATCGTGAAAAGGCCGAACACGCTGAGGTTCGTGTTGCGATCGGCATAGAGCGTCAACGACGATCCGGCCTGCTCGAACAGCGTCCAGAACACCACGTTGAAAACGATCAGCACCATTGCGGCCAGCATCATCTGGAACTCGCGCCGGTCGCCCGCCTTGAACGACCAGACGAGGATACCGGGCACCGCGACGAGGAAGGTGCCGAACAGCAGCTTGCCCATCAGCGGAAGCGAGGCGATGTAGCCAAGGATGCCTTCACCCGGAGTCGTCTGCGCCGACGCCATCAGGTTGGTGTAGAGGAAGTAGAATATGGGCACGAAGCAGAGCGCGCCGACATAGATCCAGATCGCCTTGTCAGCGCCTTCGCGCTTGGGCGGCTCGCCATAGCCTCTCAGCCTGCCGCCATCGAACTGAATGAGCGTCCAGGAAAAGACCATGCCCAGCGCAGCGAGGCCGAACCCCGCCCACCAGCCGACCGCATCGGCGAGGAAGGGGCAAAGTAGCTGCGAGAAGAGCGAACCGAGATTGATGCCCATGTAGAAGATGGTGAAGCCCGAATCGCGGCGGCGATCGCCCTGGTCGTAAAGCTCGCCGACCATCGTCGAGATGTTGGGCTTGAAAAAACCGTTGCCGACCGAAACCATGCTGAGCGCGATCAGCATCAGCATCACGTAGAAGGCGTTGCGCTCGCCGCCCGGCTCGAATCCGCCCTTGCCGACAGTGCGCGCGACGCTCTGGTCGGCATTGAGCAACGAGACGGTGCCGTCGTCATTGCCCCTGATCTCGTAGCGCTCGCCGCCGTCGACCAGGAAGCGTTTCTCATGCGCAGAACTGCTCGGCCCGTCGCGGAAATTGTCGACCTGCACTTCGTAGCGCGCGCCTTCGACCATCGCATAGGGCTTGGCCGTCTCGCCGCCGAAGCAGAGGATGAAATAGCCCAGCGCCATCACGATCGCGCCGAACTTCACCGCGCGCTTCGACCCGAGATACTGGTCGGCCAGATAGCCGCCGACGAGCGGCGTCAGATAAACGAGCGCGGTATAGCCGCCATAAAGCCCGGTCGCCGCCCGATCGCCAAACACGAAATGCTTGGTGAGATACAGCGTGAGCAGCGCCCGCATCCCATAATAGCCGAAGCGTTCCCACATCTCGGTGGTGAACAGCCGCGCCAGTTGGCGCGGGTGGCCGAACCATGTCTCCCGGCCAGCCGGGTTGACGTGGGTGATGTCCGGTTCGCGTGGCGAATCGGCGGTTGACGTTTCCATGCGGCATTGTCCCTGTGGTCGGGGTGCTGACGACCCCTGGCATGGCGGCGAAGCCTAGCGCCGAAATCGGCGCTGTGAAGAAGATTATTACCGACATGCTGCAAGCGCAAAAACCGCGCCCGGCTCTTGACGCGCAGTGCCGTGTTAAGGCACTAAGCCAGCATGGCCGAACAGGATCGCCCGGTATATCTGCAGCTTCGCGACCGAATCGCCGCCTCGATTCTCGACGGCCGCTATCGCGATGGCCAGATGCTGCCTTCGGTGCGCGCTTTCGCCGCCGAGCAGGGCGCCAACCCGCTGACCGTCGCCAAGGCCTATCAACTTTTCCAGGACGAAGCGCTGATCCTCGTCAAGCGCGGCGTCGGCATGTTCGTGGCCGAGGGCGCCACGGCGCGGCTGCGCGCCAGCGAGCGGGAAGCCTTCCTCAACGACGAATGGCCGCGCATCAAGCGCACGATCGACCGGCTGGGCCTCGACGCCGCCGATCTGCTCGACCGCGCCGACGCCTGACCTTCCCCGAGCGGCCGAGAAGCCGGATGCAAAATGCGGGCCCGTGGCCTATGGAATGGCCGTCGCACGCATTGGATTGATATGGTTCTGCACCGACTGCTGAGACGCGCGGCCCCCGCCGCGAAGCACGCCGTCCCCGATGGACGGCGCGTCTATGCCATCGGCGACATTCATGGCCGCCGCGACCTGCTCGATGCGTTGCTTGCGCAGATCGATGCAGACGATGCCGCGCGCGGCGCTGCGCGCACGACGATCATCTTGCTCGGCGACCTGATAGACCGCGGCCCCGACCCCGCCGGTGTGATCGAGCGGCTGACGCGCCTGGCCGCCGATGGCCGAGACATGCGCTTCCTGATGGGCAATCATGAGGAGGTTTTCCTGAAAGCGGTCGAAGGCGATCCGCAGGCGATCCGTTACCTGCCGCGCATCGACGCGCGCAGCACCGTCGCCAGCTATGGCGTCGACACCGCCATTTTCGACGCGATGGATGTCGAGGCGCTGGCCGAAGCGCTGGCGGCGCGGATCCCGCCGCATCATATCGCCTTCCTGCGCGGCTGCGAGGATCAGGTGCGCATCGGCGATTATCTGTTCGTCCATGCCGGCATCCGCCCGCGCGTCGCGCTCGATGCGCAGAGCGGCAGCGACCTGCGCTGGATCCGCGGCGAGTTCCTCGATTATCGCGGCGACCATGGCTGCATCGTCGTCCACGGCCATACCATCACCGACGACGTCGACGAGCGGCCCAACCGGATCGGCATCGATACCGGGGCCTTCGCCACCGGGCGGCTGACCGCGCTCGCCCTCGAAGGTCGCGATCGCTGGTTCCTTTCCACCTGAGGCGCGGATCGCGGCGAAGGCGGCGGGGCTGATTGCGGCCGGGGCCGCAGCGGCGCTGCTGCTCTATGCCGCCGCCGGCTTCGCGATCGGCGCGCTTCCCGCCAACGCCGGATGGCGGCCCGAGAAGGGCGGCGTCACCATTTATGTCGAGACCAACGGCGTCCATAGCGGGCTGCTCGTGCCGGTGAATGAAGCGGGGGTGGACTGGCGCAGGCTCGCCAGGGCCGGCGACCTTGCCGATCCGCGCTATGCCGGCACGCATATCTGGATCGGCTGGGGCGAGCGCGCCTTCTTCCTCGAAACGCCGCGCTGGTCCGATGTGAAGCCGTCGAACATCGTTCACGCCGCCTTCGGATCGGACCGGACGCTGATCCATGTCGATCACGAGCTGAACCCGGAATCCGGCCCCGACGTGCGGCCGATCCGGCTTTCGCCCCAACGCTATCGCCACCTCGCCGCGATCATCCGCGCCAGCTTTGCACTGCGCGCCGACGGCAGCGCCGTCGCCATCAGGGGCTATGGCCCCGCCGATGCCTTCTACGAAGCCAGGGGGCGCTATGACGCGATCCGCACCTGCAACGAATGGGTCGGCGCGACGCTGCGCGCAGCCGGCGTGCGGGTGGGGCGCTGGACGCCGTTCAGCCAGACCGTGATGTGGTGGTTCTAGCCCTGCGCAGCCGCGACGATCGCAGCCCAGCCCGCCTCGTCGATCACGCGGACGCCCAGCTTCTCGGCATTGGCCAGTTTCGAGCCCGCGCCCGGCCCCGCGACGACCAGATCGGTCTTGGCGGACACCGAGCCCGAGACCTTCGCGCCCAGTGACAGCGCCTGGGCCTTCGCCTCGTCGCGCGACATGGTTTCAAGCGCGCCGGTGAACACCACCGTCTTGCCCGACACTTCGGATTCGCGGACTTCGGCGACGAATTCGGCCGGTGCGACTCCCATCGCAATCAGATCGGCCACGGCGTCGCGGTTATGCGCCTCGGCGAAAAAATCGAGCAACGCGGCCGCGACTTCCGGCCCGATATTGGGCGTATCGATCGACGCCACGATCTCGCGCTGGCGGCGCAGCTCAAACTTGCGTTCGGGTTCGGCGGGCGTGGGGCTTATCGAGGCGCGCTTTTCAAGCGCCGCCGCGACCATCGCCATGAAAGCGTCGAAGCTGCGATAGCGCCGCGCCAGATCGCGCGCCGTCACTTCCCCGACATGGCGGATGCCGAGCGCGAACAGGAATCGATCGAGCGAACGCATTTTGCTCGCCTCAATGCCACGCAACAGTTTTGCGGCCCAGACGCGGCCGTCCTTCTTGCGTGGGAGCAGTTGCTCCTCGGTCAGCCGATAGATGTCGGCGGGCGCGCGGATCAGCCCGTCCTTGAAGAAATCCTCTATCTGGACGAGGCCCAGCCCCTCTATATCCATCGCCCGGCGGCTGACGAAATGGCGCAGCCGCTCGACGCGCTGGGCGGGGCAGATCAGCCCGCCGGTGCAGCGAATGTCGACCTCGCCATTCTCGCGCACCGCATCCGATCCGCATTCAGGGCATTTGTGGGGAAAGACGAAGGCCGGTCGATCCTCGCCGGGCGTCAGATTCTCCAGCACCTGCGGGATCACGTCGCCGGCGCGCTGGATCAGCACGGTATCGCCCGGCCGCACGCCCAGCCGCCCAATCTCATCGGCATTGTGCAGCGTCGCGTTGGTGACGACGACGCCGCCGACGGTGACGGGTTCGAGGCGCGCGACGGGCGTGAGCTTGCCCGTGCGGCCGACTTGAATGTCGATCGCGAGCAACGTCGTCGAGGCGCGCTCCGCCGGAAACTTGTGCGCGAGCGCCCAGCGCGGCGCGCGCGCGACGAAGCCGAGCCGCGCCTGCCAGTCGAGCCGGTCGACCTTATAGACCACGCCGTCGATGTCGAAGGGGAGCGATGCGCGCTGCGCTTCGATCCGCCGGTAATGAGCCAGCGCGCCTTCCACCTGTTCGGCGAGGATCAGCAGATCGGAAACGGGAAACCCCCAGCGCCCGATCGTCTGCATCATCCCCATCTGCGTGTCTGCGGGCACGGCGCTCATTTCACCCCAGCCATGCGCAAGGAAGCGCAGCGGCCGCCGGCGCGTCACTTCTGGATCGAGCTGGCGGAGCGACCCGGCGGCGGCGTTGCGCGGATTGGCGAAGATCTTTCCGTCGACCTCCGCCTGACGCGCGTTGAGCGCCGCGAAATCGGCCTTGGCCATATAGACCTCGCCGCGCACCTCGCAAATGTCGGGCGCGTCGTCGGGCAGCGTCTCGGGAATATCGGCGATCGTGCGGACATTGGCCGTCACCACTTCGCCCACCGCGCCGTCGCCGCGCGTCAGCGCCTGGACGAGCCTGCGGCCTTCATAGCGCAGCGAGCAGCTCAACCCGTCGATCTTGGGCTCTGCGGTGAGCGCGACGCGATCCTCGGCGCCGAGGTTGAGATAGCGGCGGATGCGGACGACGAACTCGATCACGCTGGCGTCGTCGAAGGCGTTTTCGAGGCTGAGCATCGGCTGCGCATGCGCGACCTTGGTCAGCGGTCCTTCGGGCCGCGCGCCGACCTGCAGGCTCGGCGAATCGTCGCGGCGCAGATGCGGGTAAAGCGCCTCCAGTTCGGCGTTGCGGCGCATCAGCGCATCATAGTCGGCGTCGCTGATCTCGGGCGCATCCTCGTCATGATAGAGGCGGTTATGATGCGCGATCGCGGCGGCGAGACGGGCCAGCTCGGCGGCGGCGCTCTTTTCGTCGATCTGGGCCATCGCGCAGCGCTAGCCATGCCTCATGCCCCGATCAAGCCCCGCCCGCCGTTTAGGGAACTGAAGCGGGAACGGTCGGTTGAACGATCGGCTGGAGGCCGAATGATCGGGGGAGATAGGGGATGAAAATATCGACGATCCTGGCGGCTGCGGCGCTTTGCGTAACGAGCGTCGCCCCCTTTGCGACGGCCGCCGCCGACGCGCACGGCTACCGCCGCCCGCCGCATCACGGCTATCACCGCAAACGGGTGAAGGTTTGCCGCACGGTGTGGCGCCATCACCACCGCGAGCGCGTCTGCCACTGGCGCTATCGCTGAGATGAGGACGGGGCCGGCGCGGAAGCGTGCTGGCCCCCGGCCTACGCCGCTTCGAGCAGCCGCCCCGCCTGCGCGCGCGCTTCGTCAGTGATCTCGGCGCCTGAGAGCATGCGCGCAATCTCCTCGCGCCGCGCCGCCGAGTCGAGCGCGGTCACGCCAGTGCGCGTGACGAATCCGTCATGGCTCTTGGCGATCAGCAGGTGCGCCGTGCCGCGCGCCGCCACCTGCGGGCTGTGCGTGACGACAAGAAGCTGGGCGCTGGTCGAAAGGCGCGCCAGACGCTCGCCGATCGCGCTCGCCACCGCACCGCCCACGCCGCGATCGATCTCGTCGAAGATCATCGTCGCCGCCCCGCCTTCCTCGGCGAGCGCGACCTTGAGCGCGAGGATGAAGCGCGACAGTTCGCCCCCGCTCGCAATTTTCGCCAGCGGGGCGAAGGGCGCACCCGGATTGGTCGAAATCTCGAACTCCACCCGGTCGCGGCCCGCCGCGCCCCATTGCCCCTCGTCAAGCGCAGCCACGCTGGTGCGGAATCGGGCGGCGTCGAGCTTCAGAGGCGCCAGCTCGCCAGCGACGGCGGCATCGAGCCGCGCCGCCGCCGCCGTTCGCGCCGCGCTCAGCGCATCGGCCGCCGCGACATAAGCCGCGCGCGCGGCCATCGCCTCGCCGGCGAGGGCGCCCAGCCTTTCCTCGCCACCCTCGATCAGGGCCAGCCGATCGCTCAATTCGGCAGTCAGCGCCGCAAGCGCATCGGGCTCCGCGCGATGCTTGCGCGCCAACGCGCGCAGATCGAACAGCCGCGTTTCGATCGCATCGAGCCGGTCGGGGCTATAGGCGAAAGCCTCGTCAGCGCGCGCCAGCCGGTCCTCGGCCTCGGCAGCCTCGATCACCGCACGGTCAAGCGCCGACAAGGCGTCTGCAAGCAACGGGTGCTCGCCCGCGATGCGATCAAGACGCCGCGCGGCCTGCCGCAAATTGGCGAGCGCGCCGTCCGATCCTTCCAGATGCGCCTTCACCGCCGCCAGATCCTCGGCCAGCTTCGCGCCTTTCTGGATCGCGCCGCGCGCTTCGGCGAGCGTCGCTTCCTCACCCGGTTCAGGTGCGAATGCGGTCAGTTCGGCAACAGCGTGTTCCAGCCACTCCCGATCGCGCGCGGCGAGGTCGGCCGCCTCGCGCGCCGTCGCCAGCGCGTCCTCCGCCGTGCGCCAGTGCGCATGCGCCGCCGCGACCCCGGCCACGTCGAGCCTGCCGAACGCATCGAGCAAGGCGCGATGCCCGCGCGGGTTGAGGAGACCGCGATCGTCATGCTGGCCGTGGATTTCGACAAGCATGACGCCGATCTCGCGCAGCAGCGTCGCCGACACGGGCTGGTCGTTGATGAAGGCGCGGCTGCCGCCGTCGGCCTTGACGATGCGCCGGATGATGAGCGGCTCGCCCGCCTCGATCTCGATCCCGTTTTCCCGCAGCCGCGCGGCAACGGCGGGTGCGGCGTCAAAGCTTGCGCTGACCATCGCCTGCGCCGCGCCCTGCCGCACGAGCCCGCTGTCAGCGCGCGCACCAAGCGCCAGCCCCAGCGAATCGAGCAGGATCGATTTGCCAGCGCCCGTCTCGCCGGTCAGCACGCCAAGGCCGCCCCCGAAATCGAGATCGAGCGCCTCGATTAGCACGACGTCACGAATGGAAAGCGCGGTCAGCATCGCCCCGATCTATCCGATCGCGAAGGCGGGAGACAATCGCCGCGCACGCCTCAGGCGCCGGGCGCCTTTTCCTTCATCAGCTTGTAGGCGTGCTCATACCAGTCAGTGCCCGGATAGTTGGAACCAAGCACGGCTGCCGCCTTCTTCGCTTCGGCCGGGATGCCAAGCGCCAGATAGCATTCGGTGAGGCGCATCAACGCCTCTGGCACATGGCTGGTGGTCTGAAAATTGTCGATCACCTGGCGGAAGCGCAGCGTCGCGGCCAGCCACTGGGAACGGCGCTGATAGAAACGCCCGACTTCCATCTCCTTGCCGGCGAGGTGATCGGTGACGAGATCGACCTTCAGCCGCGCGTCGGCCGCATAGCGCGAATCGGGATAGCGGCGGATCACTTCGTTGAGCGCGTCGAGCGCCTGCTGGGTGATTTTCTGATCGCGGGTGACGTCGCTGATCTGCTCATAATAATCGATCGCGACGATGTAATTTGCATAGACCGCATCGCGATTGCCCGGGTGAATCGACAGGAAGCGCTGCGCCGCCGAGATCGATTCGGTGTAGGAGCCGCCCAGATAATAGCTGTAGGCGCTCATCAACTGAGCGCGACGCGCCCAGACCGAATAGGGATGCTGACGCTCGACTTCGTCGAACAGCGCGCCCGCCAGCTTATACTGCTTCCGCGCGAAGCGGGTGCGCGCCGCATCGTAAAGCGAATTGACGTCGCGTGCGACATAGGCGGTGTCCGCCTTCTTGCCACGGCCGGCGCATCCCGAGAGGACACCGAAGAGAGCGAGGCCAAGCATGAGAAGGGCTGGCCGAAAGACGGTCTTACGCATGGGGCAGCGTCTTAACCGAGTGCCCGCCCGCCGCCAAGCGTCCGTTGCCGTGGCACCGCAAGTCGCACTATGCGTTGATCGGACACAGGTTTCGTCGTCTGGGAGACAAGCATGCCCGCCACGCGCCTC
Organism: Sphingomonas sanxanigenens; assembly: GCA_003240855.1. GTDB lineage: Bacteria > Pseudomonadota > Alphaproteobacteria > Sphingomonadales > Sphingomonadaceae > Sphingomonas_L > Sphingomonas_L sanxanigenens_A. The sequence goes on from QFNN01000041.1 coordinate 12,134, forward strand.
GCCACGCAACGCGTCGAAAAGCCATGGGGGCGCCATCATCTCTGGCCGGGATTCGCCGATCCGGCGCCCGATGCCGCCCCCGTTGGCGAAGTCTGGTTCCAGGCGGAGGGCGACACCCGGTCCGAACTGCTTGTCAAATATCTGTTCACCAGCGAGCGCCTGTCGGTGCAGGTCCACCCCGACGACGCGGCCGCGCAGAAGGCCGGTTATCCGCGCGGCAAGGACGAGGCGTGGATTGTGCTCGCCGCCGAACCCGATTCGACGATCGCGCTTGGCCTGAAGCATGCGACAACGCGCGAGCATCTGCGCGCGGCCGCGCTCGACGGCAGCATCGAACATCTGATGGACTGGCGGCCGGTGAAGGCGGGCGACGTCATTTACTCGCCCGCCGGCACCATCCACGCGATCGGCGCGGGGATAACGCTGGTCGAGATCCAGCAGAATGTCGACCTGACCTACCGCCTCTATGATTATGGCCGCCCGCGCGAATTGCATCTCGATGCGGGGCTGGCGGTTTCGGACCCAATGCCCTTCACCCCGCCGACGCATGTGCGCGAGGCTGCGCCCGGCCGCGCGATCCTGACCGAGGGCGAAAAGTTCGTGATGGAACGCTGGACCCGGCCGCGCAGCCTGACGCTGCCGGCGGGCGTCGAGGGCTGGTTCGTGCCGCTGACCGGCAAGGGCGTGATCGACGGCGCAGCGTGGGAAGCCGGCGAGGCCTGGGCGGCGACCGGGGAGATCAGCGTCGATTTCGACGGGGCCGAGGTGCTGATCGCCTATCCGGGAGCGCAGGCGATCGGCTAGGGTTCAGGGGATGCTCCGCGTCCTCACACTTTCCAGCCTTTTCCCGGATGCGGACCGGCCCAATTTCGGCATCTTCGTCGCACGGCAGACGCTGGAACTGGCGAGACGCGATGATGTGGAGCTTCGGGTGGTGGCGCCGCGGGGTGTTCTGCCGGGTTATCAGGGGAATATCGGGTCCGGCTGGAAGGGGCTGACGGTCTATCGGCCTAATTTCCTTTCATTTCCGATAGTTGGCGGGAAATATAATGCAGCGTCGATGGCGCGTGCGTTGCGGCCGCTGATCGCCGAGATCAGGCGCGACTTCCCGTTCGACGTGATCGACGCGCAATTCTTCTGGCCCGACGGCGTGGCGGCGGCGAAGCTGGGCTATCCCTTTTCAATCAAGGCGCGCGGCGCGGACATCCATTATTGGGGACGGCGGCGCGACAGCGGGCCGCAGATCGTGGCGGCGGCGCAGAAGGCGGACGGGCTGCTCGCAGTCTCGGCCGCGCTGGCCGACGACATGGCGGCGATCGGCATCGCGCGCGACACGGTGCGCGTCCATTATACCGGCGTCGACCTAGACCAGTTCGCGATCGCCGACCGTGAAGCGGCGAAAGCGGCGCTGGGGCTGTCCGGCCCGGTCATCGCGACGGTCGGCGCGCTGATCGAGCGCAAGGGGCAGGCGCTGGCGATCGAGGCGATGAAGGCGCTGCCCGACGCCACGCTGCTGATCGTCGGCGACGGGCCGATGCGCGCGGCTTATCAGGCGCAGGCGCGCGCGCTGGGCAGGCGCGCGCATTTTCTGGGCGCGCAGCCGCATGCCGCCCTTCCCGGCATCCTCGCCGCCGCCGACGTGATGCTGCTGCCCTCGGCCTCCGAAGGACTGGCCAATGCCTGGGTCGAGGCGCTGGCCTGCGGGACGCCGATCGTGATCGCCGATGTCGGCGGCGCGCGCGAACTGCTGCGCGACGACAGCGCCGGGCTGATCGTCGAACGCTCGCCCGGGGCCATTTCGGCGGCGGTGAAGGAGTTGCTCGACGCGCCGCCGGAGCGCGAGGTCGTACGGCGTGCGGCCGAGGGATTTAGCTGGGAAGCGAACGCCGACGCGCTGTTCGAGCATTTGTCCGGCATCGCCGGGAAAGCATCGTCATCGCGAGCGTAGCGATGCTATCCAGAGCAATGCCCGGCGTCAGTCTGGATTGCTTCGCTGCGCTCGCAATGACGGAAGGGCTAAAGCGGCATCAGCGCGGCGGCGATCCAGCGATCCTCGGCGCGGAGCACGCCCCAGGCGCGCGCGGCGGCGCGGCTGTCCATCGCCTCGACGCCGATACCGCGCGCCTCGATCGCAGCGACGAAGGCGGGCGGCGGGCGCAACAGGCTGGCGCCTGTCCCGATCAGGATGAACTCGGGCGGCGGACTGACGGCGAGGAGATCGGCGATCGCCGCTTCGTCGATCGCAGGATCTGCCCATTCGCGCGCCCATAAGGGCGTGAGCAGCGCGCCGTCCATCGCGACGCCGTCGATACGGAAGCCGCGCCCCGCAAAGCCGCTGACCATCGGCCCCGCGCCCGCGCGATCGCGCGCGACGCGGACGCCGATATCTTTGCCCGCCATCAGTCGCGCGGGCCGACCCGTTCGGCGCCGCTGGCGACGCCGGCCGCGTCCGCCTTGCGATCGCGCGCGCGCGGGGTGAGGCCAAGCGTGATGAGCAGCGACGACGACACATAGATCGACGAATAAGTGCCGACGACGATGCCAAGCATCATCGCGGCGGTGAAGCCGCGCAGCACATGTCCGCCCCAGATGAGCAGCGCGCCGAGCGCGAGCATGACGGTGATCGAGGTCATCACGGTGCGCGGCAGCGTTTCGTTCACCGAAAGATCGATCAGCGACTTCATGTCCATCTGGCGGTATTTCCGCATATTTTCACGGATGCGGTCGTCGATCACCATCTTGTCGTTGATCGAATAGCCGATGATCGTGAGCACGGCGGCGATGATGTTGAGATCGAACTCCAGCCGCGTGATCGCGAAGAAGCCGAGCGTCATCAACACGTCGTGCAGGATGGCGACGGCGGTCGAAACGCCGAACTGCCATTCGTAGCGCAGCCAGGAGAAGATCGCGATGCCGACGATAGCGAGCAGCACCGCGATGATGCCGTTGCGGATCAGCTCGTCGGAAACCTTGCCCGAGACGGTATCGGCCTTGTTGAACACCACGCCGGGATATTTGGCCGAAAGCGCGCCCTGCACCTTGCGGACGACGGCGTTGGTCGCGCCTTCGTCTGTGCTGGCGGGAAGCGGCAGACGGATCGACACGGTGTTGGGATCGCCGAACTGCTGGAGCTGGCCCTCGCCAACGCCCAGCCGGTCGACATCGGCGCGCACCTGATCGAGCTGCGGGACCTGCTGGAACTTGGCCTCGATCATCAGGCCGCCGACGAAGTCGACGCCAAGGTTGAGCCCGCGCGTCGCCACCGCGCCGACCGCGAGGATGGTGAGCAGCGCGGTAAGCCCGAACGCCCAGAAGCGCAGCTTGACGAAGCCGAGATTGGTGTTGTCGGGGACGAGTTTCAAAAGTCGCATGGTTCGCTCCCGCCCTTTTAAATGTTGATCTCGGTCGGGCGGTTCCTGCGGATCCAGCCGGCGACGAGCATGCGGGTGAAGGTGACCGCGGTGAACACCGACGTGGCGATGCCGATGAGCAGCACGATGGCGAAGCCCTTGATCGGCCCGGAGCCGAGCACGAGCATGATGAGTCCTGCGATCGCGTGCGTCACGTTCGCCTCGAAGATGGTGCGGCTGGCTTCCTTATAGCCATGTTCGACGGCCTGGACGACGCTGCGCCCTCGCCGCCGCTCTTCGCGGATACGCTCGTTGATCAGCACGTTGGCGTCGACCGCCGTGCCGATGGTCAGCACGAAGCCGGCGATGCCCGGCAGCGTCAACGTCGCCCCGAGCAGGCCCATGACGCCGAGGATCACGAAGATGTTAATCACCACGGCGAGGTTGGCGTAGATGCCGAAGCGGCCATAGGTGACGAGCATGAAGATGATGACGGCGGCCGCCGCGATCGTCGAGGCGAGGATGCCCGCGCGGATCGAATCCGCGCCGAGCTGCGGGCCGACGGTGCGTTCCTCGATCACCTTGAGCGCGACGGGCAGCTTGCCCGAACGCAGCGCGATGGCGAGCTGATTGGCGCTCTCCACGGTGAAATTGCCGCTGATCTGCGCCTGACCGCCGAGGATCGGCTCGTTGATGTTCGGCGCCGACAGCACGCTGTTGTCGAGGATCATCGCGAAGGGCTTGCCGGTATTTTCCTGCGTGATCTTCGCGAACTTGCGCCCGCCCTGCCCGTCGAAGCGGATGTTGACGACGGGCGCGTTGCTGCGCTGGTCAAAACCCTGCTGCGCATCGATGAGCTGATCGCCCGAAATCATCACCTGGCGGTGGACGGCGATCGCCCGCGGGCCGCTGCCCGGCGCATCGGGATAAGGCAGGATCTGGCTGCCCACCGGCGCGTGGTTCTGCGCGATGTCGGCTGCGGTCGCGCTCAGATCGACCATCTTGAACTCAAGCTTGGCGGTCTTGCCGAGCAACTGCTTGAGCGCTTCGGGGTTCTGGAGGCCGGGGACCTGCACCAGAATGCGCGTCGCGCCCTGGCGGATGATCGTCGGTTCCTTGGTGCCCATTTCGTCAATGCGCTTGCGCACGACTTCGGTCGCGACTTCCATCGCGCTGTTGGTCGCGGCGGCGAGGCCCGCCGAAGTGGGCGTGACGATGACGCGGCTCGAATCCTCGACCTTCACGTCCCAGTCGCGCTGGCCGGTGACGCCCACGCCCTGCGTCAGCGCGCGGATACGCTCCACCGCGGCGTCGGTCTGCGTCTGATCGCGGACGAGGAAGGCCAGCCGGCCGCCCTGCGTCGAGATGTCGCCAATATCGATGCGGGGATTGCCGCGCCGCATCTCGGTGCGGATCGTTTCCTGCATCTGTTCCAGACGCTGCCTGGCGATGTCCGTCGAATCCGCCTCGAGCAGCAGATGGCTGCCGCCCGACAGATCCAGCCCCAGATTGATCCGGGGCGCCGGCAGCCATTTGGGCCAGGCCGATTCGGGGACGAGGCTGGGCACCGCCAGCACCACACCGAGGATGACGAAGGCGAGGATCCCCACCACCTTCCAGCGCGGGAAATCAAGCATCAGTCGTTTGCCGGCTTTCCGCCGCCAAGCGGCGTGATGTCCGTCAGCGTCGACTTGACCGCGCGGACGCGCACGCTGGGCGCCAGCTCGATCTCGACGAACTCGTCCTCGACCTTGGTCACCTTGCCGACGAGGCCGCCGCCGGTGACGACGCTGTCGCCCTTCTTTGCGGCGTCAATCATCGCGCGGTGCTTCTTCATCCGCTGCTGCTGCGGACGGATCAGCAGGAAGTAGAAGATGACGAAGATGAAAAGCAGCGGCGCCATCTGCATGAAGAAGGCGCCCGTGCCTGCGGCGGACGCGCCGCCTGCGGCCTGTGCGTAAGCGGGGGTTGCGAACATGGTTTTCTTTATCGCCTGATCAGGGAGGGACTGCCCAAAGTCCCCCGGAAAGCCGCGCGCCTATCACGTTAGGGCGCGGGGGCGCAACATCGGTTGCGGAAGCGGCGGCGCGCTCCCGGCTTGCGTCGGCGCGCGCATGGCCTTAAGGGGCGCGGCTCCGGACGTCGGCCGACAGGTCGAGTCCGCCTGGTCGGGGCGTAGCGCAGCCTGGTAGCGCATCACACTGGGGGTGTGGGGGTCGCAGGTTCGAATCCTGTCGCCCCGACCATTTCATCCATAAGCCGCAAACGGGCCGCAGGCGCTGGACAAGCGCCGTGGCCGGGCGCAACCTGCTCCAGCTTCTACCATATTCCCGGCGGCACGGGGCTTGTGACCCGCCGGCAAACGCACGTCGCGCAAAGCGTCGGCATTCGGGTTCGCGCAACGAAAGAGCGCCGATCGACGTCGGCGCGCCGCGAGTCGAAGGAGGACGGGGCATGACCAGACAATATGGGCGTATGGCCGCGATCGGCGTCGCGCTGGCAGGGGCCTTGCTCCCCGCCGCGCCGGCTTCGGCGCAGGCGGGCAATCTGCGCGACCTGATCGGCGCGCGGGGATCGTCGGCCGAATTCGCGATGGGGCAGCGCGGCTACAGCCTGGCGCGCAACGCCAATGACCGATCCTATTGGTGGAACAACGGATCGAAGAGCTGCGTCTCCATGTATGTGTGGGACGGGCGCGTGCAGAATCTGGATTCGGCGACCAGCAAGGATTGCGGCAAGAACGGCAACGGCAACGCCGTGGCGGCCGGCGTGATCGGCGCGCTGGTCGTCGGCGCGATCGTGGCCGGCGCGGCGAGCAGCAACAAGCATCATAATGACGATTATTACGACCATCGCCACGACAATGGCGGCTATGGCGATCGTTACGGCCAATATAGCCCGGCGGATAATGTCATCTGCTACCGGCGGCAGGCGACCTGCTATAAATATGGCGAGTTCTCGTCGAAATGGACCCGCCGTGAATTCGGCGGATATTGACCGGCAGGATCGGGGAGAATGACCATGAAAACAGCGACATCCATGCTCGCCATCGCGATCCTCGCCCTGTCTCCGGCGCAGGCGGCGACCAGGGCCGGGCCGAAACCCGCCCCCGCGATCGCCGACAATCCCGCGCGCCACATCATCACCGACCGGCTGGGCCAGGATCTGACCGTGCAGCAGGTGGCGGTGCTCAACCTGGTGGCGCATGCGACCGCCGCCGCCGTGCTGTGCGACAGCATCGACATGAACGAGGAAGCCGTCAAAGGCGCGCTGACCGCCGTCATCAACCTGAGCCTGCCCGACCTGCCGACCGACGCGGACAAAAGCGCGTTCCGCGACCGGACGCTGGTGGGCTTCGGGTCCCTTGTCGGGCTGATGATCGACGAGGCCGCGCCGCGCAAGGCCGCCTTCTGCAAGACCGCCGAAGAGGAAATGGCGGAGGAAGGCGCGAAATCCTTCATCAAGCCCGCCGCGAAGCCGGCAGGCTGAAACGAAAACCCCCGGCTGTTTCGGGCAGCCGGGGGTTCTTCGCGAAACCGGTCGCGCCCGATCAGGCGACGGTCAGTTGGACGTCGATATTGTTCCGCGTCGCGTTCGAGTAAGGGCAGACCTGATGCGCCCTGGCGACGAGATCCTCGGCCTGGTCGCGCGGCACGCCCGGCAGCGAGACTTCAAGCGCGATCGCGAGGCCGAAGCCGCCTTCCGAACGCGGACCGATGCCGACCGTCGCGGTGACGGCGGTGTCGGCGGGAACCTTGGCCGCGCCGCCCTGCGAGGCGACGAACTTCATCGCGCCGATGAAACAGGCCGCGTAGCCGGTCGCGAAAAGCTGTTCGGGGTTCACCCCGTCGCCGCCCGCGCCGCCCAGCTCCCTGGGGGTGGTCAGCTTGACGTCGACGGCGCCGTCGAGCGTGGCGCTGTGGCCGTCGCGGCCGCCGGTGGCGCGGGCGGAGGTCTGGTAGAGGACGTTCACGGACATGAGGGCTTCCTTTCGTCTTTCGTCAGCATTTATATCGTGCGCGATTAAATCGCGTGACAGCCAATTAGGCGCATGCGACGAGTCGGTCAAGGCCTTGCGATAATATCGCGCACGATTTATTTTATGCGCAGACGCCCGCCGCGCTTTCCGTCGCCGGCAGGCCCGAAGGATCGCCCCATGCCCGACGACCATGACCGCACGCCGACCCCGCCCGCCCGCATCGCGCTCGACGATTTCCTGTGCTTCGCCGTCTATTCGGCGGGCCATGCGTTCAACCGCGTTTACAAGCCGCTGCTCGAAAAGCTGGGCCTCACCTATCCCCAATATCTGGTGCTGGTGACGCTGTGGGAGGAGGATGACCAGACCGTCGGCCAGATCGGCGAAAAGCTGTTCCTCGAATCGAGCACGCTCACTCCGCTGCTCAAGCGGCTTGAGGCATCCGGGCATGTCACGCGCCGCCGCGACAGCGCCGACGAACGCGTGGTGCGCGTCCGCCTGACCGCAGAGGGCAAGGCGCTGAGCCAGACGGCATGCGAAATCGCGCCGCATATCCTGGCCGCCACGGGAATGGACGTTCCCGCGCTGGTCGCGCTCCAGCGCCAGATCGTCAGCTTACGCGACGGGCTGCGCGCGGCGGCGGCATAGAAGCCGCCCCGTCATTGCAGGCGAAGCGCGCCGGCCCGGCGCGATGTCGGGCGTTCCAAATCGCTTCATCCCGCATGCAACGCAACGCCGCGGATAATTTACTGTCCTACAGATAACCTATCTGGTTATCATTAGCCGACTCGCAGGAGGCGGATGATGGATATCGACCAGATGATCGACGAACTGATCGGCCGGGAGGGCGGTTATAGCAGCCACCCGGCCGACACCGGCGGCCCCACGCGCTGGGGCGTCACGCAGGCGGTGGCGCGCGCCAATGGCTATGATGGCGACATGCGCGGTTTTCCGCGCGACGCGGCGGCCGCGATCTACAAGCGACGCTATTGGGAGAAACCGGGTTATGCGCGCGTGGCGGCGACCGCGCCCGATGTCGCGGCGGAGCTTTTCGATACTGGCGTCAACATGGGTCCAGGGGTCGCGACCGGTTTTCTCCAGCGCGCGCTCAACGCGCTCAACCGCGACGCGAACGACTATGCCGACATCGCCGCCGACGGCGTGATCGACGATCGCACGATCGCCGCGCTCAACGCCTTCGTCGCGAAGCGCGGCAAAGCCGGTGAGGCGGTGCTGCTGAAGGCGCTCAACGCCTTGCAGGGCGAACGCTATATCCGCCTCGCCGAGCGCCGGCCGGCGAACGAGGCGTTCCTATATGGCTGGCTGGCCAACCGGCTGACGTGATGCGCCATGTCATTGCGAGCGGAGAGAAATAATCCAGCCCGAGCCTGGCATCGTTCTGAATTGCTCCGCCGCGCTCGCAATGACGACTCCATTCCTTTTCTTCTCAATGAAAGGTCATTCCCATGGCGCTTCTCGCCGGGCTTCTCGGCCCCATCACCGGCATCATCGACAAGCTGATCCCCGATCCCAGGGCGCGCGACGCCGCCAAGCTGGAGCTGCTTCGCCTCGAAAGCAGCAACCAGCTCGAAACCGCCAAGGCCCAGATGGCCGCGATCCTCGCCGAGGCGCAATCGGCCGATCCCTGGAGGAGCCGCGCGCGGCCGAGCTTTCTTTACGTGATGTATGTGTTGCTGCTCTGGTCGATCCCGATGGGCGTCCTCTCCGCCTTCAGGCCCGATGCGGCGAAAGCGATCGGCGCGGGGATGAGCGCCTATCTCGCGGGCATCCCAGAGCCGCTCTACGCGCTCTTCGGCACCGGCTATCTGGGCTATACGATCGCGCGCCAGTGGGGGAAGGCGAAGGGCACCGACTGACGCAAATCCCGTCGAAGGGAGCGCCGCGCCTTGCAGGCCGCGGCGCCCTCCACCCCCCCCCGGCGCGGCTCGGCGGGGGGACGAAACGCCCCGATTGCAGCCCGCCCGCCCGCTTCCCATATTGCGGCCAGACCCAATCAGAGCGGGACTTGAATGAGCGACAGTTTGAAATGGCACGGCACGACGATTCTGTCCGTGCGCAAGAATGGCAAGGTCATCGTCATCGGCGACGGCCAGGTTTCGATGGGGCAGACGGTGATGAAGCCCAATGCCCGCAAGGTCCGCCCGCTGGGCGACGGCAAGGTGATCGCCGGCTTCGCGGGCGCGACCGCCGACGCCTTCACCCTGTTCGAGCGGCTGGAAGCGAAGCTGGAGCGGCATAACGGCCAGCTCATGCGCGCCGCCGTGGAGCTGGCGAAGGACTGGCGGACCGACAAATATCTCCGCAACCTCGAGGCGCTGATGATCGTCGCCGACAAGGACGTCACGCTGGTGCTGACCGGCAACGGCGACGTTCTGGAGCCGGTGGGCGGGATCGCCGCGATCGGATCGGGCGGCAATTACGCCCTGTCGGCCGCGCGCGCGCTCGACGATTATGAATCGGACGCCGAAGTGATCGGCCGCAAGGCGATGAAGGTCGCCGCCGACATCTGC
>QFNN01000042.1 GCA_003240855.1 Sphingomonas sanxanigenens
AAAAACACCGCCAGAGGCGCTCGTCCGGATCACATCACCGAAAACGCATCGCCACCCAACAAGCCCGGAACCTCAGTCTCATGAATAGGCCGGGCTAGATACTGCACTCGAGTCCGCTCGTGATTCGTTTTCGTTTCTACACCGAAAAAAAGCTTTCGGACTCCTCTGGTCTCTATGCACAGAATATTGGTCCGCATTATCAGATGGGAAAGGCGACGCTGTTGCTAGGCAGTTCTTAGGAAATTCGTACGCCGCAAAAGAGGCGGAATCCATTTCGGCGGCTGGTTTAAAGAGGCGAACCTTCTCTTATGACGGCATGGACTTGTTAATGGAAAAGCATATAAAGATTGGAACGGCAGATAATAAATCTGAAACACTCCGGATTCACTTTGAATGGATCGCCGATAGCAAGATGATTGTTATCGGGTACTGTGGCGCCCATCTTGATTTTTAGAATAATTCACACCCTACCCTTTGCCACTGCTTAAAACCGATCGAACCGCTCATAGCGCGCCTCGGGGTCGGCGCACAGTGTCAGCGACGCCAGCGCGCTGCCCAGCCAGCGTCCATCGCGCGTTACGATTTTGAGCTTGCAGCCATAGCAACCGGTACCGCTATCGACGGCGCTCGCGGCTGGGAAGCCAATCCGCTTCGACCCGAGCGGTGGGGAGATTCAGCCGGATCGGAGGCAAAACAAAAAGGGCCGGGGATTGCTCCCCGGCCCTTCGCATTGGTCCGGCTTGTCGGCCGAGCGTGGAGCGGACTTAGAAGTCCATCCCGCCCATGCCGCCCATGCCGCCGCCCATCGGGGCGGCCGGCTTGTCTTCCGGCAGCTCGGACACGGCGGCTTCCGTCGTGATGAGCAGACCGGCGACCGAGGCCGCATCCTGCAGCGCGGTGCGCACGACCTTGGTCGGGTCGATCACGCCGGCGGCGACGAGGTTCTCGTAGGTGTCGGTCTGGGCGTTGAAGCCCAGCGACGTGTCGCCGCTCTCGAGCAGCTTGCCCGAGATCACGGCGCCGTCATGGCCGGCATTCTGCGCGATCTGGCGAACCGGGGCCTGCAGTGCGCGACGGATGATGTCGACACCGCGGGTCTGGTCGTCATTGGCGCCCTTGAGGCCTTCGATCGCCTTGGTGGCGTACAGCAGGGCCGTACCGCCGCCGGGAACGATGCCTTCCTCAACCGCGGCGCGGGTGGCGTGAAGCGCGTCATCAACGCGATCCTTGCGCTCCTTCACCTCGACCTCGGTCGAACCGCCGACCTTGATCACGGCGACGCCGCCGGCGAGCTTGGCGAGACGCTCCTGGAGCTTCTCACGGTCGTAATCGCTGGTGGTGTTCTCGATCTGGGCGCGGATCGCCTCGACACGGGCCTTGATCGCGGCCTCGTCACCGGCGCCATCGACGATGGTGGTGTTTTCCTTGTCGATGGTGACGCGCTTGGCGGTGCCGAGCATGCCGACCGTGACGGTCTCGAGCTTGATGCCGAGATCTTCCGAGATCAGCTCGCCCTTGGTCAGGATCGCGATGTCCTCGAGCATCGCCTTGCGACGATCGCCGAAGCCCGGAGCCTTCACGGCCGCGACCTTCAGGCCGCCGCGGAGCTTGTTGACGACGAGCGTGGCCAGAGCCTCGCCCTCGATGTCCTCGGCGATGATGAGGAGCGGACGGCCCGACTGCACAACCGCCTCGAGGATCGGAAGCATCGACTGGAGGTTCGACAGCTTCTTCTCGTGGATCAGGATGTACGGGTCGTTGAGTTCGACCGTCATCTTCTCGGGGTTGGTGATGAAGTAGGGCGAGAGGTAGCCGCGGTCGAACTGCATGCCTTCGACGACGTCGAGCTCGAACTCGAGACCCTTGGCTTCCTCGACGGTGATCACGCCTTCCTTGCCGACCTTCTCCATCGCCTCGGCGATCTTCTGACCGACTTCCGCGTCGCCATTGGCCGAGATGATGCCGACCTGGGCGACTTCGTTCGAGCCGGCGACCGGCTTCGAGCGCGACTTGATGTCGTCGACGACCTTGGCGACGGCGAGATCGATGCCGCGCTTCAGATCCATCGGGTTCATGCCGGCGGCCACCGACTTCATGCCCTCGCGGACGATCGCCTGGGCGAGAACGGTCGCGGTGGTGGTGCCGTCGCCGGCGAGGTCGTTGGTCTTGGACGCGACTTCGCGGATCATCTGCGCGCCCATATTCTCGAACTTGTCCTTAAGTTCGATTTCCTTGGCGACAGTCACGCCGTCCTTGGTGATGCGCGGGGCGCCGAACGACTTGTCGATCACGACGTTGCGGCCCTTGGGGCCAAGCGTCACCTTCACCGCGTCGGCGAGAATGTCCACGCCGCGCAGGATGCGCTCACGCGCGTCACGCGAAAACTTGACGTCTTTCGCAGCCATTATCCTGTTCCTTCCTAGATATTTCGATTGGGGTCAGCGCAATCGGCGCGTCAGCCTCAGCCGACGACGCCCGGCCTGCTGGCGTCAGCCAACAATGCCCAGAATGTCGCTTTCCTTCATGATCAGCAGGTCTTCGCCGTTGACGCGGACCTCGGTGCCCGACCACTTGCCGAACAGGATGCGGTCGCCGGTCTTGACGTCCAGCGGGGTCACCTTGCCGTCCTCGGCCTTGATGCCGGTGCCGGCGGCGACGACTTCGCCTTCCTGCGGCTTTTCCTTGGCGGTGTCGGGAATGATGATCCCGCCCGCAGTCTTCTCCTCGGCCTCGACGCGGCGCACCAGCACCCGGTCGTGAAGCGGACGAAAGTTCATTTCGGCCATCCCTTATGTTTGCGGCAGAGCCCACCCCTGCCTTCGTGGAAGATGTTTAGCACTCACGCCCGGCGAGTGCCAACAGCGGCCATATGTGTGCGACACTGCCTCGAGTCAACGCGGGCGCGACGACTTTTTCGCTTTTCGCGCCGGAATAAGAAAAAGCCCCGGCGCGCGGGGCGCCGGGGCTTTCCGATGGATCGGGCTAACCCTATCAGGCGAAGGTGACGGCAGCCTTGCGACGGCGCAGCGCAGCGCCGGCCATGCCGAAACCGCCGATCAGCAGCGCCCAGGTCGCCGGCTCGGGAACGCCGCCGGGGCCGGTCGCGACATTGGCGCCCAGCACGTCGAACGCCCAGCGGCTTTCGCGACCAAAGAAGTTGCCGCCGCCCGAGAAGCCGTTCGAGATGTTCGGCCCGATCGCGAAGTTGCTGAATGCGGCAATCGACACGGTGTAAGTGCCGGCGGCGAGCGCCTGCGAGAAATAGGTGTCGTAATGATTGCCAGTGTTCGGATCGGCCGGCACGAACGAGCCGCCATCGTCATTTTCGCCGATCTTCAGACCAGTGCTCTTGTCGAACAGCGCGAGAATGGGATCGAAGCCGCCGCGCGCAATCGTGTCGCCCGCCGCATTGACGCCGCCGGCGTAGGAATAGGTGCGCAGCGTGACCGTCGACGCCGAATCGAGAGTGAAATCGAAGAAGGCCACGGCGTTGGCGTCGGCGAGATTGCCGGTGAACGAGAAATTGGCGGCCGAGGCAGGCGCAGCCATGGCGGCGCCGGCGAGGATCGAAGCGAGCAGAAGTTTGCGCGACATATATTACCCCTTCAGAAAGACATCCGCCGCTTCGCAAACCCTATGCCAACGACGGATTTCACCCAAATCCCCTGTGAACAGGGAAAGTTAATGTCAAGCGTACCGACAGGGTGAGCCGATTTTAACGCGACAGGCTCTATTCCATAAGCGACAGGCCGCGTTAAATGGCGCGAGGATCGGAGACGTTGAATATGGGATTGCTGCGCGGCGCCTGGCGCATATTGGTGGGGGTGAAGGACGCACTGGTCCTGCTGTTCCTGCTCCTGTTCTTCGGGCTGATCTATGTCGCGCTGTCGGCACGGCCGATGCCGACGCGCATTGGCGACGGCGCCCTGCTCCTCAATCTCAAGGGATCGATCGTCGAGCAGCCGACCGACGCCGATCTGGTTTCCAGCCTGTCCAGCCGCGCGCCCGAGATGCGCGAATATCGGCTGCGCGACGTGGTGCGCGCGCTGGATGCCGCCGCCACCGATGCGCGGGTGAAAGCGGTTGTGCTCGATCTCGACGGTTTCCAGGGCGGCGGGCAGGTTGCGCTGATCAGCGTCGGCGACGCGCTGGGCCGGGTCCGCAAGGCGGGCAAGCCGGTGCTGACCTATGCCACGGGCTATAGCGACGCCGCCTATCTGCTGGCCGCCAACGCCTCCGAAATCTGGATGAACCCGATGGGGTCAACCGCCTTCACCGGGCCGGGCGGAACGCGGCTCTATTATAAGGGCCTGATCGACAAGCTGGGGGTGACCGCGCACATCTACCGCGTCGGCACCTACAAGTCTGCGGTCGAGCCCTATATGCGCGCCGATCAGTCGCCCGAGGCGCGCGAGGCGAGCAAGCAGCTTGCCGCTGCGCTGTGGGAAGGCTGGCAGCGCCATGTCGCCAGCGCGCGGCCAAAGGCGAAGCTCGCTCCCTATATCGCCGATCCGGCGGGGGCGCTCGCCGCCGCGCATGGCCAGATGGCCGAGGCCGCCGTCGCCAGCGGCATCGTCGACAAGCTGGGCGACCGCACCGCCTTTGGCGCGCGCGTCGCCGCGATCGCCGGGGGAGACGACAGCAAGCCCGCCGGCTGGTATCGCCGCATTGCCTATGACGACTGGGTCGCCGCCAATCCCGCGCCCGGCGGCGGGCAGATCGGCGTCGTCACCGTCGCCGGCGAGATCGTCGACGGCGACGCCGATCCCGGCACTGCGGGCGGCGCGACGATCGCGCGGCTGATCCACAAGGGAATTGCCGAAAAGCCGCTGAAAGCCATCGTGCTGCGCGTCGATTCGCCGGGCGGATCGGCGCTGGCGGCGGAGCAGATCCGCTCCGCGCTGCTCGACGCCAAGAAGAAGGGGTTGCCCATCGTCGTCTCGATGGGATCGGTCGCGGCTTCGGGCGGCTATTGGGTGACGACAGTCGCCGACCGCATCTTCGCCGAGCCGACGACGATCACCGGATCGATCGGCGTGTTCGGCATCCTGCCAACCGCAGAAAATGCGCTCGCCAAGATCGGCGTGACCAGCGACGGCGTAAAGACGACGCCGCTGAGCGGTCAGCCCGATCTGTTCGCCGGCACCACGCCTGAGTTCGACAAGCTGGTGCAGGCCGGAGTCGAGGATATTTACGGCCGCTTCCTCACGCTGGTGTCGCAGGCGCGGCACATGCCCCTCGAGCGCGTGAACGAGATCGCGCAAGGCCGCGTGTGGGACGGCGGCACTGCGCGCCAGATCGGGCTGGTCGACGCATTCGGATCGATCGACGACGCCATCGCCGAAGCGGCGCGGCGCGCGAAGATCGATCCCGCAACCGCCAAGCCGGTCTATCTCGAAAAACCTGCCGATAGCTGGGCCGCGCTGGCGCGGAGCTGGACGCGCAAGAAGGATGACGATCAGGGCAGCGAAGGCGATACCGACCTGATGACCCAGCTTGCCCGGCAGAATCAGGCCCTGTTGTTCGGCGCGCTTGCCGATGCGCAGGCGCTGCTGCGCGGGCCGGCCATGCAGGTGCGCTGCCTTGAATGCGCCAACTATGCCGTGGCGCGCCCGGTTTCCGAGAAAGAAGGGGAAACGATGATGCAGTGGTTGCTGGCGAGGTTCGCGCGATGATCCTGATCCGGGCCGCCGAAGCGGGCGACGCCGCACAGATCACCGCCATCTACACGCCGCATGTCGCCGCCAGCGCCGTCTCGTTCGAGACCGAAGTGCCGACGACGCGAGCCATGCGCGCGCGCATGGAATCATCGAAAGGCCTCTATCCCTGGATCGTCGCGACCAGCGAGGATCGCGACACCATATTGGGCTTTGCCTATGCCGCGCGCTTCCGCGAGCGCGAGGCCTATCGCTTCTGCGTCGAAACATCGATCTATGTCGCAGGCGGGCTGGAACGGCAGGGCGTCGGCCGGCTGCTCTACGAAGCGTTGATCGACACGCTGCGCGCGCAGGATTTCACGCAGGCGATCGCGGTAATCACCCTGCCCAACGAAGCATCGATCGCGCTTCACGAATCCGTCGGTTTCCGCCGCGCGGGCGTCTATCGCGAAGTGGGCTGGAAGCAGGGCCGCTGGCACGATGTCGGCATCTGGCAGGCAAGCCTTGCCGAACCCAATGGCCCCCCTGACGAGCCCAAGCGTTTCGCCGACACGGGCGTGCGGCGCGACCCCTGAACCGCGCCACGCCGTATGGGGCGCGGACTCGCCTGCTTGACTCCGCCGCCAGACAGGCCGACTAGAACAAATAGTGAACATATTGGTGGTCGAGTCGGTGGATGCGCCATGCGCCTTGCAGGGAAGAATCGCGCAGATCGCCGAGCGGCGGCGCTTTGGCGGCGCACCGCTTGGCCATGCGCCGCTCGACGCCGCGATCGGCGGCGGGCTGGCGCGCGGACGGCTGCACGAGCTGTTCGCAGCCACGCCCGAGGATGGCGGCAGCGCGGCTGGCTTCGCGGCGATGCTGGCGCGCCTTTCCGCTCCGGGCGATGCCCCGCTGGTCTGGCTGCGGCCGCAGGATGCGGAACGGCAAGGCGGGCAATTGCACGCGCCGGGGCTGGCCGAGATCGGGGTCGATCCGGCCCGGCTGCTGCTGATCCTGCTCCCCGATCCGGTGGCGCTGCTGCGCGCCGCAGCCGACGTGGTGCGCTGCACCGAGCTGGGCGCGGCGGTGATCGAGCTGTGGCGCAACCCGCGCGCGCTCGACCTGACGGCGAGCCGGCGCCTGGCGCTGGCGGCGGAGGCGTCGGGCGTCACCACGCTGCTGCTCCGCGTCGAGGCCGAGCCCGCGCCCAGCGCCGCGCAGACGCGCTGGAGCATCGCCGCCGCGCCTTCACGCGCGCTGGACGCCAATGCGCCCGGCCTGCCGGCGATCGACGTTCAACTGTTGCGCCAGCGCGGCCGCCCCGATGGCGGACGCTGGCGGCTGGAATGGGATCGTGACCGTGTCTGCTTCCGCGAAGCGCCGTTTTCTGGCGCTGTGGTTTCCCCTGCTGCCGGCCGATCGCTGGCTGGCGACGCAAGGCGACACGCCTGACGCGCCAGTCGCCTTTGTCGAGAAGCAGCGCGGCGCGATGCGCGTCGTCGCGCTCGATGCGCGGGCGCTGCGCCTTGGCCTCGCGCCGGGGCTGACGCTGGCCGATGCACGTGCGCGCGTGCCCGAACTGGCGGCGGTGGATCATGATCCCCATGCCGACCGCATCTGGCTGGAACGCATCGCCGACGGCTGCGATCGCTGGACGCCGATGGTCGCGCTCGACCCGCCCGACGGCGTGACGCTCGACATCAGCGGCTGCGCGCATCTGTTCGGCGGCGAGGCGGCGCTGACGGCGGATATCGAGCAGCGGATCGGCGCGGCCGGGATCAGCCTGCGCCATGCGCTTGCCGCGACGCCCGAGGCCGCACAGGCGCTCGCCCGTTTCCAGACTGCGCCCGCCGCCGGCGAGGATCAGGCGATCCGCCGCCTCACCGTCGCCGCATTGCAGATCGGAGAGGAAGCGGAGACGGCGCTGCGCCGCGCGGGACTGAAAACCATCGGCGATCTTGCCGCCCGTCCCTCGGCTCCGCTCGCCGCGCGTTTCGGCGCGGAAACGGTGGCGGCGCTCGATCGCCTGCTCGGCCATGCCGACAGCCGCATCTCGCCGCGCCGCGCGCTCCCCGCGCTGTTTTTCGAGCGCCGCTTCGCCGAGCCGATCGCGCGGACCGAAGATGCGCTGGCGATACTCGACGATCTGGTCGGCGAGGCCGCCCGGGCGCTGGAGGAACGGCGCGGCGGCGGCCGCCGCTTCGTCGGGCGCTTCTACCGCAGCGACGGCGCGGTGCGCGAGATCGCGATCGAAACCGGGCTGCCCACGCGCGACACGAGATTGACGGCGCGACTGTTCCGCGAACGGATCGACACGCTTGCCGACCCCATCGATCCGGGCTTCGGCTTCGATCTCGTGCGGCTGGCGGTGCCGGCGGTCGAGCCGCTTGCGCCGTCGCAGCTTCAGCTCGAAGGCGGCAGCCTGAGCAGCGAGGCGATGGCCGCGCTGGTCGACCGGCTGAGCACCCGGCTGGGGCGCGGGCGCGTCCGCCGCTTCCATCCGCGCGACACCCATATTCCCGAGCAGCAGTCCCTGTCGTTGCCCGCAGTCGAGACCGCCGCCGCATCCTGGCCCGCACCGCCGGCCGGCGAGCCGCCGCTGCGCCCGCTCCACCTCTTCGATCCGCCCCAGCCGGTCGAGGTGCTGGCCGAGGCGCCCGACGGGCCGCCGCGCAGCTTCCGCTGGCGCCGCGCGGTGCATGAGGTGAAGCGCTTTGAAGGCCCTGAGCGCATCGCCGGCGAATGGTGGCGCGTGACTGTCGATCGCCTGCCCGACCCCGCGCCTACGCATGCCCGGCGCAAAGCCGGACGCGACGACCCGGCGGAGGATGACGCGCCCCTGCCGCCTCTGCCCCATGCCGGGCGGCCGTTGCTCACCCGCGACTATTTCCGGGTGGAGGATGCGCGCGGCCGCCGCTTCTGGCTGTTCCGCCACGGGCTTTACGAACGCGAGACGACAAGCCCGGCCTGGTATATCCACGGACTGTTCGCATGAACGCGGCGACGCCCTTTGCCGAACTGCTCGCCGCGACCAGCTATTCCTTTCTGCGTGGCGCATCGCATCCCGCCGACATGGTGGCGGAGGCGATCGCTCTGGGCCACAGGGGCATCGGCATCGCCGATCGCAACACGGTGGCGGGCGTGGTGCGCGCGCATGTCGCGCTGAAGGAGGCGCGCGCGCAGGCCGCGACCGAGGGGCTCGGCGATCTCGATTTCCGGCTGGCGGTCGGCGCGCGGCTGGCCTTTGCCGACGGCACGCCCGATATCGTCGCCTATCCCATGACGCGCCAAGGCTGGGGCCGGCTCACCCGCCTGCTGACGCTCGGCAACCGCCGCGCGGAAAAGGGCGAATGCCTGCTCTACCGCGCCGACCTGATCGAACATGCGCAGGATCTGCTGCTGATCGCCGTCGCGGACGACGAACATGAGTTTCTGCTGCGCCAGCTTGCCCGCCATGCCCCGCTGTGGATCGCGGCGACCATGACGCGCCGGGGCGACGACCGCCGCCGGCTCGCGCGGTTGCGGGCGTTGTCGAAGCGCAGCGGCATCCCGTTGCTCGCGACCTGCGACGCGCTTTATGCGACGCCCGAGCAACGTCCGCTCCATGACGTCATAAGCTGCATCCGCGAAGGCGCGACGATCGCGGAGGCCGGCACGCGCTTGCTCGCCAATGCCGAACGGCATCTCAAGTCCGCGCCGGAAATGGCGCGGCTGTTTCGCGACGCGCCCGAAGCCGTCGACGCAGCCGCCGACATCCTGTCGCGCATCGATTTCTCGCTCGACGAACTGCGCTACGAATATCCGCACGAACCCGTGCCCGAGGGCTGGGAGCCGCAGGCCTGGCTGGAGCATGAAACGCTGCGGCTGGCACGCGAGACGCGCTATCCCGATGGCATACCCGACAAGGTGCAGGCGCTGCTCGACGAAGAGTTCGCGATCATCCGAGCGCGCGACTACGCCCATTATTTCCTGACCGTCCATGATCTGGTGCGCTACGCCCGTTCGCTCGATCCGCCGATCCTCTGCCAGGGACGCGGATCGGCGGCCAATTCGGCGGTCTGCTACTGCCTCGGCATCACATCGGTGGACCCCAACCAGTTCAACCTGCTCTTCTCGCGCTTCGTATCGGCCGAGCGCAACGAGCCGCCCGACATCGACGTCGATTTCGAGCATGAGCGGCGCGAGGAAGTGATCCAGCATATCTACGAGCGCTACGGCCGCAGCCGCGCCGGCATCGCCGCGACCGTCATCCATTATCGCCCGCGCAGCACGGTGCGTGAGGTCGGCAAGGTGCTGGGGCTGTCCGAGGATGTGACCGCGCGGCTGACCAGCACCGTCTGGGGCAGCCACGCCGGAAGCATGGAGGCCGCGCGCATCGCCAATGCCGGCTTCGATCCGCACGCGCCCGAGCTTGCCCGGCTGCACTGGATCGTCGGCCAGTTGCTCAACGCGCCGCGCCACCTGTCGCAGCATGTCGGCGGCTTCGTGCTGACGCAGGGGCGGCTGGACGAGCTGGTGCCGATCCACAATGCCGCGATGGAGGATCGCACCTTCATCGAATGGGACAAGGATGATATCGACGCGCTCGGGCTGATGAAGGTCGACGTGCTGGCGCTTGGCATGCTGAGCTGCATCCGCAAGGCGTTCGATCTGATGCGCGCCCATGGTCTCGGCGATCTGACGCTGGCCGGCGTGCCGCAGGAACAGGAACCGGTCTACGACATGCTCTGCGCCGGCGACAGCATCGGCGTCTTTCAGGTCGAAAGCCGCGCGCAGATCAACATGCTTCCGCGCCTGAAGCCGCGCCGCTTCTACGATCTTGCGGTGCAGGTCGCGATCGTCCGCCCCGGCCCGATCGAGGGCGACATGGTGCATCCCTATCTGAAGCGGCGGGCAGGCAAGGAACCCATCGACTTCCCCTCGCCCGCGCCGCCGCACGACCCCGATGAACTGCGCGGGGTGCTGGGCGACACATTCGGCGTGCCCCTGTTCCAGGAACAGGCGATGAAGCTCGCCATCATCGCCGCCGGCTTCACGCCCGACGAGGCGAACCAGCTTCGCCGCGCAATGGCCACCTTCCGCAATCTCGGCACGATCGGCATGTTCGAGCGCAAGATGATCGTGGGGATGACGGCGCGCGGCTATGCGCCCGAATTCGCCCAACGCTGCTTCAACCAGATCAAGGGTTTCGGCAGCTATGGCTTCCCCGAAAGTCACGCCATCTCCTTCGCGCTGCTCGTCTATGTCTCGGCGTGGATCAAATGCACGCGGCCCGCCGTTTTCGCCGCCGCGCTGCTCAACGCGCAGCCCATGGGCTTCTACGCGCCCGCCCAGATCGTGCGCGACGCGCGCGAACATGGCGTCGAAGTGCGCGCCGCCGACGCCAATCACAGCGACTGGGACAATAGGCTGGAGGCCGGCGCGACCGATGGCGAGGCGCATGCCCGCTGGGACTGGGACGTTGCGGCGCATCGCGCGGACAAGGGCTTTGCGCTGCGCCTCGGCTTTCGCCAGATCGACGGATTCCGGGCGGAATGGGGCCATGCCATCGCTGCCGAACGCGCGGCCGGCGGCCCCTTCGCCAGCGTGGAGGAGCTCGCCCGGCGCGTCGGCCTGCCCGTGCGTGCGCTCCGCCTGCTGGCGGATGCCGACGCGTGCGGGTCGCTCGACCTTGGGCGGCGACAGGCGGCATGGGATGCGCGACGCCTGCCCGCCGCGACCGAATTGCCGCTTTTCGCCGCAGCCCGCGCGCGTGAACTGGCCGACGAGCCTGATGCGCGGCTGCCCGCCATGCCGCTCGCCGAGGAAGTGGCGACCGATTATCAGACCACGCGCCTCTCGCTACGCCGGCATCCGCTGCATTTCCTGCGCAAGGCGCTGGCGGCCGAAGGCGTCCTGTCGAGCGAGGAGCTGGCGACGACGCCCAATGGGCGACGCGCCCGGGCGGCGGGACTGGTGCTCGTCCGCCAACGACCGGGCAAGGGCAACGCCATCTTCGCCACGCTGGAGGACGAAACGGGGATCGTGAACATCCTGCTCTGGGCGCGGATGCTGGAGCGCTATCGCCGGCCGCTCATGGCCTCGCGCCTGATGGAAGCGCACGGGCAGGTGCAGCGCAGCGAGGAAGGCGTGATCCACCTGATGGCCGACCGCATCGTCGATCGCAGCGACCTGCTCGACCGGCTCGGCGAAGAACGGCGCATGCCGGTCGACCTGTCGCGCGCAGATGCGTTCGCGCACCCCGCGCCGCCCCGCACACGCCACCCCCGCGACGTGCGGATCATCCCCAAATCGCGCGACTTCCACTGATGCGGCCGCTTATCCTGCGCCCGGCGGCGTTATCGCCTCAGCTCAGATTGGGGCGCAGCCACCGTTCGACTTCGTCCCTGGGCAGCCCGCGCCGCGCGGCATAATCCGCCACCTGATCCTGCCCGATCTGCGCAACGCCGAAATATTCGGACTGCGGATGCCCGAAATAGAAGCCCGATACCGCAGCCGTGGGCAGCATCGCCATGCTTTCGGTCAGCGTGATGCCCGCGACATCGCCTGCGCCGCCCGCCAGCATCTCGAACAGGGCTGGCTTCAGCGTATGATCGGGGCAGGCGGGATAGCCGGGCGCGGGGCGGATGCCGCGATAATGTTCGCGGATCAGTTCCTCGTTCGACAGATTTTCGCCGGCCGCATAGCCCCACAACGTCGTGCGGACATATTGGTGCATCCGCTCCGCAAAGCTTTCCGCCAGGCGATCGGCCAGCGCCTTGAGCAATATGTCCGAATAATCGTCGCTGTCGGCCTTGAAGCGGGCAAGGTGAGGCTCGATCCCGTGCCCTGCCGTCACTGCGAAACCGCCGATCCAGTCGCCATCGGGCGAGATGAAGTCGGCAAGAGAGTAATTGGCGCGCCCCTCGCGTTTGGCGACCTGCTGACGCAGGAAGCAGATGCGGCGTTCGCGGCCATTCTCCTCGACGATCACGTCGTCGCCGTCGCGCCGGCAGGGCCAGAGCCCGACCACGCCCCGCGCGGTCAGCCATTTCTCCGCGATGATCCGATCGAGCATCGCCTGCGCGTCGGCGAAAAGCGAACGGGCGCTTTCGCCGACCACCGCATCATCGAGGATGCCGGGATAGTTGCCGGCCAATTCCCATGATCGGAAGAAAGGCGTCCAGTCGATCGTCTGGCGCAGATCCTCCAGGCTCCAGTCGTCGAAGCGATGAAGGCCGGGGCTGGCCGGCGCGGCCGGCTTCAGCGTCATGTCTGCAACGAAGCCATTGGCGCGCGCGTCCGCCAGCGACACGAGATTCGATCCGCTCGCATTGGCGCGCTTGATGCGCACATCCTCATATTCGCCCTTGGTCCGCGCGACGAAATCCTTCGACTGGGCTTCGGAAACCAGCGACGTGCAGACGCCGACGGCGCGGCTGGCGTCGAGCACATGGACGACCGGCCCCTTATAGGCGGGGTCGATGCGCAGCGCGGTATGAACGCGGCTGGTGGTGGCCCCGCCGATCAGCAGCGGCATCGTCATGTTCGCGCGCTGCATTTCCTCGGCCACCGTCACCATCTCGTCGAGCGAGGGGGTGATGAGGCCCGACAGGCCGATCATATCGGCCTCATTCTCGTTCGCGGCCTGCAGGATGGTCTGCCAGGGCACCATGACGCCGAGGTCGATGATCTCGAACCCGTTGCACTGCAGGACCACGCCGACGATATTCTTGCCGATATCGTGGACGTCGCCCTTCACGGTCGCCATCACGACGCGGCCCTTGCCCTTGCTGTTCGCGTCCTTCTCAGCCTCGATGAAAGGCAGGAGATGCGCCACCGCCTTCTTCATCACGCGCGCGGACTTCACGACCTGGGGCAGGAACATCTTGCCCGACCCGAAAAGGTCGCCGACGACGTTCATGCCGTCCATCAGCGGGCCTTCGATCACTTCGATCGGGCGCGTGGCGAGTTGCCGGGCTTCCTCGGTATCGTCGACCACATATTGGTCGATGCCCTTGACGAGCGCATGTTCCAGCCGCTTCGCGACCGGCCAGCCGCGCCATTCCTCCGCCGCCTTCTCGGCCGCCGCATCCTTGCCCTTGAAGGTTTCGGCGACGGCGATCAGCCGCTCGGTCGGGGTCTGGTCGGGATCGCGCTGGGGACGATTGAGGATGACGTCCTCGCACGCCTCGCGCAGCACCGGATCGATCTGGTCATAGACGTCGAGCTGCCCGGCGTTGACGATCCCCATGTCCATCCCCGCGGGAATGGCGTGATAGAGGAAGATCGAGTGCATGGCGCGCCGCACCGGCTCGTTTCCGCGGAACGAGAAGCTGAGGTTCGATAGCCCGCCCGAAATATGGCAGTGAGGGCAGCGCGCCTTGATCTCGCGGCATGCCTCGATGAAGTCGACGCCATAATTATTATGCTCGTCGATACCCGTCGCGACCGCGAAAATATTGGGATCGAAGATGATGTCTTCCGGCGGGAAGTCAATCGTCATCAGCAGCTTGTAGGCGCGCTCGCAAATCTCGACCTTGCGCGCCTGCGTGTCGGCCTGACCCGTCTCGTCGAACGCCATGACGACGACGGCGGCGCCATAGGCCATGCATTTGCGGGCGTGATCGAGGAACGCTTCCTCGCCTTCCTTCATGCTGATCGAATTGACGATCGGCTTGCCCGAGACGCATTTCAGCCCCGCTTCGATCACCGACCATTTCGAGCTGTCGATCATCACGGGCACGCGCGCGATATCGGGCTCGGCGGCGATGCGCTTGAGGAAGGTGGTCATCGCCAGCTCGGCGTCGAGCAGGCCTTCGTCCATGTTGACGTCGATCACCTGCGCGCCATTCTCGACCTGGTTCAGCGCGACGCTGACCGCAGCCTCATAGTCGCCGGCCATGATGAGCTTCTTGAACGCCGCCGATCCGGTGACATTGGTGCGTTCGCCGACATTGACGAAAATGGCGGTCGGCGCGGTATCCTGGGTGTCTTCGATCATGGTCATGCGGGGATCAGCATCGGTTCGAGGCCGGCAAGGCGGGTCTGGGGCGCTAGCACCGGCGGCACGCGCGGGGGAAGCCCGGCGACACCGTCGGCGATCGCCTTGATGTGCGCGGGGGTCGATCCGCAGCAGCCGCCGAGAATGTTGACCAGCCCCTGTTCGGCCCATTCGCCGACAAGGCCGGCCGTGGTCGCCGGCGCTTCGTCATAAGCGCCCAGTTCGTTGGGCAGGCCGGCATTGGGATAGACCATGATCAGCGTGTCGCAGATGCCCGACAGGGTGCGGACGTGCGGGCGAAGCTGCTCTGCGCCGAACGAGCAGTTGAGCCCGATCGTCACCGGTTTCGCATGGCGCACCGCGTGCCAGAAGGCCTCGACCGTGTGGCCTGAAAGATTGCGCCCCGAAAGATCGGTCAGCGTCATCGACAGCATGATCGGCACGTCGTGGCCGATCGCCTCGGCGGCTTCCTGCGCGGCCATGATCCCGGCCTTGGCGTTGAGCGTATCGAACACGGTTTCGATGAGAATGAAATCCGCGCCGCCCGCGATCAGCGCATCGGCCTGTTCGCGATAGACGGCCTTCAGATAATCGAAGTCGATCTCGCGATAGCCGGGGTCGTTGACGTCGGGAGACAGCGACAGCGTCTTGTTGGTCGGGCCGATCGCGCCCGCGACGAAGCGGCGACGGCCATCCTTCGCGGCGAATTCGTCGGCGATGCGGCGCGCCATCGCAGCGCTCTCATAATTGATCTCGCGGACGAGGTGCTCCGCACCGTAATCGGCCTGGCTGATGCGGTTGGCCGAGAAAGTGTTGGTCTCGGCGATGTCGGCCCCGGCCTCGAAATAGGCGCGGTGGATCGACTCAGGCACTTCGGGCTTGGTCAACGCCAATATGTCGTTGTTGCCCTTCTGGTCGTGACTGAGGCCCAGGCTGCCGGCATAGTCGGCCTCGGACAGTTTCCAGTTCTGGATCTCGGTGCCGAACGCACCGTCGGTGATGAGGATGCGGTGCTGGGCCGCTGCGATCAGCGCGGCGCGCGCGCCATGGTCTGGGGAATGTGCGGGCATGGTCGAATCGTCCGTGAACGACCCGCTATTCGGGTCTCGACACCCCAATATAAAGATATCTTTATATGTTCAAGCCGCACGTCCGTCAGGCGCGTCGAAAAGCAGTGGCGCCGGACCGAAAGCGGCCGGATCCGAATAGGATGCCGCCCCCGTCTCGACATGCCCTGCAAGCCGGACCTCACCATCGCCATGATCGACGATCAGATCGTACCAGCCATGGCTCGTCGTCAGGTCGAGCATGATTTCGGTCCTGCCGCCGGACGAAAGCCGCGCCTGCCTCTCCGGCGCGCCATAGGCAGAATCGCGCACCACGACCTGCGACGCCTTGCCGCCCAGCCGCGCGATCCGGAGTCGCGCCGCCGCCGGCCCGCGCCGCGCATCGAGCCGCGCCGACACCGCCCCGCCCTTGCCGGTCAGGCGCCTGTGGAAGCCATTGGGGCCGAGCAGGAATATATCGAAGCGCCCGTCATCGCGCGCCGGCAGCGGCGCATCGACACTGTGTCCGGCACCGATCGTATGCCGGCGCGGGGTCGCGGCGAGATCACCCACGTCATAGACGTGGAACACCGCCGCCCGATCGCGTCCGCGGTTCGACAGGCGCAGTGCGAGTCCGCCCTGCGCATCGCGCGCCAGTTCGGCCTCGAGATCATAGGGCGTCGCGCGCCGTGGCCGCAGCCCCCGTTCCTGCACCGGCGGCGCCGCGCCGAAGGGAATATCAGGCCGGAACTGAGGCAGAGTCGCTGCACGCGCCGCCATCGGCTGCGTCGTCGGCAGCGCGCCCACGAACGCGTCATCGTCGCGGTGCGCAAAATCGAAGCACGAGGTGAGGTCGCCGCACACCGCGCGTCGCCACGGGCTGATATTGGGCTCCGCGACGCCGAAGCGCGTCTCCAGGAAACGGATCACGCTCGTATGGTCGAACACTTCCGACGAGACGTAGCCGCCCCGGCTCCACGGCGAGATAACGTAGAGCGGCACGCGCGGGCCGAGGCCGTATGGGCGATGCAGATAGGGCCGGTCGCGATCGTCCTGCGCATGGACATGATATTCGTCGTCGACCGGAACCGTGCTCGACCCGAGCAGGATCGACGGATCGCGGGGATCGCGCGCCGGCGCGGCGGGCGGCGGGGCATGATCGAACAGCCCGTCATTCTCGTCGAAGTTCAGCAGCAAGACCGTTTTCGACCAGATATCGGGATTGGCGGTCAGCGCATCGAGCACGCGCGCGGTATATTCAGCGCCCTGCAGCGGCGAGGACGGCACGGGATGTTCCGAGAAACGCGCGGGCGCAACGATCCATGAGACCTGCGGCAGCCTGCCCTGCTCCACATCGGCGCGCAGCAGATCAAGGTCGCGCGTCGCGATCGTCCGGTCGGCCAGATCGCGCAACCTGCCCCCCGACGCAGACCGCGCCGCGCGATAGGCCTGGAAACCCGGCAGCGGGTTGTCCTCGAAATTGTCGGCCATGTCCTGATAGATCTGGAAGCTGACGCCCGCCGACTGAAGTCGTTCGGGATAGGTGCCCCAGCGATAGCCGCCATGACCGAAGGGATCGACGAAATTATCGTAGCTGTTGTCGATCGCCGGCCCGTTGGCGCGGCCCGACGGATCGTTGGTCGCCGTCCAGATGAACAGCCGGTTGGGATTGGTCCCGCCGTGGAACGAGCAATGATAGGCGTCGCAGATCGTGAAGGCCTCAGCGAGCGCGAACTGGAACGGAATATCGGCGCGCGTGAAATAGCCCATGGCATGATTATGCTTGGCTTGCGGCCAGGCGCTCATCCGCCCTTCGTCCCACGCCGCCTGCGCATCGGGCAAGGTGTGCGGCGTGCCCGCAACGCGGATGAGACGGAAATCGCGGGCCGTATCGAGGTGGAAGGGCGTCACCACCCTGCCCGTGCCCGGCGTTTCGTCAGGCTGGACGAAGATGGTGCGCGACGCCGCGCCGTCCTGCGCGCGGGCGGGCAGGACGAAGCGGTCGCCAAAGCCCCGCACGCCGCTCAGCGTACCGAAATAATGATCGAAGGAGCGATTCTCCTGCGTCAGGATCACGACATGCTCGACATCGGCGATCGTCCCCGTGCGCCGGTGCGCGGGTATGTCGAGCGCGCGCGCGATCGAAGGCATCAATCCCGATGCGGCCCCGCCGGCGGCGATCATGGCCCTGATGAAAGATCGGCGATCGCCGTGAAGCTTGGACATGAAGCCCCTCATAAACAATCAGGTTGCCGACAGATGACAATGCGGACGCACCCGACGCCTGCATCGCCCAAGGCGATTTCGCAACGCCACTGTTGCGCGCGAGGACGCGGCTTGCCAGTCTCCGCGCCATTCTCATGGGAGGGAAAGAACCATGCGCCTGAAGATGCTCGCATCACTGCTCGCCGCCACTGCGTCTATGGCCGCCGCCGCGCCGACGCCGAAAGAGCAGTTGATGACGCCCGCCGCCGGCGCGCGCCACTATACGATCAGTTCCACCGCCGGAAAGCATGGTGACGTCTGGTCTTGGACCATGCCTGACGGGCGCATCGCCTATCGCATGTCGATGTCGCTGCGCGGCTGGGTGACCGAGACTGACGAGGTGATGACCCTCGGCAGCGACAGCCGGCCGACGCTGATCGCCATTCGCGGCTATACCGATCAGGGCGAGGCGACCGAGGATTTCAACGTCGACACGCAGGGCGTGGCGCATTGGAAAACCGTGATCGACGCAGGCTCCGCTCCTTTCGCCGGCAAGCGCTACAACAGCTATGGCGGCCCCTGGCTGGCGAGCGAGCAGGATATCGACGCGCTGGTCGCCGCCGGCGACAAGGGAATCGACCTGCTGCCCACCGGCCATGCCAGCATCGCCATAGGCCAGTCAGTCGAGATTCAGGGGCCGCAGGGCCCCAAGACGATCAGCCTCGCCTTCATCAAGGGCTATGGCTTCTCGCCCTCCCCCGTCTGGCTGGACGCCAACAGGCGCTATTTCGGCAATGCCGGCGTCGTCTCGCTCCTGCCCGAGGGTTATGAGAGCGTCGGCCCCAGGCTGAAGGATATCCAGGACGCAGCGACGGCGGCGATGGTCCGCGACGTCGCCCACCGCTTCCTAAGCCCGGCCAACCGCACGCCGACCCTGATCGACAATGTGCTGATGTTCGATTCGATCAGTGGGCGCTATCTGCCCAACCGCGCCGTGCTGATCGCCGACGGCAAGGTCGCCGCCGTCGGCGCTGCCGGATCGATCAAGGCGCCCGCCGGCGCGACGCTGATCGACGGGCGCGGCAAGACGCTGACGCCCGGCCTCTGGGATTCGCACCAGCATGTCGGCGACGACTGGAACCTGCTCCAGAATCTCGCGACGGGCATGACCAATTATCGCAGCCCAGGATCGATGATCGACGAGGCGCTGAGCATCTACAAGCGCCGCGCGGCAGGCGATCTGCTCGCGCCCGACGGCAAGATCTCGATCATCATCGACCGCAAGGATCCGCTTGCCGCACAAGGCGCGCTCACCGTCTCGTCGGCGGCGGAGGCAATTGCGGCGGTCGACAAGATCAAGGCCGCAGGCCTGTGGGGCGCTAAGTTCTACACGTCGATGGACCCCGCATGGATCGCGCCGGCCGCCGCCGAAGCGCACAAGCAGGGGCTGCACGTCCATGGCCACATCCCCGCCGGGATGCGCCCGCTCGACGCCGTGCACGCGGGTTATGACGAGATCACTCATATCAACTTCATCATGATGCAGGTGATGCCGCAGGCGGTGGTCGACAAGGCCAATACCGCCGCGCGGCTCGAGGGGCCGGCCAAATATGGCAAGGATGTCGATCTCGACTCCCCCGAGATGAAGGCCTTCTACGCCGAACTCGCCAAGCGGCGAACGATCATCGATCCGACGCTGACCGTCTGGGAGCCGCTGATGACGTCCGACGGCACCAGCATCCCGCCCGAATATGCGCCTTTCGCCGACATCGCTCCGCCGGCCGTCGCGCGCGCCTGGCGGATCGGCGGCTATCCGCTGTTCGACGGGCTGACCCGCGACGATTTCCGCAAGAGCTTCGACAAGATGGTCGGCGTGGTCGGCAAGCTGCATCAGGCCGGCGTCCGGATCGTCGCGGGCACAGACGGCTATGGGCTTGAACTGGTCCGCGAGCTCGAACTCTATCAGATCGCCGGCCTCACCAATGCAGAAGCGCTGCAGACCGCGACGATCGTGCCCGCCCAGATGACGGGCATGGCCGACCGGGTCGGATCGATCGCACCGGGCAAGACGGCCGACATCATTCTTGTCGACGGCGACGTCTCGAAGGATTTGCGCAATCTCCGCCACGTGAACACGGTATTCCTCGACGGCTACCGCCTCGACGGGCAGGCGCTGCGCCTGGCGAGCGGCCTCAGCGGCATGCCGAAATAAGGGCGACATGGCCGGGGCGAGCGTCGGCCCGCCCCGGCTGCAGGAGCGAACGCCCAATTCATCGCCCGTTACCGACGCGGCAATTGCACAACCGCAATCAGTCCGGGACCATCGGGCACAGATCGCAGGTCGAGCGCGCCGTCGTAAAGCGAAACAATGTCGCGGGTGACGGTAAGGCCAAGCCCGGAACCGGGCGTGGCGTCATCCAGGCGAACGCCCAGATCGAGCACCTGGTTTCTCAGCCCCTCGGGAATCCCGACGCCATCGTCAGTCACCAGGATTTCGATGCTCGCAGCACCGGCCAGAGCGGAAATGCTGACGACAGAAGCTGCCCATTTGCAGGCATTGTCGATAAGGTTCGAGAGGATTTCGGCAAGGTCTCCGGGATCGACCCGGATCGCAACGCCTGGCGGGATCGCGTTGACGATCGTCAGGTCGCGGTCCGAATGAAGGCGCTGAAGAGCGCCTATGATCTGGTCGGTGAACGCGCGCAGATCGTCCACGACGCCCGTGCCGCGCGCGCCCGCCGCCGCCGCCCGCTTCATCTGATAGTCGATCTGGCGCTGCATCCGGTGGCACTGATCGAGGATGAAGCGGGCGGCGTCGCCCTGCCCGGCATCGGCGAGACGCTCGGCTTCCGCCGTCACAAGCGCGAGCGGGGTGCGCAGATTGTGGCCAAGGTTGCCGGCCTCGACCCGCGCCCGCGCAACCAGCGACGCCTGCGCTTCCATCAATTCGTTCAGGCGGCCGACCGTGCCTGAAAACTCGCTGGGCACATCGCCGGGAAGTCGGCGGCGCTTCCCTTCGCGCAGTTCGTCGATCCATTGCGCGAGCCGTTGCGTCGGCCTCAGGCCATAGCGCACCTGCAGCGCCGCGCCGGTCAGCATGAGCGCTGCGAAAAGCGCAAGCGAGATCGCCAGGTCGCTGCGAAAGGCGATCAGTTCGGCATCCAGCACACGGCCGGAGGCGGTGATGGAAAAGGACAGGCCGCCTGCACCGGGCCGATCGATCCGCAATAGCTTTTCACCATGATCGCGCGTCCAGTAAGGACTGGGGGAACCGCTGCCCGACGCCGGGACGATATAATGCCCCTCCAGAGATCGGGATGTCAGGGCGGGGCGCCCATTTTGTTCGATCTGCCAGTAGAAACCGGAACGAGGATCCTGGAACCGGGGATCGGAAAGCGGCCGGAACATGACCGGCGCCCCGCCGGCGCCCGGCATAGTGAGCATCGTCAGTTCGTCGAGATGGTTGGTCAGATCGCCGACGAAGGTGTGAGTGACATGACGCCGGTAAAGATCGCTGATGACGACGCCGGCAAGGAGCGTCGCAATGCCAACCCACAGCAGCGACGCAATGGCGAAACGAAAACGCAGGCTGTGCGGTCGGGACTGGCTCATGGAATCAACCGATAGCCGAAGCCTCGCACCGTCGCGATGCGATCCCGCCCGATCTTGCGGCGCAGGCGGCCGATCAGCACTTCCACCGTATTAGCCCGGCTTATTCACCGCGTTGGGCCGAGAGGGTTGGCGGGAGTGGCATAAGCCTCTGATCTGAATTAGGAACTGGGTGTCTAAGCCGAACCTGCC
>QFNN01000186.1 GCA_003240855.1 Sphingomonas sanxanigenens
AGATGCCAGCCTGGCCGATCGGCTCCGCTGCGCTCCGCCTCCCGCCCAGGCTGGCATCGGAGGCCCACATCAACTAACTACACAACCCGACCAGTCATCGCGGGCAGTCCAACCAGATCGGCGCCATCGACGGACAGGACGCGGGGATAGGGCTGGGCTAGTCGCCTCAGGTCAGCACCCGAAACGCTCAGGCTGCTTGTTCGATATAGTCATAAACCTGCTGATAACGCCGCCGCGCCCCAAGCGCCCCAAGCCGCTTTTCCATGAGAGCCTGGGCATAGGTTTTGCGGTTGCAAACGAGCGCCGCTGCTACAACCCGCATTCGATGAGCGCGATCGGCAACCATGCGGCCATCTTCCCGCTCATCAGCGGCAACAATGTCCTCGGGGGTGGCATAAACATCGAGGAAGGGCATCGTCCACCGCTCCATGAACGACCGGATACCCTGGACGATCTCCGGCACCGAGTCCGGTTGATAGACATACCAACGCGCCTTCTCGGCCTTCTGGGCGGTGAACTCAATGGGCTGGTTCGATAGACCCTTCGTAACGCCCTCCAGCAAGCCGAGATTGCCGCCGATCATGTCCTCCAGCACCCGATCGACCGCAGGCACATGCACTTCCATAATCGGGTAAACCGCAGCGGCAGCGTTGGGATTATCCTTGGGATGGATTTGCACCTCAACATCGATGCTCTGGGTCGATCCCTGATACTCGCGCTTATAGACCAAGCTCTTCGCCCGGCGCGCAAAGCCGTTCTCGGCCATATAAGGATCGAGCATGGCTTCCATGCTCGCGATCAGGCAGGCCTTGATTTCATCCTTCATGCTCATAGTCAGGGCCTTATCAAAATTGACCGCTGCACGGTAGTTCCAGCGCTTTAACCGACACCAGTCGCCACATTGCCGGGGCTGGAATTCAGGGTCGTGTCAAATAGGCGCTGCGCGGCGGTTCTGGAAGCATCTCCCGATTTCACTTCAAGACCTATTATCCGGTCACGTGGTGAGATCACAATGCCATCATAATAGCGCAGTTGCCCAGAGGCATCGCGAACCGCGACATTACCAGTGCGGACACTCCAACCCGGCTTCGCCGCGATGGCGTCCCAAACCCCGACCTCAGCGCTGCCTCCGGGGCGAACCGAAGAAAGTGGACTTGCAAATTTGCCGTCAAGTGTCCGCCAACCATTGTTGAGAATGACAGTTTCGTCTCTGCGGCGCCGCCGGCTTGGATCCACCGACTCCACGCCGCAGCAATTCCTGCCCTTGCCGCCCAAAGTTCGATCGCGGCCTGACCGACTTGCCACCAGTTAACGCATTCCCATTGACCGCCGTTGTTCCAGAGCTGGATGCCTATGTCGACTGCCGCTCCAATACCGCCGCCAATTATGATCCTTTGCACGAAGCGGCCGGACGGATCTTTTCCGACAACCGGGTTATTGCCGGCGTAGCTGTAAGTATTCAGGCCACCCGCTATTCCAATCGGATCACTCTGCAGATAGCGCCCGATGCTGGGATCATAATCCCGCGCCATATTGTAGGCGGTCTGGGTTTCAGGATCGCTGATCTGGCCGGGGAACCGCAACGCGTTGGTTGCGCTGCCCGTCTCGCTCGCGGTTTCTCCGAACGGGCGCTGTGTACGATCCCAGACCACGGCGGCGCTGGCATCCGTCATCCGCACCGGCTGGTTCAGCTGGTCGGTATGAATGGCGTAGAGCGCCCCGACTTCCAACTGTGCTACCGGCAGATCACCAAGCCAGATATATTCGACCCAGTTACCGCCCGACGCATCCGATGTAGCGATCAGATGATCGGCAAGGTCATAGTGATATATCCGGGTTGCCCCACTCGCCTGACGGATCACACGGCGATCGAGCCCGTCATAAGTCATCGCCGACAGGGTC
>QFNN01000187.1 GCA_003240855.1 Sphingomonas sanxanigenens
ACCGCCGTCATGCGAAAGCTCGTCGTCACCGCGAACGCCCTGCTCAAAGCCGATCGATGCTGGACGCAATCTCCAGCTTGATCATCACGGATACTCTAGTGTCGTCCGATCGAGCGATCTCGCGGCGCGGCTCCACATGGATTTCCGGAAGCGGTTTGGAAGCTGAGGGTGGTCGGTCGGGACGGCGATCGGCTGCTTCGCCTTGGTCTCTTGATACGTCTGTGTTAGGCGCATGACCGCGCCGCAATGGCCGTGGCGCCGGGACTGGTAATCCCGTCGAGAAGGCAACTCGGTGTGATCTCACGCCGGGGTGCCTGCGCATATGTCCAGGTGCCCCGGCACTAAAAGCGTAGGCGCATGTCTCGACGTGTTACCAGCCCCGGCTCCCGCGCCCTGGCGCGGGAGCTGATTGGCGAAGAGCGCTCCGAATTGCTCCCTGAACAATGTCGCGCTCAGGATGGGCGATATGGAGCTTTACGAGAAGGAGCCGACGGTCACGCGGGCGATGGCATTGGCGCTTATGCGGCAGGCACAGGAATATCTCTTGGCGATCAAGGAAGAGGAAGCGTCGAGCCATCTGCAGCGCGCGGTCGACACGCTCTTGAAGACGAAGACCGCCGGATCGGCATAGGCCAAGGCAGCGATTAGAGATGCGCCGCCGCGCGGTGCGACATGCCGTTTCCCGGTGGACGGCAAGGGCGGGGATTAGGCCCATTCCAGTCGGGAGCTGTCGTCGGCGTGGGCCGTCGCGAGGAGCCGATCGAGGCCTGCGAGATAATGCGACACGCCGTGCTCGGCGGCGTTTTGCCGAACCGCTGGATTGGCAAGTCGCTCGCGCACGGCATCGATGGGGAGTTCGCCGACGCTGTCGGGGCGCAGGCCGAGGCCTTCGAGCAATGCATAGGCATTGCCGTTGGCAAGGTTGAGTTCGACACCTGGATCCGAGGTGAGTGCAACCGCCATGACGATCGTGCCGGAGTCACCGCGATAGATGCTCACCCGCCGGGACCGGAACTGTGCCTCTTCGATGACGGTGATTGCATCAGGGTCGAAATTGAAGACACGCGCAACGGTAGCGAGCGCCAGCGGGCAGACGCGGGCTTCGAAGCTATAGGAGAGGAAGTCGTCCGGCTCGAGCAGGACGATGCCGAGGCGTTCGCCCTGCTGGCGCAGAAGCGTCCGGAGGGCGGCGAGCTGGCGTGCGTTGATGGTGGCGCTCGGACGCGGTTGATCGTCAGCGGCCGTGGCGATGCGGAACGTGATGGACATCTCGTCCTCCCTTGTTGAACCACAGCTCTTGCCCCCCTTTTCTTTGGTCACGATGAGAGGGGAGACACCCCTTGCTGCTCGCCTTCGAGCGTGATGACGCTCAGACCCCGCGGCGCGACGGGGCTCGATGCCCCCGAGCGCCGCATCGCCCGCAAAAAAGGGGAAGAGAGGCTCCGGCGGTCGCCGGAGCCTCTCGAGGGTGCGTCAGCGACGACGCTGGCGACCGCCGTTCACCATGTCGCGGTAGTAGTCGTCCTGCGTCCAGGGATCGAACTCGTCGCGGGACTTCGGGAGGTCGGTCTTCGGCTGGGCGAGCCGCGCCTTCACGGTCTCATCGAGCTTGACGACATGGAGCGGCACGCCTGCCTGCCGCAGCTTCTGGGCGAGGTTCATCTGGATGCCCGAGCCTTCGCAGACGACGGCTTCCACCGGCTTCAGGGCCAGCAGCCGGTCGTTGCGCACGAAGGCGGCCTTGGCGCCCAACCGGCGGTCGAGCTTGAACAGGATGACCTTCACGCCGCGCGCTGCGGCCCATGCCTGCGCAATCGCATCGCAGCCCTTGGTCTGGGCGGTCGTTGCGAGGATCATTTCCGGAATGCGGGCCTTGATCGAGTCGAGCCCGCGCCAG
>QFNN01000043.1 GCA_003240855.1 Sphingomonas sanxanigenens
TCAACGATGGATCGAAACGCTTCCGCGGCTATCTCGACGCCAGCGGTCGTTTCCAGCTCGATCCCAACTGGGACATCACCGGATCGATCCGCGCCGTCACCGACCGCACTTTCCTGCGGCGCTACAATTATTCCTACGATGATCGTCTGCGCTCGACGATCCGCCTCGAACGCATCGGCCCCGACAGCTATTTTTCGCTCGCCGGGTGGGTTACGCAAACACTGCGCGCCAACGATCCGCAAGGGCAGCAGCCAATCGCGCTGCCCGAGCTCGATTATCGCCGCCGCTTCGGCGATCCCGTTCTGGGCGGCAATTTTCAGCTCCAGCTCAACAGTCTGGGCATCACGCGCACCGACGGGCAGGACACGCAACGCGCCTTCGCCGAGTTCAAATGGGATCTGCGCAAATACACGCCCTTCGGCCAGGAAGTGACGTTCACCGCCCTGACGCGCGGCGATGTCTACCATACCGACAATACGCTTGCGACGCCGACGCTCATCTACCGCGGCGATCCGGGCTGGCGCGCACGTGCGATCGCGACGGTTGCAGTCGACGTCAAATGGCCCTTCGTCGGCCAGTTCCTTGGCGGCACGCAGCAGATCACGCCGCGCGTCCAGATCGTCGCGAGCCCCAATATCAGCAACCTCAAGATCCCGAACGAGGATTCGCGCGCATTCGACCTTGAGGACAGCAATCTCTTCGCGCTCAATCGCTTCCCTGGCTATGATCGTTATGAGGATGGCCAGCGCATCACCTATGGCGTCGACTATGCACTGACCCTGCCGGGCTTCAGCATCGACGCCAATGTCGGCCAAAGCTACCGGCTCGACAGCAAGCCCCAGCTATTTCCCGAAGGCACCGGGCTTTCGAGCCGCACGTCGGACATCGTCGGCCGCGCCGAAGTCCGCTTCCGCGATTTCGTCAAGATCACCGAGCGCTTCCGCCTCGACAAGGATACGCTGGCGATCCGCCGGAACGAAGTCGACGCGACCATCGGGTCACGCAAAACATATGTCCTGTTCGGCTATCTTCGCCTTAACCGCGATATCGATCCGAGCATCGAGGATCTGCGCGACCGCGAGGAGCTTCGCGCGGGCGGCCGCGTCCAGTTCGCCAAATATTGGTCGCTGTTCGGGTCGGCGATCATCGATCTGACCGACCGCAACGAGGATCCCCTGTCGTCCAGCGACGGTTTCGAGCCGATCCGCCACCGTCTCGGCATTTCTTACGAGGATGACTGCGTTGAGGTTGGCCTGACGTGGCGACGCGACTATGAGGATACGGGCGACGCGCGGCGGGGCAACAGCTTCCTGTTGCGGCTGGCGTTCAAAAATCTGGGCAGCTAAGCCTAGGTTCAGGCGGCGGCGCGCAGGCTGGCCGTCGTTTCGGGAATCTTGGGATAGAATCGGAACTTGACCCTTTTCAGACACAAGCGCGCGAATCGGGCCATTGGCTTCGTCGCTCTTCCGCTCATCATCGCTTCCGCCACGGCCGCGCTCGCGCAGACCGCGCCTCAAGGCGCGGCCGCCGCGCCTGACACAGGGCTGAACATCCCGAACGACGTCGTGCTGTTCAGCAAGGACAACCCGGCGGTGCGCAAGCCGACAGCGATCATCAACGGCGAAATCATCACGCGCACCGACGTCGATCAGCGCCTTGCGCTCGTCGTCGCCGCCAATGGCGGCCGCGTGCCGGCGGAGGAGATGGACCGTCTCCGCCTTCAGGTTCTGCGCAACATGATCGACGAGACGCTGGAGATTCAGGAGGCCAAGGCCAACGAGATCGAGGTCACCGAAAAGGAGATCCAGCAGAGCTACGAACGCGTGTCGCAGAACTTCAAGCGCACGCCCAAGCAAATGACCGATTATCTCGCGTCGATCGGCTCATCCGACGCCTCTATCAAGCGCCAGATCAAGGGCGAACTCGCTTGGCAGCGGCTGCTCCGTCGCCGCGTGGAGCCCTTTGTCAGCATCGGCGATGAAGAAGTGCAGGCGATCATGGATCGACTGGAAGCCTCGAAGGGCGCATCCGAGTATAAGGTCGGTGAAATCTACCTGTCGGCGGCGCCGGAGGCGAAGCAACAGGTATTCGAGAACGCCAGCAAGATCATCGAGCAGGTTCACCAGGGAGGATCCTTCGCCGCCTATGCGCGCCAGTTCTCCGAGGCATCGACCGCCGCAGTCGGCGGCGATCTTGGCTGGGTGCGTTCGGAACAGCTTCCCGCCCAGTTGAGCGAGGCGATCAACCAGATGCAGGTCGGGCAGATCGCTGGGCCGATCGAGGTGCCCGGCGGTTTTTCGATCCTCTACCTCGTCGACAAGCGCCAGGTGCTGACAGCCGATCCGCGCGACGCGGTGCTCAGCCTGCGCCAGCTTTCGCTCGCCTTCCCTGCGGGTATCTCGCAGGATGAAGCGAGCAAGCGCGCCGCCGCTTTCGCCGAGGCGACCAAAGCGATCCAGGGATGCGGCACCGCAGACAAGGTCGCGAAAAGCATCGGCGCCGAGATCGTCGACAATGACCAGGTCCGCGTCCGCGATCTGCCGCCGCAGCTTCAGCAGCCCCTGCTTGCGCTGTCGATCGGCCAGTCGACCCCGCCTTTCGGTTCGATCCAGGACGGCGTGCGCGTGCTCGTGCTGTGCGGAAGAGACGATCCGCAGGCGGCATCGGGGCCGTCGCGCGACCAGATCATGGCCCAGCTTGAGGAAGAGCGGGTGAACAGGCGCGCCCAGCGCTATCTGCGCGATCTGCGGCGTGACGCGGTGGTCGACTATCGCTGACGATACGATGATCCCGCTCGATCCGCTTGTCGTCGCGCTCGGCGACCCAGCGGGTATCGGCCCAGAGGTCACCGCCAAAGCGTGGATGGCCTGTCGCGACCTTGAAGATTGCCCGCCCTTCCTCGCTGTCGGCGATGCCCGTTCGATCGAGGCCGTCTGGAGCGGCCCGGTTGCGCGCATCTATGATCCTTCGGAAGCGGCGCGCATTTTCCCGACCGCGTTGCCGATCATCCAGGTCGAGGACGCCGGCGACATTCGTCCGGGACACGCCGATTTTGAAGGCGCGCGCTGCTCGCTCGATTCGCTCGAACTGGCGGTCGGCCTGGCGCGATCGGGGGCGGTCAGCGGCCTGGTGACCGGGCCCGTCTCCAAATCGCAGCTCTATGCCGTCGGCTTCACCCATCCCGGCCAGACCGAATTCGTCGCCGAACGCTGCGGCATCGCACGCGAGAATGTCGTGATGATGCTCGCCGGCCCGGGGCTGAAGGTGGTGCCGATCACCACGCATATGCCCCTCGCCGATGTGCCCAAGGCGCTGACCGTCGACCTGATCGTGTCGCGGTCAATCGTCACGGCGCGGGGACTCCAGCGCAATTTCGGGATCGAACGCCCGCACCTCGCCTTTGCCGGTTTCAATCCGCATGCGGGCGAGGACGGCAAGCTCGGCCATGAGGAAATCGATATTGTCGGCCCGGCGATGGAGATTCTCCGCGCCGAGGGCATCCATGTCACAGGCCCCTACGCCGCCGACACGATGTTCCACCCACGCGCGCGCGAACTCTATGATGTCGCGATGTGCCTCTATCACGATCAGGCGCTGATCCCGATCAAGACGCTTTATTTCGACGATGGCGTGAACATCTCGCTGGGCTTGCCAATCGTCCGCACCTCGCCCGATCACGGCACAGCGTTCAACATCGCCGGGCATGATCTGGCGCATCCGGGCGCGATGATCGCGGCGATCCGCATGGCCGCCGCCGCCGCGCGAATGCGCCTCGAACGCGCATTGGCGTGACGCAGCTTCCCCCGTTGCGGGACGTCATCGCGCGCTACGGGCTGCGCGCGAGCAAGGCATTGGGCCAGAACTTTCTGCTCGACGGGCAATTGCTCGATCGGATCGCGCGCGTGCCGGGCGACCTTGAAGGCGAGGTGGTTTATGAAGTCGGCCCAGGCCCCGGCGGGTTGACGCGCGCGCTGATCGGCGCAGGCGCCGAGGTGACAGCGGTGGAGCGCGACGCACGCTGCATCCCCGCCCTTGCCGAACTCGCCGCCGCTGCACCCGGCAGGCTCCACGTCAACGAAGCCGACGCGCTCAGCTTCGATGCGCGCGCCGCGATCGGGCGGCCGCCACACATCGTCTCCAATCTGCCTTACAATGTCGGCACCGCACTGCTGGTCGCCTGGCTCACCACTGAGGCATGGCCGCCCTGGTGGAAAAGCCTGACCCTGATGTTCCAGAAGGAAGTGGCCGAGCGTATCGTCGCCGCGCCGGGCAGCGACGCCTATGGCCGGCTGTCGGTGCTCGCCCAATGGCGCAGCGACGCGCGCATCGCGATGAACGTCCATCGCTCAGCCTTCACGCCGCCGCCCAAGGTGATGTCGGCGGTCGTACATATCGTGCCCAAGGCCGCGCCCGAAGGCGTCGCCGTTGCAACGATCGAGAAGCTGACCGCCGCAGCCTTCGGCCAGCGCCGCAAGATGATGCGCCAGAGCCTGCGCAGCCTGGCGGGCGCGGTCGAGACGCTGGAGGCGCTGGGTATAGATCCGACGCGACGCGCCGAAACGGTCACGGTCGAGGAGTTCGTGAAGATCGCCCGCGCGCTCGACGCGCGCTGAGCCTTATTCGGGCTTCTGCGGTTTGGCGTCTTCGCCAATCGCCGGCGCCTTCGGCGCGGCCTGCGCGGCGAGCACCGCCGGCGGCGGCCCCTTCGCGATCACGGCGGCAAGGCGGTTGCCCTCTGGGCATGTCTTACTGCACAATCCCTTGATCTTGGCGAGATTTTCCTTCGCCTTGTTAACCGCGCCCTTCTGCACCATCGCATCGCCCTGATCAGCGAGCGCGGTCAGGTCATTGGGCTCGAGGTTAAGCGCTTCGCGATACATGCGGATCGCCTTGCCCGGCAAGCCCTGAGCCTGCGCGGTCTGGCCCAGCGCTATGAAGGCCGGGCGATTACGCGGATCGATGGCGAGCGCGCTTTCATACATGTCCGTCGCACCCGCAAAATCGCCCGCGCGGCGCAGCGCATCGCCCTTCACCACCATCGCCACCGATCGCGGATCGAGCTGACTGTCCGCGCGCTGGCTTTGCCCGGCGCTAGACATGGTCAGCAACGCAAGCGACAGGGCAAGGGCGGTGGGCGTGAAACGCATTACTATCTCCAAACGGCTCGATCGATGCTCGGTCATCACGGGAGTCTCAGTCGCGCGACGAAGAAACCGTCCGTCCCGTCGCGCGCCGGGTCGACCGTCCGGCCCCTCCCCCGGCTGCGACCGGCGGGACCGAAAGGCTCCTCGGCGCGCCAATCTGCGCGCGCGCCCATGAATCTGTCAACCTGATCGGCCCCCTCCGCGTCGAGCAGCGAGCAGACGGCATAGATCAGAGCGCCGCCCGGCTTCACCAGCGTCGCGGCGAGATCGAGAATGGCGGCCTGCGTCGCCGTCAGCCGCGCGATCCGTTCGGGCGTCAACCGCCAGCGCGCCTCGGGGTTGCGCCGCCACGTGCCAGTGCCCGAACAAGGCGCATCGACGAGCACGACGTCCGCTTGACCGACGAGATCGGAGACAGCCTGCGCTTCGCGCCCGGCATCGAGTAGCCTCTGCTCGATGCCGCCGGCGCCCGAACGTTCGGCGCGTGGCGCAAGGCGCGAGAGCCGATCACGATTGGTGTCGCAGGCGATCAGCCGCCCGTCCCCGCGCATGTCCGCCGCAAGCGCCAGCGTCTTGCCGCCAGCCCCGGCGCACAGGTCAACCACCGTCAGTCCCGGCCGCGCTTCGCAGGCCAGCGCGACAAGCTGGCTGCCTTCGTCCTGGATATCGACCGCACCCGCGCCCCACAGCGGATGCGCCTCGATCGGAAACCCCTCGGGCAGACGGACGCCAAGCGGCGCATGCGGGGTCGGCGCGGCCTCGATCAACGCCGCCAGCACTGCTCCTCGATCAGACCGCAGCGCATTGACGCGCAGGTCAAGCGGCGCGCGCGCCAGCATAGCCGCGACATCATAGTCGCCAAGCGCCGGCGCGATCCATGCCGGAACTGCCGAGCGCTCCGCAGCAGCTTCGTCCGCTCCGATCGGCGCAGGGCCGTGCGATGAACCGTCGAAACCGGCGGCGAGGTTTCGGTCCTCCCGCGCCAGCCCGATCATCGCGGCGCGGCCTGAATCCGGCCGATCGCCGGATCGCCGGATCGCGGCATAGACGAGATCGCGCACCGCGCGCCTGTCTTTCGACCCGGCATAGCGGCGCGTCTTGAAATAGCGCGCAATGATCGTGTCGGCCGCCGCCCCACCATCGCGCGCGGCGACGATGATCGCGTCGAGCAACTCAATGGATGCCTGAATGCGTGCTGCGGGCGTCATGCCTTCATCCGTTCGCGTCGCGCGCCGCCGCCATGCGTCCCTCGACGACGCCCGAGGCCGTGCAAAGGGTCAGCGCGTCGGGTAATTGGGCGCCTCGCGCGTGATGGTTACGTCGTGGACATGGCTTTCACGCAGGCCCGCATTGGTGATGCGGACGAACTTCGCGCGCTTCTGAAGCTCTTCGATCGTTTTGGCGCCGGTATAGCCCATCGCGGCGCGCACACCGCCGACGAGCTGGTGGATGACGTCCTTGGCCGGCCCCTTGAAAGGTACCTGACCTTCAATGCCTTCGGGCACCAGCTTCATCTGATCCTTGATGTCCTGCTGGAAATAGCGATCGGCTGATCCGCGCGCCATCGCGCCAACCGACCCCATGCCCCGATAGGATTTATAGGCGCGGCCCTGATAGAGGAAGGTCTCACCCGGCGCTTCCTCCGTGCCCGCGAGCATCGATCCGATCATCACGCTGCCTGCGCCCGCCGCCAGCGCCTTGGCGACGTCGCCCGACGTGCGGATGCCGCCATCGGCGATCACGGGCACGCCCGACTTGCGCGCTTCGGCGGCCGATTCCAGCACGGCGGTGAGCTGCGGCACGCCGATGCCGGCGACAACTCGCGTGGTGCAGATCGAACCCGGCCCGATGCCGACCTTGATCCCGTCAGCACCGGCATCGATCAGCGCACGCGTCGCCTCGGCGGTCGCAACATTGCCCGCCACGATCTGGACAACGTTGGACAGGCGCTTGATCCGCTCGACCGCAGCCGAGACCATCTTGGAATGGCCATGCGCGGTATCGACAACGATCAGGTCGCAGCCGGCATCGATCAGCGCCTCCGTTCGCGCAAAGCCCGCATCGCCCGTGGTCGTCGCGGCTGCGACGCGCAGGCGCCCTGAAGCGTCCTTGGTCGCATTGGGATAAGTGACGGCCTTCTCGATATCCTTGACCGTAATCAGCCCGACGCAACGATAGGCGTCGTCGACGACCAGAAGCTTTTCGATCCGGCGCTGGTGCAGCAGGCGGCGCGCCTCGTCCTGACTGACGCCGGCGGGCGCCGTCGCGAGATTCTGGCTGGTCATCAGCTCGGAAACCGGCTGGTTCGGATTTTCGGCGAAGCGGACGTCGCGATGCGTGAGGATGCCAACCAGCTTGCCGTTGGCTTCCACGACGGGGATGCCCGAGATTCGGTGATGCGCCATCAGCGCCTGCGCTTCGGCCAGCGTCTGCCCCGGCGCAATCGTGATCGGATTGACGACCATGCCCGATTCGAAGCGCTTGACCTGGCGGACGGCGGCCGCCTGTTCCTCGATCGAAAGGTTGCGGTGCAGCACGCCCAGCCCACCCATCTGCGCCATCACGATCGCCATGTCGGCTTCGGTCACCGTGTCCATCGCCGAGGACATGACGGGAATGTTGAGCGCGATCTCGCGC
Source organism: Sphingomonas sanxanigenens (assembly GCA_003240855.1). Lineage (GTDB taxonomy): Bacteria > Pseudomonadota > Alphaproteobacteria > Sphingomonadales > Sphingomonadaceae > Sphingomonas_L > Sphingomonas_L sanxanigenens_A. Next base: position 7,782 of record QFNN01000043.1, read on the forward strand.
GTAACGCGCGTCCGGGTATCGGCCTGGCTGGGAAGCACTTCGGATTCGGCCGGGCGCAGCAGGACGTCGTCAAAAGTGAGACCGAGTTCGATGTCCATATGCTGCCTGCTGCCTTTACCGCCGGTTTAGGTAAGGCGCGCCATGTAATCACTGCGCCGGCCAAGCGCCAGCCCCGATTCCGCTTGGGCGCGCGATATGATGCGCCTAGACTGAATCGATTGGAGGAGGGAGATTTTCGATGGCTGCGACTGCGGCGCTGTTCGTTGTTCTGATGGTGCTTTTCTACCTGGGATCGAGCGTGAAGATCGTCCGCCAGGGCTATCAGTACACGATCGAGCATTTCGGACGGTTCACCAGCGTTGCGCGGCCCGGTTTCAACTTCTTCCCCGCCTTCTTCTACCGCGTGGGCCGGCGCGTGAACATGATGGAGCAGGTGCTCGACATTCCGGGGCAGGAGATCATCACGCGCGACAACGCGATGGTCTCGACCGACGGCGTGGTCTTTTTCCAGGTGCTCGACGCCGCCAAGGCCGCTTATGAGGTGTCGGACCTCTATGTCGCGATCCTCAACCTCGTGACGACCAACCTCCGCACAGTGATGGGATCGATGGACCTCGACGAGACGCTGTCCAAGCGCGACGAGATCAATGCGCGCCTGCTCGGCGTCGTCGATCATGCGACCGAGGCGTGGGGCGTAAAGATCACCCGCGTCGAGGTGAAGGACATCCGTCCGCCGACGGACATCGTCAACGCCATGGCCCGCCAGATGAAAGCCGAGCGCGAGAAGCGCGCCGCGATCCTTGAGGCCGAAGGCCTGCGCGCGTCGGAGATTCTCCGTGCGGAGGGCCAGAAGCAGTCGCAGATCCTGCAGGCCGAAGGCCGCCGGGAATCAGCCTTCCGTGACGCCGAAGCACGCGAGCGCGAAGCGGAGGCCGAAGCCAAGGCGACGCAGATGGTGTCGGAGGCGATCGCCGGCGGCAATGCACAGGCGATCAACTACTTCATCGCGCAGAAATATGTCGAGGCGGTCGGCCAGTTCGCGACTTCGCCTAACGCCAAGACTATCCTCTTCCCCGTGGAAGCCACGCAATTGATCGGGACGCTGGGCGGGATCGGCGAACTGGCGCGCGAGGCGATCAAGGGCGGCGATGCGGAAATGCCCGCCGCCCCGACCGCCGCCAGGCGCATCAGCCCGTTGGAGCCCAAGGCCTGAAGATGGATCTCAGCCCGCACTGGCTCTGGCTGATTCTCGCGGCGCTTCTTGCTGTCGCCGAGCTTGCCATCCCCGGCGTGTTCCTGATCTGGTTCGCCGCCGCCGCGATCGTCGCGGGGCTGACAACGCTGATCTTTGAACCCTCGATCCCGATGCAGCTTCTCGTCTTTGGAGCGAGCGCGGTGGCGGCGGTCGCCGCTGGCCGCGCCTGGTATGTCGCGAACCCGGTGGAGACTGCCGACCCGCTTCTCAACGATCGCGGCGCCCGCCTGTTCGGCAAGCTGGTCGTCGTCGAAACCGCGATCGTCGGCGGCCAGGGCCGGGTGAAGGTGGGCGACGGCAGTTGGGCCGCTCACGGGCCGGATTGCGCGGCTGGCACGCAATTGCGCGTCGTCGGTTGCGAGCAGGGCGTCCTCCTCGTCGATCACGAGACCGCCCTGCCGCGGGGCTGATCTCAGCTCTTGCCGAGCAGCCCCTTGGCGAAACCGGCAATGTCGTTGATCGGATTGCCGTCGCCGTCGCGATCCAGCAACGCCCCCAGCTTACCCATCATGCCGTCGCCGCTGGTCAGCCCGATCTTGCCGAGGAGACCTTCGACGTCCGCCTCGCCGAAATGCGAGGCGAGCGCCGGCAGCAGCGCCTGCAGCTTCGCTGCGTCGATCCCGGTTTCCGCCGCCGCGTCGGCCGCAGCGCCGCCGGCATCAACGCCGCCGCCCGCCAGCTTGCTCAGCATCGATTCGCCACCGGCCTTCAGTTGATCGGTCGAAAGCCCCAATTGTCCGGCAAGCGCGCCGAGATCGACATGCCCGGCCTGACCCAAAAGTCCGTCGAGTAAAGACATGAAGCTGCTCCTTTTACGTCACAGGCGGCGCACCGGAATCGGCGACCGTATCAAGCTTATCGCATGATCGGCGGAGCCGACAGCGCATTCGCCTCATTCCTTTCCTCATCTGGCGCGCTTAGCCCAGTCAACAAGTGTAAACGGCGCTTACTGCAACGAGGCGGAGCCGATCAGGCAAGATCAGGCGCGACATAGCTAAGGCGCGCCTCCACCGAAAAAAGCCGATCGCGGCTATAGAGGCCGAGCGGCCAATCACGGCGTCCGCGATCCGACAGAAGCAACGCGTTGACGCGCGCGGCGAGTTCCATCCCGTGGGTCTCCGCCACATGATCGCGCACAGCGGCAAGGAAGCAACAGGTGATGCTGTGATGATAGCCCCGAGTTTCGTCATTCACCCCGCCGACGCTCTCGTTATAGCGTGAGATGACGCCGCGCAAATCTACGTCGAGGTCGATATCGGGTCGTTCGACCACCAGCCACAAGGTCGCGGCGAGATGCGCTTCGTGCGTCCATTCGGCGCGCGGCAGCGTGCGCGCGAGCAGTCCTTCGCCTACATGGCGAACGGCTGCCGCGTCGGCAAACAGTCTCGGAGAATAATATTTGGTCATCGGTCGGGCTTTCCCGGAGCGCCCGACCGATAGCCGGGCCTGTTATGCTGCCTTAGGCGCGGATTGAAGGACGCCTTCGTCCACATGCTCCGCAAATTCGGCGAAATTGTCGATAAATTGCTGGACGAGTTTGCGCGCCGTCGCGTCATAAGCAGCCTTGTCGGCCCATGTCTCGCGCGGATCGAGAATCTTGTCGTCGACGCCGGGCACGCTCACCGGAACGCGGAAACCGAAATTGGGATCGACGTGGAACTCGGCGTCGTTGAGGCTGCCGTCGAGCGCGGCATTGAGCAGCGCGCGCGTTACCTTGATCGGCATCCGGCTGCCCGCGCCATAGCTGCCGCCGGTCCAACCGGTGTTGACCAGCCAGCAATCCACCCCGCCCTTTGCGATCCGCTCCTTCAGCAGATTGCCATAAACCGAGGGATGGCGCGGCATGAATGGCGCGCCGAAGCAGGTCGAGAAGGTCGCCGTCGGTTCGGTCACGCCGATCTCGGTCCCCGCGACACGCGCGGTGTAACCGGAGAGGAAGTGATACATTGCCTGTTCAGGCGTCAGCTTGGCGATCGGCGGCAGCACGCCATAGGCGTCCGCCGTCAGCATGATCACGTTGCGCGGCACCGGCCCCATATTCTCGGCTGAAGCATTGGGGATGAAGTCGATCGGATAGGAACCGCGGCTATTCTCCGCCAGACTGTCGTCGTCGAGGTCGATCGCGCGCGTATCAGGATCGATCACGACATTTTCGAGGATCGTGCCGAAGCGCCTGGTCGTCGCGAAGATCTCCGGCTCAGCCTCGGGCGACAGGCGAATCATCTTGGCGTAGCAGCCGCCCTCGAAGTTAAAGACCGCCGTGTCCGACCAGCCATGCTCGTCGTCGCCGATCAGCGTACGCGAAGCATCGGCAGAAAGCGTGGTCTTGCCGGTGCCCGATAGCCCGAAGAATACTGCGGTGTCGCCATTCGGTCCGATATTGGCGGAGCAGTGCATCGGCATCACGCCCTGAACGGGCAACAGATAATTGAGAATGCCGAATACGCTCTTCTTCATCTCACCTGCATAGGCGGTGCCGCCGATCAGAATCAGCTTTTCCGTCAGGCTGACGGCGATCACCGTTTCGGACCTCACGCCGTGGCGCGCCGGATCGGCGGCGAAGCTCGGCAGGTCGATGATGGTATAGTCAGGCAGAAATTCAGCCAGTTCAGCGAACTCCGGGCGCACCAGCATCGTGCGGATGAACTGGCTGTGCCAGGCGAGTTCGGTGATCACACGCACCTTCACGCGGTGCTCGGGCTGTGAGCCGCCATAGAGGTCCTGCACGAACAGTTCGCCTTTGGCGGCCACGGCGGCGAGGAAATCGGCCTTGAGCGCTGCAAAATGCTCGGGCGTCATGCCTTTGTTGGTCTTGCCCCACCAGACGCTATTCTCCGTCTCGGCGTCGCGGACGATGAACTTGTCGCTGGCCGACCGGCCAGTGTGCTTGCCGGTCGCGACGACGAACGGCCCGTCCTTGGCCATCACGCCCTCGCCACGCCGTATGGCATGCTCGACAAGATGGGGCGGCAGCAGATTCCAGTGGAGCATCGCGCCGGTGGCGATCCCCTGGGCTGCAAGGTCATGATTCGGAACGGGCAATGGCATGGCTTCTCTCTCCTCATCCCGCAGGCGACTTGCGCACCCGTCGGGTCGTCGACATTTATGGCTTTGAGGCATTAGTCCATGCAAAAGCCATGATCAAACGCCCAGCATCCTTAATCGCCCCGATTGCCGCACGGCGCAGCTTGGTCTAGCAGACGCGAGACGTATTTCTGGAGAACCGGATGTCGGCAACGATCGCGCTGGTCGACGACGATCGCAACATCCTCACGTCGGTTTCGATCGCACTCCAGGCGGAGGGTTTCGTTACGCGGCTCTATTCGGACGGCGAAAGCGCCCTGAAAGCGCTGATCGAGAACCCGCCCGACCTTGCGGTGTGCGACATCAAGATGCCGCGCATGGACGGGCTCGAGCTTCTCCGCCGCCTGCGCGAGAAATCGAATCTGCCTGTCATTTTCCTGACCTCGAAAGACGACGAGCTGGACGAGGCGCTCGGCCTCGCGATGGGCGCCGACGATTATATCGCCAAGCCCTTTTCGCTTCGGCTGCTCATCGCACGCATCCGCGCCATCCTGCGCCGCACCGACTTTTCGCGTCAGCAACCTGGGGACGCCGAAAGCCCGGCGATCGAACCCCTGGTGCGCGGCGCGCTGGAAATGGACCCCGCGCGTCACAAGGTGACATGGAAGGGCCGCGAAGTGACGCTGACGGTCACGGAGTTTCTCATCCTCGAATCGCTCGCCCAGCGCCCCGGGGTGGTCAAATCGCGCAATCAGTTGATGGACGCCGCCTATCAGGACGACGTCTATGTCGACGATCGCACAATCGACAGCCACATCAAGCGCCTGCGCCGCAAGTTCCGCCAGGTCGACGGCGATTTTGACGCGATCGAGACGCTCTATGGCGCGGGCTATCGTTTCGCGGATGACTGACGACCGTGATCTCTCCGTCCGTTGGACCTCGCGCCTGTCGCTCGCTTGGCGCATTCTTGCGGTCAACATCTTCGCGCTCGCCATGCTGGCCGGCGGATTTTTCTATCTCGATTCCTACCGCTCGCGGCAGATCGACTATCGCCTGAGCCGCGCCGAGCGCGAGACGCGCCTGATGGCCGAAGCCATAGGCGCCGAGGAGCCCGACGAGCGTCCCGCGATGGTCGCACGGTTGGTCTCGGACAGCGGCAACCGGCTGCGCGTCTATGGACCGGACGGCCGGCTGCTCATCGATAGCTGGCGGCTGGCGCCCGCCAATTACGTCCTTCGCGATCCCGCCGAAGAGGTATGGCAACGCCATGTCGCACGCTTCCTCGATCGCGTCATCGACTTCGTCGTAGGGGCGGAGCAGCCGCCCAATTTCGACGAACCTTCTTTGGATCGTGCGCAAAACTGGCCGATTGTGGTCCAAGCGCAGACACACAAGCAGATCGATGCCGCCATCTCGCTCGCCCCCGATCGCACCCCTATGATTTCGGCGGCGTCGCCGCTGCCCGATGGCGGCGCACTGCTGGTCACCGCCAACGAACGCGCGATCACGCGCTCCGTCCGCGCAGAGCGCTTCCGGCTGGGCGTCGTGCTCGCGCTGATCATCATCGTCTCGGTGCTGCTGTCGCTGTTCCTCGCGCGCACGATCGTCCGTCCCCTGCGACGACTGGCTTATGCCGCCGTCCGCGTCCGGCTCGGCCGCGCGCGTGAAGTGGTGGTGCCGCGCCTGCCTTCGCGCCGCGACGAAATCGGCATGCTGGCGCGCGCCATATCCGACATGAGCCAGGCGCTCCGCCAGCGCATCGATGCGACCGAGGCCTTCGCCGCCGACGTCACTCACGAACTGAAAAACCCCCTCGCCTCCCTGCGATCGGCCACCGACACGCTGGCGCACGTCAAGGATCCGGCGGCGCAGGAACAGCTCATGGCGATCATCCAGGACGATATCCGTCGCCTTGATCGGCTTATCACCGACATCGCCGAGGCCGCGCGCACAGACGCCCAGCTCTCGCGCGTCAAGTTCGAGCCGATCGACCTTGGCGGCCATATCGAACAGATCATCCGCAACTGGGAAGCGCGCCACCCCGAAGGCGAGGCGCGCATCGCCTTCGCTCGCCCGCGCAAGGGCGTGGCGGTTGTCATGGGCGAACCCCAGCGCCTCGTGCGCGTGTTCGAGAACCTGATCGACAACGCCATATCCTTCTCGCACGAAGGCGGCGTGGTGCGCGTGCTCGCGACGCGCGTGGGCGACGAAGTGATCGTCAAGGTCGAGGATGAAGGCCCTGGCGTCCCGCCTGACCAGCGCGAAATCATCTTCCGCCGCTTCCACAGCGATCGCCCCAGCGGCGAAACATTCGGCCGCCATTCGGGGCTGGGCCTCGCCATCGCGCGCACTATCATCGAGGCGCATGACGGCACAATCACTGCCGAGGACCGCGCCGACGGCATGTCGGGGGCGAGCTTCGTCATTCGCCTTCCCGCCGTGGACGAGCCGACGGAATGAGCCTGGCCTCGGCTGAGCGCGCCCACGCCACCGTCGTCGCCATCAAGGGGCGCGGCGTGATGATCGAAGGGCTGCCGGGCGCCGGGAAATCGGATCTTGCCCTGCGCCTCATTGATCGCGGAGCGGTGCTGATCACCGACGATCAGGCCTTGCTGGCCCGCGACGGCGATCGCCTGATCGCCAGCCCGCCTGCGACGATTGCCGGCAAGATGGAAGTGCGCGGCCTTGGCATCGTCGAGCGCAACCATGCCGGATCGGCCCCGGTTTCTCTGATCGTCGATCTCGACGGCGCGATCGATCGCATGCCCGATTCGCCCGTCACCCGTATGGTCGCCGGCGTCGCCCTCCCCGTCGTCGCGCTGGCGGCGTTCGAGGCTTCCGCCCCGATCAAGGTCGAACTCGCCCTTTCCCTGCATGGACTGCCCGTATGAGCGAACCCCGGAAGATCCTGATCATCACCGGCATGTCGGGCGCGGGCAAGTCGACCGTGCTCGACACGCTTGAGGATATGGGCTGGGAAGTGGTCGACAATCTGCCGCTGGCCTTGCTCGATCGTCTGCTCGGCACGCCGGCTCCCGAGGGCGCGGAGGATGATCGTCCTCTAGCCTTCGGCATCGACAGCCGCACGCGCGGCTTCGATGCAGAAGCGATCATCCAGCGCGTCGAGGCGCTACGTCGCCAGGGGCTGGAGGTCGTGACGCTCTTCCTCGATGCGGCAGGGGCCGAGCTTGAACGCCGCTACTCCGAAACGCGGCGGCGTCACCCCCAGGCGCTGGACCGCCCGGCGGCCGACGGCATCGCGCGCGAGCGCGAACTGCTCGCGCCGTTGCGCATCGCGGTCGATCATATCCTCGACACCACCAGCTTCAGCCGCAACGACCTCCAGCGCGACATTCGTGCACGCTTTGCGGGCCATAAGGGCGCGACGACGACGCTCGTCGTCCAGTCCTTCGGCTTTGCGCGCGGCCTGCCCCGCAACGCCGATCTTGTTTTCGACATGCGCTTCCTGCGCAATCCGCACTGGGACCGCGAATTGCGGCCGTTGACCGGACTTGATCCCGAAGTCAGCGCCTATGTCGCGGGGGACGTGGCTTATGAGCCGGCGCTGTCCCAGATCGAATCGCTGCTTCTCCTTTTGCTTCCGCGCTACGAGACCGAGGGAAAATCCTATGTCAGCGTCGCTTTCGGCTGTACCGGGGGGAGACACCGGTCAGTTCATGTCGCCGAACGGGTCGCCGCCCGCTTGCGCGCGACGGGTTTTTCCCCCACGGTTCAGCATCGCGACCTCGCCACCGCGCCCAAGGATGCGGTAGAAGACGGGCGCAAGAGCAGGCATTGAACGGGTATGCATATTTTCCAGAGGATTAAATGATCGGACTTGTGCTGGTGACGCACGGACGGCTCGCCGCCGAGTTTCTGACGGCGATGGAGCATGTCGTCGGCCCGCAGAGCGAGGTCGAGGCGATCTGCATCGGGCCCGAGGACGATATGGAGCTGCGGCGCGGCGACATCGCGCGGGCGGTCGAGGCCGTCGACAAGGGCCGTGGCGTCATCCTGCTGACCGATCTGTTCGGCGGGACGCCGTCCAACCTCGCCATTTCGCTGATGGTGCCGGGCAAGATCGAGGTAATCGCCGGGGTCAACCTGCCGATGCTGATCCGCCTCGAAGGCGCGCGCAAAACAATGGGCGTCAAGGACGCCGTCGCCGCCGCACGCGAAGCGGGGCGCAAATATATCTCGGTCGCTTCCGAAGTACTGGGCGAGGCTGCATGAGCGCGGTGACGCGCACCGTATTGATCACCAACAAGCGCGGACTTCACGCCCGCGCCAGCGCCCGTTTCGTGACTCTCGCCAGCAGCCTTCCCGCCGTGGTTCAGGTGGAGAAGGACGGGGCGAGCGTGGTCGGCACCTCGATCATGGGGCTGATGATGCTGGGCGCAGCGATGGGCGACAGCGTGACGATCAGCGCGGAAGGCGATGGCGCAGCCGATGCGGTCGCCCTGCTCGCCCGGCTCGTCGAGGACAAGTTCGGGGAAGAATAGCCCCGTGGCGCGCGAAATCACCGCTTTCTCCAACCCGCTGATCAAGCGCGTCCGCGGCCTGCGCGACAAAAGGCATCGGCGCGAGGAACGCCTGTTCCTTGCTGAGGGGCTGCGCATCCTGGCGGAAGCCGAGGAAGCCGGCGTGCTGCCGCAGATGCTGTTTCACGCCAGGGACAGCGCGGCGCATCCGATCGTCCGCCGTCTCGTCGCCGCGACCGAAGCCGCCGGCGGCGACGTGATCGAGACGGTTCCGGACATCCTCCACAAGCTGTCGGGCAAGGACAACCCTCAGACCGTCATCGGCGTCTATCCCGAGCGTCTGACCCCTCTCGCCGCGCTCGACCGCGGCAAGGCCGATATCTGGATCGTCGCGCAGAGCCTGCGCGACCCGGGCAATCTCGGCACCATCCTGCGCACCGGCGACGCTGTCGGCGCCGGTGGACTGATTCTGCTCGACGAGAGCGTCGATCCCTTCTCGGTCGAGGCGGTGCGTGCAAGCATGGGCGCGCTCTTCACCCAATCGATCACCCAGGCGCGCTGGAGCGATTTCATCGCCTGGTTGCGCGCCGGCCCCGGCCAGTTAATCGGTACCAGCCTCAACATCGACAAGGATTATCAGGAGCCGCGCTACGAAGCGCCGACCTTCATCCTCGTCGGCAACGAATCGCAGGGGTTGCCCGAAGCCTATGAGCAGCAATGCGATCTGCTGGTAAAAATGCCGATGCTCGGCAAGGCTGATAGCCTGAACGCCGCGGTCGCGACGGCCGTGATGGCTTATGAGGTGCTCAATCAGCGACGGCGGGCCTGACGCGCAATTCAGTCGCGGTTCATTGTAACGGAGTGATCTTCGTCGGTGATTTTCCCCGATAGGAGGCGGGCCATGTGGTCGACTGCGGCTTTCCCTCTCCTCATAACGGCATCGGTCGCCGCCAGCGCGCAGATTGCGCCCTCCGGCGATGGTCGTCTCCCGAAGACCGCCACCGTGACCCTCGATCCGCGTCCTCCCGCCGTGGCGCATGATCTGGATCAGGCGCGCGAGGGCATCAGGCGAGGCGCGAAAAATGGCGAACTCTCCAAGCGCGAGACGAAAAGCCTCAGGCGAAGCGCCGACCGCATCGACGCGCTCAGCGAGCGTTACGCCCGCGACGGGCTTACCGATTCCGAGCAACGCGACCTAGGCATGATGGCGCGTGCGATGCAGAGCATCGTCAACGCGCAGCGAGCACAAGGCGCCAGCCGCGGAATCAAATAACGGGCCCCGCCATCCGGGACGCGCCTATAACTCACCCATCGCGAGGAACTTGTTCCGCCTGTCCGAGCGCAGGCGATCGGCGCTCATGCCTTTCAGCGAATCCAGCTCCTCGCCGATCGCGCGGCCCAGCGCGGCGATTGCAGCGGCAGGATCACGATGCGCGCCGCCCACCGGTTCCGGCACGATGCGGTCGATTACCTTGAGGCGCGCCAGATCGGCGGCAGTCACTTTCATCGCCTCGGCGGCGTCAGCGGCCTTGTCTGCCGTGCGCCAAAGGATGGAAGCCGAGCCTTCGGGCGAAATAACCGAATAGATGGCATGCTCGAACATCAGCACGCGATTGGCGGCTGCAATACCCACCGCGCCGCCCGATCCACCCTCGCCCACGATCGCGGCGACCATCGGCACGCCGAGGGCAAGGCACGCCTCGGTCGATCGTGCGATCGCTTCCGCCTGGCCCCGCTCCTCGGCTTGAACGCCCGGAAACGCGCCCGACGTGTCGACGAGGCTGACCACCGGCAGACCGAAACGATCGGCAAGCTGCATTAGGCGGATAGCCTTGCGATAGCCTTCGGGCTTGCCCATGCCGAAATTATGCCTCAGGCGACTGGCCGTATCGTCGCCCTTCTCATGGCCGATCACCAGCACGCGCCGCCCGCCAAGACGACCGAGCCCGCCGAGAATAGCCTGATCGTCGGCAAAGGCGCGATCGCCCGCCAGCGGCATAAAATCCTCAATCAGCCCGGCGACATAATCCTTGAAGTGCGGCCGCTGTGGGTGGCGGGCGACCTGCGTTTTCTGCCAGGGTGTCAGCCGTGCATAGGCGTCGCGGAGCATCTTGTCCGACTTGGACTGGAGCTTCGCCACCTCGGGCGCGATATCGGCCGCGCCGGCGCTCTCGCTCAGTTCGGCGATCTTCGCCTGAAGCTCGGCGATCGGCTTTTCAAAATCCAGATAGTGCATCATTGGACGAGGGGGTTAGGCGCGCCGCCGCACTGCGTCAACGAGCGGATGGCGCGCGTTGACCAGCTCGACCAGCCGGCGGGCGTCGACATGCGTGTAGATTTGCGTCGTCGCGATATCGGCATGGCCGAGCATAGCCTGCAGTGCGCGCAGGTCCGCGCCGCCTTCCAGCAGATGCGTGGCGAAGGCGTGGCGCAGGATATGCGGCCCCACCCGGTCAGGCGGAATACCAGCGTCGGCGGCAAGGCTTTTCAACATCTGATAGAGCCTGATCCGGCTGAGATGCTTTGCGCCCGACGGGAACAGCCAGTGCGATTCGGCCGGCACATGATCGCGCCAGCGCGCCACCGCCGCGCGCGCCTTGTCCGAAATGGGCGCAAGTCGCTCGCGCCCGCCCTTGCCTTTCAGGATGAGGAAAGGCCGATCGGGCGAAATTGCAGCGCGCGGGAGCGAGACGAGTTCGGTTGCGCGCAGCCCCGATCCGTAAAGCAGTTCGACCAGCGCAGCGAGCCTCAGGTCGAGCGGGCGCGCCTGATCGCCCGCCGTGCGCGCAGCGATCTCCGCGAACAGGCGGTCGACGTCGGCGTGGCTGAGAATCTTGGGCAACGGCCGCGCCGATGCCGGGCGCGGGAGCGCCTTTCCCGGATCGTCGCCGCGCAGCCCTTCATCTGCAAGGAAGGCGTAAAAGCGCCGGAGCGCCGCCGCCTTCCGCGCAACGGTCGATCGGGCAAGCGGCATCCACGCCTCGCCCAGCTTCTCAAGCTCATTCTCGCCCGCTTGCCCCAGCCGACCTTCGAGCAAGGCGGATGCGGCACGCAGATCGGCGCCATAAGCCGAGATCGTATTGCCCGCCGCCCCGGCTTCGGCGGCGAGCATTTCGAGGAAACGCCCGATGAGGAGGGCATCCTCGCTCATCTCAGGCGCGCGTGATCGCCTCTGCCGCGATCATCCGCGCCTCCGGCTCGCGCCCGACGGCCCGGAGCGCGCGGACCATGTGATAAAGATAGGCGGGCGGCACCGATTTCCATTCGCGCGTCTGCATGCCGACCGCGACGAGCAGCGCAACAGTCCCCGGCTGGCGCGCGCGCGCGGCGGCGTCGATCGCCTGCGTCCACTTGTCCACCCGCCCCACAGGCACGCGATAATCCGCAGCCAGCGCTTCGATATCGCCGTTTGAAAGCCGGCCGAGCCCGGCCAGCGCCGCGATCAGGAACTGCCCCCTGGCCTTGTGGTCGTCGTCCTGCGCGTCGGCGTAGGTCCGCGCGCGCGATCCATCGATCGTCACCGCCCCGCGCGCCGGTGCGCCGACCGCAAGCAACGCCCAGGCGTCGCCGCCCTCGGCGTTGGCCTGCTCCGCCCAGCGCGCAGCCGTGATGTCGTAACCTGCGGTCATCATCGATTCGATCAGTCGCCCGGCATCGCCCTGCAGCGCCGGATCGGGCGCAATATAAGCAGCCGCGCGCGCAGTCAGGATCAATCGAGCAAATCGTTCGCGCGCATCGGTGGGCTCGTCCCACAGGCTCCGCATCGCCGCAACGCGCGCCGCAGCGCCATCCGCCGTAAAAGCCTGGCGCAGCGTCTCCGCCGTCGCGACGAGCGGCGTTCCCGTATCGCCGCTGTCAAACACCGCGCCATAAAGATCGGCATAGGCCGCGCTCGAAAAGACGCCGAGCGTCGCCGCCCACGAGGCAAAGGGCAACCGCGCCGCCGGATCGATCATCGGCGATCGCGCCTGCCAGGCCCGGACATGCGGGCCGACCGTGTCGAACAGCGGACCCGGGATCGCAACGCCCGTCGCGTTGGCGAGGCCGAATCGCCATGCCGTAAGCTGGTTCACGCCATCCCACTGGATGTTGATCGCGCGCCGACCATTGGCGCCCGCGCCGACGACCTTCTCGGCGAGCAGCAGGTCAACGCCCCGCGCCGCGCCGCCGCGCCGCACAGCGTCGATCACTGCGCTTGCCGACCCCGGATCAGCCTCCATCGCCGAGCACATGGCGCGGGCGAGATCCCATGACACGAGCTTGCTGTAGGTCGCAACCGGCTGGGTCAGCGGGCAGAGCGCGGCGGGATCGCCCGTCGCCAGCGCGGTCTGCATCGCAATGTCGAACAGCCGCGAATTGAAACGGTCGACATCTATCCCAGCGACCAGCATCCGCGCCGGATCGGCCTCCCCCATGCGCAGTAGCAGCCAGGCGCGTTCGGCCGTCCAATCCGCACCATCCACGCCGCGGGGCGCCGCAGTGCGGCTGAGCAGCGCGCGGCGCAGCAGGATCGATGCCCAGCGCGACGCGACGGGTGCATGCATGCTGCGCATCAGGCGGGCGAGAAACTGCCCATCGGTCCCGCCCCATGCCTGTTCGCCAAGGCTGCCTTCGTCAACGCTGAGCACGCCCACCCTGCGCGCATCGCGGCGCGCTTCGGGAGGCAGGTCATATGGATCGGCGCTGTTGCCTTCGGTCTCGTTGTCCAGAGCCAGATCGTCGCCCGCCGCCGCGTTGCCGAGGTCGGTCGCAAGCGAAGGCGGCAACAGGCTCGCCGGCTGGCCGGCGGCGGCGGTCGGCTGCGACGGTGCGGATTGCGCAGGCGCGGCCTGGCTCGGCGCGGGCGAAGGC
>QFNN01000044.1 GCA_003240855.1 Sphingomonas sanxanigenens
AGTCGATCCAGTAAAGCGCGATGTCGACATTGCCGCGCCCGCCCGCGATCCGCGACTTGAAGCCGACTTCGTAATTGTTGAGCCGGTCCGCCTTGAAGCGGTTGGCGATGCCCGGAAGGATCAGGTTGGGGCCGCCGGGGCGATAACCGCTCGCCGCGCGCGCATAGAGATTGGCGTCGTCGCTCACGCTATATTTGGCCGAAGCCGAATAGGTGACGACATTCTCCGACGATTTGACCGTCGGGAAAGCGCCGCCGATGCCGAGGATCGGGGCGAGCGGGCCGCTCACCGTTTCGTCAAAGCGCTGGCGGTTGTGGCTGTAGCGCAGCCCGCCGCTCAGCTCGAAGCGATCGGTGATGTCGTAGGAGAGCGTGCCGAAGGCCGCATCCTCGCGGTAGCTGGTCGGAATGACGAAGCCGAGCGCGGGCGCGAAGGCCGGGAACGGCTTTCCGTCCCGCGCGGTGCCGACGATCTGCTGGTCGAGCAGGCTGTCCTCGTCCGCGTGGAAGCCGCCGATCAGCCAGCGCAGCGGGCCGTCGCCATTCGAGGTCAGCCGCACTTCCTGCGTGAACTTGTGCGTCGTCGCGGCGAAGGGCAGCGTCGCGCCCGAAACCAGGCCGCCGCCCTGCAGCATCAGCAACTGACCAAGCGGCGCCGCCGAATAATCATAGCTGTTGAATGACCGGATACGCTGCCACGCGCTCAGCGACGACAGCGTCGCCACGCCCAGATCCCATTCGGCCCTGGCCGAATATTGGCGATAGCGCTGGCGATAGGGCTCGAGGTTGTTCTGCACCTGATCGTAACGCCCGGCGACCGGCGCGCCCGTCGCGAAATCATACGAAACGGCGTCGGCCGACTTGCGGTTGAGATTTTGCGCATCGGCCGCCAGCGTGATCGACAGCGCCTCGATGGGTTTCACGAGGATTGCGGCGCGTCCGCCATAGGATCGGCTCTTGTTGACGTCCTTCAGCCCCAGCAGCGGATTGTCGATATAGCCGGGCAGACGATCGTAGAAGCCGGAGATGCGCACGCCCGCCGCGTCATTCACCACCGGCGCGGTGAACGCGCCGCGCGTCGACCAGCCGAAGCCGCCGCCCTCGACGAACTGCGACGTGCCGCGCAGCTCGCCTCCGACACGGGTCAGGCTCGGCGCCTTGGTCACGTAGGAAATGAGGCCGCCCAGAGTGCTCGCGCCATAGAGCGTCCCCTGAGGACCGCGCAGAACCTCGACGCGTTCGAGATCGGCCGGATTGACATCGAGCGGCACTGATCCGCCCAGCGCATAGCTTGAACTCGATCCCACCGGCACGCCGTCAATAACGACGCCCACGCTCGCGCTGGCGGCGGTCGAGGATGTGGTGACGCCGCGGATGATGAGCGTCGACTGCGAACGATCCGTGCCCGCCAGCGTCAGCCCCGGCACAAATCCCGCCAGATCCTGTAAACCCTCGACCCCAAGCTGGTTCAGCCGGTCGCCGCTGATCGCCGTCAGCGCGCCCGGCACCTCGTTTGCGCGTTCGCTGCGCTTCTGCGCCGTGACGACGATATCCGCATTTTCATCCTCGGCTGCGCGTCCGGGCGCCGCCCCGAACGCAAGCATCGATATGCCGAGAATCAGATAAGCCTTTGTCGCCATTCAGAAATACTCGCAAGCCAGGGACCAGTCCCTCGAATCTTCGGCTCCGACATCGCCAATTTTGGTCAATTTCGGGTTAATTGCTCCATATTGACCTGCCTTGCACCTCGCCCCAATCGGGCGGCGGGAAGGGACATTATGAACGGACAAAGCCCGGCGCCCGCGCGCGCCTCGAACCGCCGCATCCTTTTGGCGAGCCTCGTCGGTACAACCGTCGAGTTCTACGATTTCTACATCTACTCGACGGCGGCGGCGCTGATCTTCGGTCCGCTCTTTTTCTCGTCGCTTTCGCCGCAGGGCCAGTTGCTCGCTTCATGGGCCAGCTTCGGCCTCGCTTTCCTTGCCCGCCCGCTGGGCGCCTTCGCCTTCGGCCATTTCGGCGATCGGGTGGGGAGAAAGTCGACGCTGGTCGCCTCGCTGATGCTGATGGGCGGGTCGACCTTCGCCATCGCCTTCCTGCCAACCTATGCGACGGCGGGCTGGGTCGCCCCCTTGCTGCTCAGCCTGATGCGCTTCGGCCAGGGCTTCGGACTGGGCGGCGAATGGGGCGGCGCAGCCCTGCTTGCCGTCGAGAATGCCCCGCCCGGCTGGCGCGCGCGCTTCGGCATGGTGCCTCAGCTTGGCGCGCCGCTGGGCTTCATCGCGGCAAACGGCCTTTTCCTGATCCTCGGCCTTGCGCTCGATGCGGACGCCTTCCGGGCCTGGGGCTGGCGCCTGCCCTTCCTCGCCAGCGCGATCCTCGTGCTGCTCGGCCTGTGGGTGCGGCTGAAGCTTACCGAGACGCAGGATTTCGCCAGGGCGCTGGAGGCCGAAACGCCGCCGCGCATCCCGCTCGCCATCATATTCGCCCGCTATGCGCGCGAGACGCTGGCCGGCACCTTCGCGGTCGTCGCCTGCTTCGCGCTCTATTATATCGCGACCGCCTTCGCACTTGGCTACGGCACGACTTCGCTCAAAATCCCGCGCGAGACTTTTCTGGGCCTCCAGCTTGGCGCGATCCTGTTCATGGCGCTCGGCATCGTCCTCGCCGGCTGGTGGTCGGACCTGCGGACGCCGCGCTACGTGCTCCTCATCGGCTGCGTCGGGACGCTCGGCTGCGGCCTCATCCTCGCGCCGTTGATGGGCGCGGGCGCTCTGCTGCCGATGTTCGCTTTCCTAAGCTTGTCGCTGTTCGCCATGGGCTTCGTCTATGGCCCGCTCGGCGCTTTCCTGCCTGACCTCTTCCCGCCGCTCGTGCGCTACACCGGCGCATCGATCGCCTTCAATGTCGGCGGGATCATCGGCGGCGCGCTGACCCCGATCGCGGCGCAATGGCTGGTCGATCGCGGCGGCATCGGGCTTGTGGGCGTTTACTTGTCCGCCGCCGCGCTGCTCAGCATCGCCGGGTTGCGCCTCGCGCGGCGGAATGCCTGAGCGGCATTTCGCGGCAGCGCCGTCAGCCGCGCGAGGCGCGCAATAATCGGCTGATCCGACCGCGCGACATGGTCAATCACGTCGTCACCTGATCCAATCCGGGACATTTTCATACTGTTTCACAATATTTTATCGGCCCGGCCAATTGCACATGGTTGAAATGTGGTTAACATTTCCCGGATCGTCCGCCGGCAAATAACCGGATGGGTCCGGACGAACCAAGGGAGAGGTGCGACAAGGCATTTCATCACGACAATTACGGGGGTCAAAGATGAGAGCATTTGCCATACCGACGACGATTGCCGCCGCTGTGCTTGCGACGGCGCTTCCGACGACTGCGGCCGAAGCCGCAACACTCATCGTCGATGTCACCGGAGTAAGAAGCTTCGATGGCTTCGGCGACTCCACCAACAGCGTATTCAATTACAATATCGGCGCAGGCGCCACGATCACCGGCGTCACCTACAATGTCACGATCCGCACGGTCGGGCTCAGTTGGCTGTCCGAAGCGCAGATCTTTTTCACTGACAGCGCCATCACCGCCGGCGTCGTTCTGACGCCGGGCATCGGCGACAATTTCTCCGGCACCGCAACCTATAGCAACGCCGTCGATCTGGTCGCGCAGGGCCTGTCCTTCTCGGTCGGGGCCGACGGTATCCTGCGCCTCGAGTTTGCGGAAGATTACGACGATTACGCCAACGCCGCCGACGCGATCTACACCACCGGTTCGCTGACTTTCACCTATACGCCCGCCAATGCCGTGCCGGAGCCGGCGGTCTGGGCGATGATGGTCGGCGGTTTCGGGCTTGTCGGCGCCGGGCTGCGTCGCCGGCGCGCGCGGATCGACGTCACCTACGCCTGATCGCGGATCGGGCCAGAAGGGCCGCCGCCCCGATCCATGGGCGGCGACCTTTTATTTTGAACGGCTCCCTGCCCGGCATGAACCTTCCGCAAGGCCGCGATCCTCGGAAAGAGCGGGGCCCCCATTTCCTCCACCGGTCGGCCCGAACGGGTTTTCGCCCAAAGCCGGGACGCAAGCCGGCTAGTCCGAAACCCGCGTCCACATTTGCGCCTTGCAGCCGACGCGCCCGACCAGGCAGCCCCTTCCTTCCGCATGCGTCGCATCGATCACGCGGATCGTTCCCGAGAAGGTCTTGCCGATATCAGGCACAAAGACTTTCCCGCTCCACTGGCCGGCGCCTGCACGGGTGAAATCGCGGAACAGCCTTTCGCCCTCCAGCGTTTTCGTGCCGCCGCGCGCGGCATCCGCCTTGGCTTTGTCATTGGCCCAGACGACGACGCCGCACATGCGATCGCCACACGGTTCGGCGCGGACATGGACGCTGTTCTGCGGATTGCGCCATATGCCGAACGAACGGTCCTCCGCCGGCGCGCCGCCCGCGGTCAGGAGCAGCGCGCCGGCGAGGATCGCCCGTCTCACGATCACGCCTGGGCGAAACGGCGCAGCGCGAGCGCCAGCATGATGAGGAAAACGCCGCGCAGCAGCAGGCTGAGCCCTACCAGCACGGCAAGGAAGGCAAGCCCTGTCACCGGCCCCGCCATCAGCAGCCACAGCCCGATCAGCGTGTCGACCACGCCAAGGAAAAATCGCCAACCCCGGTCGACAGGAAAGCGGATCGCACTCGCAATCTCCAGCACGCCCGAGACGAGCAGCCAGGCCCCGATCATCCACACCAGCGACAGCGCACCGACATAGGGCAGGAAAAGCGTCGCCAGCCCCGCCAGCAGCGCCAGCAGGCCCAGCAGCAATTCGATCCACCGCGCCCGCCCCTTCAGCGAAGAGAAACTCGTCGCGATCGCGAACACGCCAAAGGAGATCAGCACGAAGGCGATCAATATGCCCGTCGCGAAGCCCGTCGCGATCGGATTGGCGAGCGCGAGCACGCCGATCAGCAGCACCGCTATGCCATAAGCCAATATCCAGCCCCATCCGCTCCCGGATTCAGCATGGTTTTGCGCGAAATCCCGTCCCCCGGTCGGCATCGGTCGCCTCCTCTTCCGTCAGGCGGCGGGCGGATTCGCGTCGCCGTCGGACGACATCATAACATGCCCCATATTCAATCGCATATCGGTAACGATGTTCCAGATCGCGATGAACAGCGCGGCGATCACCGGGCCGATGACGATGCCGTTGAAGCCGAACAGCTCAAGCCCGCCGAGAGTCGAAATCAGCACCACATAATCGGGAATGCGCGTATCGCGGCCGACGAGAATGGGGCGCAGCACATTGTCGACCATGCCGATCACGAACAGCCCGCAAAAAACGAGCACCGCCCCCTGCCAGATCGCGCCGGTCGCCAGCAGGTAGATGGCGACGGGCACCCAGACGATCCCCGTGCCGACGGCGGGCAGCAGCGAGAAAGCGCCCATCAGCACACCCCACAGCATCGCCCCGCGAATGCCGATCAGCCAGAAAACAGCGCCCCCGATAAAACCCTGCGCGATTGCCACGACGATGCTGCCCTTGATCGTCGCGCGGATCATCAGCGCGAACTGCCGAAACAACGCCTCGCGCACCGCGTGGCGCAGCGGCGTCGCCTCGATCACGCGCTCGGCCAGCCGCTCGCCGTCGCGGATGAGGAAGAAGGTCAGGTAAAGCATCACGCCAAGCTGGGCGAGAAAGCCGAACGCCCCCTGCCCGATCTGCAGAGCCTGGGTCGCCAGCGTCCGGAAACTCGCGGCGATCCCCGCCTCGACCCGATCGGCGACGGTGTGGAAATCGGTCAGCCCCAGCCGCCCCAGCATCCCCACCGCCCATTGGGGAAGCGCGGCGCGAAAACGCTCGAACAGTGCGGCGAAATCGATCTGCCCCGCCTGCATATGGGCATAGAAGTCGCCTACCTCGTTAATCAGCGCCGAACCCAGCAGGATCGTCGGCACGATCACCATCGCAACGATCAGCAACAGCGTCAGCAGCGCCGCTCCCGACGGCTTCCCCGGCATCTGCGCAAGCAGCCGCCGATTGACGGGAGCGAACAGCAGAGCCGCGATCACCGCCCATAATATCGCGGCGAAGAAAGGCTCGACGAGCAGGGCGAAGCCGATCGTGAGCAGCAAGAGCAGCCCAAAGAGGAACCCGTCCTCGATCCGCAGCCGCGATTCCCCATTCTCGTTCACGCGCCAATCATTCGCAGAAAAGGCCGAGCGGCGCCATCGGTCTTTATGCGACGACGCACGTGACGGACGGTCCGCCGTCCCTGCCGCTAACACGCTTATTTTACCGCCGGCGACTATCAGCGCCGCCATGCGTCGTCCCTTCCCCCGATCGTTGCTGTGGTTCGTCGTCACCGGCGCGGTGATGCTGCTTCAGATGTTTCCGGTAACGGGCATCGTCCTGATGTTTGCGCTGGCGATGCTGTGGTCGATCGCCTTCATCAATCTCGGCATGATCGGCACCGCCTGGGAAGCGCTCACCGGGCGCGTCAGCCGCCTGTGGCTGATCCTCCCGCTCGCATTCTATGGCGGCTATTATGCCTTTGCCGTCAGCGATCATCTGATGCTCGCCCGGCTTCAGGCGCAGATTGATGCGGCCAATGCGCGCGTCCACATCCCCTTCGATCCCGCGAAGCAGGTGCTGGGCGTCGAGTCCAGAAGCGGGGGCGGCTTTGGCGGCCCCGCGCTGCTTCAGGATTATGGGCTGCCCGTCTTCTATCAGGCCAGCGCCGATCGCCCCGAAACCTATAGCGCGACGCGCATCGTCGACGCCGCAATCTGCGCCAGGGTGCGCAATACGCCGTCGTTCTCCGGCGCGGGCATCTGGAGTTTCGGGGTCATCGATCGCAACGGCGGCAAGCCAGGCGGGCTCGACAAGCGCTTCTGCCAGCTCACCCAGCCCGAGCGCCCCTCCCTGCCCCTCGTCGCCGTCGCGTTGGAAGGGGAACGCACGCATGCCGCGACGCTCCCCGTGCGCGCAGTTACGACGCGCGTCACCATGCCCGACGGCGCGACTTATCAGGTGCGCGGCGGCACCGCATCGCCGTTGCGCTGGCTTCCCATGCCGGTGATGGGCTGCGGCCTGAATTCGGGCGCGCCAAGCTGGGATTGCGACGCCGGCTTCCTCCGCGCCAATTTCACGCGCCTCGTTTCGGGCCCCGATGTCGCAGCGCTTGCCGCTGCGCTGGGGCTCAAACGCGTCGCCCCCGAAAACCGGCGCGCGGCCGATCCCGCGACGGTCAACGATCTGATCGCCCGCGCCGAGGCCGACGCCCTCGCGCGCGACATCGCCGCCTTCGATCGCGTCGCCGTCGATCCGACCGCGAAGGTCGACAGCATTCCGTTCCGCGTCCTCGCCGCGCGGCCCGATGCGCTGGATCCGCGCGCGGACGCGATCATGGCGGCGCTCGAACGCGCGGCGGCGGTCGAAAATCGCTATGCCGCGCGCGAGAATGGCCGCAATCTCGCCCGCCTGCTGACGCGGCTGCCGCCCGATCGCTTTCGCGCCTTCGGCCCGCGCATCATCGCGCTCTACGCCCACGCCGATCCGGGCGAGAAGCCGCACTGGTTATGGGAATCGGACGATCTGGTCAATCGCCTCGGCGACCTCGGCCCGGCCGCGCTGCCGCTGCTCACCCGCCCGGCTTTCGACCGCAACCCGCCGCGCCTCTGGTCGATTGAAGCTGCCTGCCGCCTCGGCCCGGCGGCGCAACCGCTTGCCACGCTGCTTTACAAGCAATGGGCGAAAACGCGCGATTTCGATCGCGACGAGCGCGCGCGCCTCTATGTCACGATGCGTCGCATCGGCCTCGCTGTCCCGCCGCTGGCCCAGGACAAGCGCGGCCAGTTCGACAAGCTCCGCGAAAACTGGGCCGATATAACGCCCCGATCCCCACCCCGCGTCTGCGCCGTCCGCGCGGAGGAACAGGCGCGGCGCGAGGAAAAATATTCCGGCAAGCGCAAAACCAACCTCGATTGAGGCGTTAGCGGACCTGCTTCAGCAACGCCCTTCCGCCTGCACGCGCCGGACATTGTCGATGGCCGATCCGCAGACGAAGGCGCGAATATCCTCGCCGCCATCGCGCGTGGCGGGATGCGCAAGGGCAACGCCCCATCGATCAGACGACCGGCCCGCCCGTCCTGACCAGCGCGGCGATCAGCGCGCGCATCCTTTCTTCCGCCTCGGCGCTGAGCCGGACGAAGATACGGCGACGGTCGGCTGGATCGGCATGACGCTCCAGCAGGCCCTGCTCAGTCATCGCGGAGATCCAGCGGAGCGCGGTCGTTGCGGGCACCGACGCGGCGATGCACAGGCTGGAAACGGCGACATCATGCCCCTCAAGCTGCGCCGCCGTCAGATCGAGCAACATGTCCCATGCCGGATCGGCGAACAGATCGGCCGCGAAATACTGATCGCGCAGCCGCCGCGCACGAATGATTCCGCGCACCGTAGCCGCTGTAACCGGTCGTGGCGTATCGGCCGGCTGGGCGCGATAGCCGCTCGCCGGCTCACCGACCATGTCGGGATGCGGGGGGATGGCGGCCAGCGCCTGGGCGATGCGGGCCACCTCGTCGCCAAGATCGCGGAGGCGGCGGACGGGATCGTCCTCGCCTTGCCGGGCGCGTTGGGCGCGGGCGCCGCTCCGCACACGGCCGATCACACGCACCAGCGCCTCCATATCCGAAGCGGCGGCGACATCGACCCCGCGCCGACCGATCGCGTCGGCCCAGCTATCGAGATCGGCGTCGGGCAAGGCGACAAGCAACGCGAAATCGCCCAGCGCCGCGCGGTCGAGCAGCATATCCGCAATGTCCAGGCGCGGCGGCGGCGCGCTCCATAGCAGCAGGTCGGCGGCGCCGGTCGAAGCCAGCGGATCGCTATCCCCCGGCGCGATCCATTCAGCGGCGACATCGAGGGCGTCGAGCGCACCCGCCAGCACATGCCGGTGCCCGGCGTCCGCCACGCAAAGCGCGATCCGCGGCCGCGTCGCGAAGGGCCTGAAGCCTGGCCCGGATAGCTCGTTGCGTTCGGCGCTGCGCATCTCATCCGCTCCGGATTTATCATTCCCGCCGATCTGCGGCGGATCCTAAGCTACTCCGAAACGGAGAGTTTCGACAATCAGACAGCCTTGTGGGCGCGGCTGGAAGCAGAGCCGCCGATCTGTCCGCACCCCAAACGGATCAACTCTCGCATGCGCGCTGCGCCGCCACCGACATGCGCGCCCGCCGAGCCGACCGCACAATATATCCGAAATGGAGGCGATAGGCGCAAATCGACCGACGCGGGCCGGCGCCCGCCGCTATTCCATCGCCTTGACGATATCCTCCACCATCTTCTTGGCGTCGGCGAGCAGCATCATCGTGTTGTCGCGATAGAAAAGCTCGTTGTCGACGCCCGAATAGCCGACGCCCCCCATCGAGCGCTTCACGAACAGCACCGTCTTGGCCTTCTCCACGTCGAGCACGGGCATGCCGTAGATCGGCGAGCTCTTGTCGGTCTTGGCGGCCGGGTTGGTGACGTCGTTGGCGCCGATCACGAAAGCCACGTCGGTGCGCGCGAACTCGGAGTTGATATCCTCCAGCTCGAACACCTCGTCATAAGGCACATTCGCCTCGGCGAGCAGCACGTTCATATGGCCGGGCATCCGCCCCGCGACGGGATGGATGGCGTATTTCACCGTCACGCCGTGCGCCTTCAGCTTGTCTGCCATTTCGCGCACCGCATGCTGCGCCTGCGCCACCGCCATGCCATAACCCGGCACGATGATGACCTGTTCGGCCTGGCTCATCAGGAAGGCGGCGTCCTCGGCCGATCCGCGCTTCCATGGCCGGTCGATGTGCGCCGCGCCGCCGGCGGCGGCCGCGCTGCTGTCCGCGCCGAAGCCGCCCGCGATCACGCTGATGAAGCTGCGGTTCATCGCCTTGCACATGATATAGCTGAGGATCGCGCCCGACGACCCGACGAGCGCGCCGGTGATGATCATCGCCGTATTGTGGAGCGTGAAGCCCATCGCCGCCGCCGCCCAGCCCGAATAGCTGTTGAGCATCGAGACGACGACAGGCATGTCCGCGCCGCCGATCGGGATGATCAGCAGGAAACCGATCAGGAAGCTCAGCAGCACGATCGCCCAAAACAGGGCCGGCGTGGCCCAGTGGAACAGCGAAACCAGCACGAGAATCGCCGCAAGCGTGCCGAGATTGATCATATGGCGCAGCGGCAGCAGGATCGGCGCGCCGCTCATATTGCCGTTGAGCTTGAGGAAGGCGATGATCGAGCCGGAAAAGGTGATTGCGCCAATCGCGACGCCCAGCCCCATTTCGATCCGGCTCTGCTTCAATATGTCCATCCCGCCGGGTTCGAGAATGCCGAACGCCTCGGGATTATAATAAGCGGCGATGCCGACGAGCACGGCGGCGAGGCCGACCAGCGAATGGAAGGCGGCAACGAGTTGCGGCATGGCCGTCATCGCGATCCGCCGCGCGGTGACGAAACCGATCGCGCCGCCGATCGCGATCGCGCCGATGATTTCGGGCAGGCTCGCTATCTGATGCGTGACGAGCGTGGTGCCCACCGCCAGAAGCATGCCGAACATACCGTAACGATTGCCCTGCCGGCTCGACGCCGGGCTCGACAGCCCCCGAAGCGCAAGAATGAAGCAGACGCCCGCAACCAGATAGGCGAGCGCCACCCAGGGATTGACCGATACCCCCTCGTGCATCCCCTAGCGCTCCTTCTTCTTGTACATGGCGAGCATGCGCTCGGTGACCGCGAAGCCGCCGAAGATATTGACGCTGGCGAGCACCACGGCGCCCAGCCCCAGCCATTTGGCGATCGGCGATCCCGCCGCCGCAGCCGCCGTCAGCGCGCCGACGATGATGACCGATGAAATAGCGTTGGTCACCGCCATCAGCGGCGTGTGCAGCGCAGGCGTGACCGACCAGACGACATAATAGCCGACGAAGCAGGCCAGCACGAAAATCGAAAGGATCGAGATGAAATCCATTTTTGGCCGCTCCCCTAAGCTCAGCCCAATAGTCTTGCGCTGACGACCTTGCCGCCTTGCGTCAGCCGGATGGCCTGCGTGATCTCGTCATCGTCGGGCAGCACGGGCCGCCCGGCTTCCTTGTCCCAGAAGGCGCTGAGGAAGTTGAACAGATTGCGCGCGAACAGCGCCGACGCGTCGGCGGCGAGGCGGCCGGCCATGTTGCGATGGCCGATGATCTTCACGCCATGTCTGACGACGATCTCGCCCGCGACCGAACCCTCGACATTGCCGCCCTGCTCGACCGCGAGATCGACGATCACGCCGCCGGGGCGCATCGAGGCGATCTGCGCGTCGCTGATCAGGCGCGGCGCGGGCCGCCCCGGGATCAGCGCGGTGGTGATGACGATATCCTGCCTGGCGATATGCGCGGAGACGAGCGCGGCCTGCGCCGCCTTATACTCGTCCGACATCTCGGTGGCGTAGCCGCCGCTGCCTTCGCCTTCGATGCCTTTGACGTCCTCGACGAAGATCGCCTTGGCGCCGAGGCTCTCGATCTGCTCCTTGGTCGCCGATCGCACGTCGGTCGCCGAAACCTGCGCGCCCAGCCGCCGCGCGGTGGCGATCGCCTGCAGCCCCGCGACGCCCACGCCCATGATGAAGGCGCGAGCGGCCGATACCGTGCCGGCCGCCGTCATCATCATCGGAAAGGCGCGGCCATATTCGGCCGCCGCGTCGATCACCGCCTTGTAACCGGCAAGGTTCGACTGCGACGACAAAATGTCCATCGACTGGGCGCGCGTGATGCGCGGCATGAACTCCATCGCCAGAGCATCGACGCCAAGCGCGGCATAAGCGTCCACCCGCGCCCGTTCGCCGAAGGGATTGAGCCCGGCGACGAGCCAGGCGCCCGGCTTCACGCCTTTCAGGCTTTCGGGCGTCGCGCCCTGCACGCCCAGCAGAATATCGGCTCCGTCCAGCGTCGCCGCCCGGTCGCCGATCGTCGCGCCGACCGCCTGATAATCGGCATCGGCGATCGACGCGCCGAGCCCCGCCCCAGCCTCGACGGCAAGCGTTGCGCCCAGCGCTGCGAATTTCTTGACCGTCTCCGGCGTGGCCGCGACGCGCGGCTCGCCCGCTGCGGTTTCCTTGAGGACCGCGATCTTCACGAGGCGATCAGCGCGCGATGAGGAAGATAACGAGCGCGGCGATGAGCGCGACGATCACCGTCCCCGTCTTGAGCCAGCCGACGAAACCGCGATAGGTTTCCTCATGCGCCTTGAAGTCGCTGCTCGCTGTCATCCGCTTCCTCTCCTCTCAAGCGTCGGGCTACTTCGTAGCCAGCGCCTGCCCGGCCATCAAGCCTCATCGGCGTCGCGCTTAATCAGACCTTTACACTAGGGCGGCTAATCCACCTGTTCCGAAACGGCACGGAAATGGGACAACATGGCACGGAACGGGACGCGCCTGCTGCTTTTGGTTGACGACGAACCGGCCCAGCGGCGGCTGGTGTCGGCGATCGCGGCGCGCGCGGGATGGCGAACGGTGTTCGCGTCCGATGCGGAAGCAGCGATCGCAACCCTCGGCACGCAGGACGGGCTGTCGCTCGACGCCATCCTGATCGATCATGCCGTGCCCGGCGGCGACCTGAGCGGATTGATCGAAGCGCTGCGCGAACGCCGCCCCGCGCTCCCGATCCTGACGCTGACCGCGCTCAACTCTGTGGCGATCGCGGTCGAGGCGATGCGCGCCGGCGCCACCGATTTCCTCGCCAAACCGATCGCGCCCGAACGCCTGCTCGCCGCGCTCGAAGCCGCGGTCAACAACGGCGCCTCGGGCGGCGAGCTTCGGCACCTGAGCGAAAAGATCACGGCCCCGCTCGGCTTCGACGAGATCGTCGGCGCCGCGCCGCGCTTTCGCGCCGCACTGGCCATCGCCGCGAAGGCCGCGCGCGCGCGCGTGCCCGTGCTGATCGAGGGCGAAAGCGGGACCGGCAAGGAGCTGGTCGCCGAGGCGATCCACGCCGCCAGCCCCCGCGCGCGCAAGCCGCTGATCGCGGTCAATTGCGGCGCAATTCCCGGCAACCTCGTGGAATCCGAACTGTTCGGGCATGAACGCGGCGCTTTCACCGGCGCATTTGAACGCAAGATCGGGCGCTTTCAGGAAGCGGACGGCGGCACGCTGTTCCTCGACGAAGTCGCGGAGCTTCCGCTCGAAGCCCAGGTAAAATTGTTGCGCGTGCTCCAGTCTGGCGAGATCCAGCCGATCGGCGGCAGAATGATCCGCGATATCGACGTGCGCGTGATCGCCGCGACCAACAAGGTGCTGCTCGATGAGGTCGCCGCCGGTCGCTTCCGCGAAGATCTCTATTACCGGCTCAACGTCGTCCAGCTCGTCATCCCGCCGCTGCGCGATCGCAAGGGCGACATACCCGCGCTCGCCCGTCACCTGCTCGCGCGCGCCGCGCGCCAGCCGGGGCTGCGCGGCCTTGGCATTACCGACGACGCGCTGACGCTGCTGATGAGCTATGACTGGCCGGGCAATGTCCGCCAGCTTCAGAACGCGCTCTTCCGCGCAGCCGTGCTGTGCGACGGCGATGCGCTGACCACCGAGGATTTTCCGCAGATCGCGCAGAAGTTCGGCGGCCTCCATGTCAGCACAGCGCCACAGCCCGCGCTGAACAGCGGCGGTTCGGGCGTCACCCTGTTCGAGTCCGATGGACATATGCGTTCGCTCGAAGCGATCGAGGCCGACGTGATCCGTCTCGCCATCGGCCATTATCGTGGTCGAATGACCGAGGTGGCGCGCCGATTGGGCATCGGCCGCTCGACGCTTTACCGCAAGCTCGCCGAACTGGGCATCGACGCCGCCGCCTGACCTTCCCGCGCACGCGCTGCACGGTTAAGGGACGCCATGGTCCCGTCGCCTCCCTGGACGATCGCCGGTGACGGCGTGCGCCTTGCCCTGCGCCTCACGCCGCGCGCTTCGGCGGACCGGATCGACGGGATCGGCGCGGACAGCGACGGCCGCCCGCTCCTGCTGCTGCGATTGAAAGCCCCGCCCGTCGAGGGCGCGGCCAACGCCGCGCTGATCGCTTACCTCGCCAAGGCGCTTGGCGTCCGAAAAGCCGATGTTGCGATCGTGGCCGGCGAAACGGGGCGCACGAAGCGATTGCGGATCGCCGGCGACGCTCAGGCCGTGGTCGATCGGCTCGCCGCGCTGGTCAGCCCCTGAACCACGCAGTGCGGCGCGCGCCCGCGCTTTCGATCAGGCTGCCCACCGGCACGGCGCGCAGGCCGCGCGCAGCCAGGCCGTCGAGGATCAGCCGCACCATTTCCACACGATCGAAACGCGGCGCGATTTCACCCTCGGGGATCTCCAGCCCGTCATGCAGCAGAACGATGTCGCCGCCCCGGCTCGCCCCCACGGCGCGGTCAGCCGCCTCGGCGGGCGCCTGCTCCACCCAGTCCTCCGCGATCGGCCCCCAGACGACGACTTGCAAGCCAAGCGAGCGCGCAACGAAGAAAGTCGCAAGCGATTGTGCGCCATATGGCGGCCGGAACAACCGCACCGGCTTGCCGGTCAGCGCCGCCAGCGCATCGCGCGCGGCCGCAAGGCGCTGGCGCACCTGCTGCACGGGCAACAGAGTCAGCCGGTCATGGCGATCGCAGTGCAGCCCGACTTCGTGGCCCTCGGCGATCATGCGGGCGATCAACGGCCGCTGCGCCGCCGCCTTGTCGGTGAGGACGAAGAAGCTGGCCTTGACGCCGCGCGCGGCGAGCAGATCGAGCAGGCGCGGCGTCACCTCGGGATCGGGGCCGTCATCGAAGGTCAGCGCCACCGCGTCGCTGGCGTTCGCCGCGCTGCGGATCGAGCCGAGCGGCCCGAGCAGCGGATCGGTCAGCGCACGGACGCGCCGGCGCGCATCCGGGCCGAGGCGGGAGCTGACGTTGCGCAGGATCCTGTTGAGCATCCCCGTGCCTCAGCGCTCAATGCACGCTGGCGACTTCGCGCTTGCCCTGGGGAGCGCGCCGGTTCACCCGACTCTCCACAGCCTCACGCACGCGCCGCGCCCATGTCGGCCAGTTCAGCTTGTTGCGGCTGAGTTCGAGCGCCGCATAGCACATCGCCTCATAGCGCTCCGTATCGTTGAGCAGCGCGATCATCTCGCGGGCGAAGTCCGCGGCCGGCGCGCCCGGTTCGATCAGGATGCCGGTCCGCCCGCCTTCGACATTGGAGGGCAATCCCCCGGTGCGATAGGCGATCGAGGGCAGCGCGTAGGAGGCGGCTTCGCTGATGACGATGCCCAGCGCCTCGAACTGGGTGGGCAGGATGAAGAGGTGCGCGCTGCGGAACAGCGCCGCCAGACGCTCGGCGTCGGCCGGCACATGCTTGTTGAGGAAGCCGTGGAAGGTCACGCCTTCGATTGCCGGCGGCGGACTGGACGGCGCGCTGCCGACCACGTCGAGATGCACATTATATCCCGCCCTGCGCATCGCCTGCACGGCCTCGACCGCAATGTCGCCGCCCTTGCCCTGCCAGTTCACCCCGACGAACAGCAGCCGCCATGCGTCCTTCGCGCGCTCTTCGGGGCGGGTGAAGCCGCGCGCTTCCATGTTCGCGCCCCAATGGACCTGGAATACGTGGGCCGGGTCGCCGCGATGTTCGCCCACTGCGGATCCATAGGCCCAGGCAGAGGGAAAGAAAGCGGCGATCGAATCCCTTATGGCCTGCGTCTCAAGCTTGTAGGCGGAGCGCTTGAGCCCCGGCAGCAGCGAGAAGAAGAACGGATTATAGTCGATCATCACCGCCTGCGTGGCGTCGGACACAAAGACGGTCGGCATGATTCTGGTAAGCTGGGCGGTGATCGGCGTGACCGCGACGGCAAAGGCGATGTCGGCTCCCGAACCGGTGATTTCGTCGATCGCCTTGCGCCCCGCCAGGCGCGTCCAGAAGGGCGACCAGTAGATGTCGATGCGA
Organism: Sphingomonas sanxanigenens; assembly: GCA_003240855.1. GTDB lineage: Bacteria > Pseudomonadota > Alphaproteobacteria > Sphingomonadales > Sphingomonadaceae > Sphingomonas_L > Sphingomonas_L sanxanigenens_A. The sequence goes on from QFNN01000044.1 coordinate 15,970, forward strand.
CGCCCGCTGACCCTGCGCAATAAGCCGCGGAGATTGCTGAACCAGCGCGGCCAGGGTTCGCGCACGACATGGACCACGTCAAACTCTGCGCTCAACGCCTCCAGCATGTGATGCGGCGTGCCGGACCAGGTGCGGATCTCAAGCGGATCGCCGGCGCATATGAAGGCGATACGCGGCCTGGGCGCCAGCGCCTCCATAATCATACCGCCTGTCCTGACATCATCTTCGGCCACCACTGACAACCCCCACATGATAGCGGGTCCAGAACGTCTCTCTGCGCGCAGCGGTCCTCAAATATCGTTAACGTCGCGAGGACCAGCCCGAAGAAAAATGCCTGGTACGGCCGTTCGACACCGCCGCCCCCACGGCATGTGCGCAGCCTTTTCCCAACCGCCTGTCTAGCGGCCCGCGCCAGAGGCTCTAATCGTCAATAATGACGAATAAATGTCGCCGAAACGGCCCCATCCCGGTTCGACCGTCCCGCTTTCAGACAGTCAGGCGATCAGCGCCTGATCGCGCAGCCCGCGCCACACGCGCAGGGCCTGCACCGTTTCCGGCGCATCGTGGACACGGAGGAACTGCATCCCGCGCTGCGCGCCGTGGAGCGCGAGCGTGATCGAGCCCCCCAGCCGCCTCTCCGCCGGCGCTTCATTGTCCAGCGCGCCGATGATCCGTTTGCGGCTCGCGGCCAGCATCACCGGGCAGCCAAGCCCATGGAACAGCGCCAGCCCGTTGAGCAGCGCCAGATTGTCGGCCACGCCCTTGGCGAAACCGATGCCGGGATCGACGATAATCCTGTCGCGCGCGATCCCCGCCGCCTCGACCGCCGCGATCCGGTCCTCCAGCCAGTCATAGACCTCGATCAGCGGGTCGGTGAGCTTCGGCCCGTCATGCGGCTCGCGCCCGGTGTGGTGCATCAGGATGACCGGGCAGCCGGAGCGCGCGACGACCTCCAGCGCGCGATGATCGTAACGCAGCGCCGAGATGTCGTTGACCATCGCCGCGCCGGCCGCGAGCGCCGCTTCCATCACGGCCGCCTTGCGCGTGTCGATCGATACCGCCACGCCCCCCGCCGCCAGCCGCTCGATCACCGGCGCGACGCGCTTGATCTCATCGCCTTCCCACACATGCGCCGCGCCCGGCCGCGTGGATTCGCCGCCGACGTCGATCAGGGCGGCCCCCGCCTCGGCCATGGCGAAACCGGCGCCGACGGCCGTCTCCAGATCCGCGTTGCGCCCACCGTCCGAAAAACTGTCGGGCGTCATGTTGAGGATGCCCGCGACCTGCGGCTGATCGAGCCGGATCACCCGCTCCCGCATCCTGATCGGCGGGCGCGCCGCCGCCAGCCGTTCGAGGATCGGCGCGGCTTCGTCGGGCAGGCTCGCCCGGTCCGACACCGGCACCAGGGCGCGGCCCACGCGCCCGCCATTGTCTACGATCAGCTCCCAGGCCGAATACCAGAGCATCGCGCCCGCCAGGCGCTCGACCTGCCCGTCATTGCCAACGGGGGTATCGACAAATCCCTCGGGGCGCAGATAGACGCGCGCGCCCTTTGGGATGGCCGGCAGGTTCACGGCTCGTTGGCCAGCAAATAAGTCTGGCGCAGCGCATCGACGGGCTTGAGCGCCCCCGCTTCCTCATAATGCCAGAAGGTCCAGCCATTGCACGACGGCGCGCCCTGCAACGTCGCGCCCACCTTGTGGATCGAGCCCGTTGCGCCGCCGGCCTCGAGCGAGCCGTCCGCGCGCACCGTCGCCTTGTGGCGGCGCTTGACGTCGGTCAGCACCGTGCCCGGCGCGATCATCCCCGTTTCGACCAGCGTGCCGAAAGCGACGCGCGGCGCGGCCAGCGGCGCCTGCATCGTGGTCAGCGCCGATTCGTCGAGCGGCAGCGCCGCAGCGATGCGCTCCTCGGCGACCTCGATATAGACCGGCTCGCGCTCGATGCCGATGAAGCGCCGGCCAAGCCGCTTGGCGACCGCGCCCGTCGTCCCGGTGCCGAAGAAGGGATCGAGCACCACGTCGCCCGGCTTGGTGCAGGCGAGCAGGATGCGATAAAGCAGCGCCTCGGGCTTCTGCGTCGGATGCGCCTTGGTGCCGCCGCGCTTCAGGCGTTCCTGCCCGCTGCAGATCGGGATCACCCAGTCGGAACGCATCTGCAGTTCGTCGTTGAGCGTTTTCATCGCGCGATAGTTGAAGGTGTAGCGCGAGCTTTCGCTATGCGCGGCCCAGATCAGCGTTTCGTGCGCGTTGGTGAAGCGCGTGCCCTTGAAATTGGGCATCGGGTTGGATTTGCGCCAGACGATGTCGTTGAGGACCCAATAGCCCTCGTCCTGGATCGCCGCACCGACGCGGAAGATGTTGTGATAGCTGCCGATCACCCAGATGGTGCCGTCGGGCTTCAGGATGCGGCGCGCCTCGGCCAGCCAGTCGCGCGTGAAGCGATCATAGGCGGCGAAGGTGTCGAACTTGTCCCAGTCATTGTCGACCGCGTCGACGCGACCTCCCTCAGGGCGATAAAGATCGCCGCCAAGCTGCAGATTATAGGGCGGATCTGCGAAGATCATGTCGATGCTGGCGCTGGGCAGCGCGCGCATCGCAGCAATGCAGTCGTCGCGCAGGATCCGGTCGAGCGGAAGCTCGATCGCACGCGTTTCCGCGCTTTTCCTGACCCTGGTAACAACGCTCATAAATGCCCCCTTGTTCTGCGGGGCGGGAAAGTGAGTCACCGGGGACTCCGGGTCAAGCGCCGCTTTTCAGCGTCTCCCAGAAACCAGCGTCAACAATCTGACACATAAGGAGAAGCGCCCCAACATGTGGAGCGCCCTGACGTCATAGCAGCACAAGCGATTGTGGGTGTGACTCGAAAGACTCACCTCGCCGCCAAAGCCCGCGCGACCGGCGCGAAGCTGCGCCGATGGTGCGGCGTGGGGCCGAGACGGGCCAGCGCTTCCATATGATCCTTCGACCCGTAGCCCTTGTTGCGCGCCCAGCCATAGCCCGGATGATCGGCGTCGATCGCGATCATGATCGCGTCGCGATGATGCTTGGCGACGATCGACGCGGCGGCGATCGACAGCGACAGCGCGTCGCCCGAAACGATCGCGGTCGAGGGATAGGCCCAGCGCGGGCAGCGATTGCCGTCGACCAGAACCATCCCCGGCGTCGCGCCCAGCGCGTCAACCGCCCGTGTCATCGCCAGCATCGTCGCCTGCAATATGTTGAGGCTGTCAATCTCCTCGACGCTCGCCATGCCGACGCCAACGCCGGCGATCGCCTGCAACTGCGCGCTCAGGTCCGCGCGCGCGGCGGCGCGCAGCTTTTTTGAATCGTCGATCCCGCGCGGCACGCCATTTTCCGGCAGGATCACGGCGGCGGCGACCACCGGCCCGGCAAGCGGCCCGCGCCCCGCCTCATCCACCCCGATCACCGGCGCCGGATACAACGCCTCCATCGTCCGCGACGGCCCTGTCATGCGATCCGCCAAGGTGGAAAGCGACGATTCTCCCCGGCATGATAGAGGATGATGCGATTGCCCGCCGGATCGCGCAGCCGCGCTTCGCGCCACAACCAGCGTTTGTCCTCGGGCATCTCGTCGAACGTGATTCCAGCCTCGACCAGCGCGGTCGCGCGTTCGCACAGATCGGCGCATTCGAGATAGATTTGCGCGCCGCCCGCAGCCGGAAGCCCGGTCTCGATCGAAAGCGTCGCGCCGCCGGGAAGCACGAAGCGCGCATAATGATCGGGCGCATCGACGATCTGGGTCAGGCCCAGCGCGCGATAGAAAGCGACCGAAGCGGCATAATCGTCTGCCGGCAACGTCACCTGATTGAGATCGTAAAGCCCGGTCGCGGCCCAGCGATGCCCCATCGGACCATGGCCGGCGCCAAGCCCCGGCGCCGCCAGCATCGCGCTGCGCACGAACGCGCGCGCAACCCCGATGGCGTCGACCAGCGTCAACCCCTCCGCCAGTCCGGTCGCGATCGCGCTCGCCAGCGTGCAGCCCGTTCCGTGATTATGGCGCGTTTCGATCCGCGCGCCGGAAAAATCGCGATCGCCCTTGGGCGTCACCAGCCGGTCCGTAACGACGTCGCCTTCGCCATGCCCGCCCTTGACGAGCAGCGCGCGCCCGGTCCGCTGCACGATGGCGGCCGCGTCGCCGCCAAGCGCCGCCAGTTCGGGCAGGTTCGGCGTCGTCAGCGTGGCGACGCGCATCAGCCGCTCGAACGCGGCGATCGTCTCTTCATCCGCCAGCGCCGCGCCGCTCGTCGCGATCATCACCGGGTCAAACACGACGGGAATGTCGCCTTGGCGCTCTATCCAGTCGGCGACGGCGCTGGCGGTTTCGGCCGATCCGATCATCCCGATCTTCACCGCGTCGACGCCGATGTCCGATGCGACCGATTCGATCTGCCCGATCACCATCCCGGTCGGGACCGGATGGACGCCCTGCACCCCCAGTGTGTTTTGCGCCGTGATCGCGGTGATGGCGGTCATGGCGTGCCCGCCAAGCATCGTCACCGTTTTGACGTCTGCCTGAATGCCTGCCCCACCGCCCGAATCCGATCCGGCGACGATCAATATGCGCGGCGTCACGCCTTGTGCCGCCGCTCGGTCGAGGCGGGATAGCGCTTCAGGACGTCACCGACGCGCGTCGGGCGATCGATCAGCTCGCCTCCGCAATTGGGGCAGCGCTCGTCAAGTTCATCGGCGCAATCGGCGCAGAAGGTGCATTCGAGCGAGCAGATGAACGCGCCATGCGCGTTCGCCGGCAGCCCGGCGCCACACCGCTCGCAATCGGGACGCAGTTCAAGCATCAGGCGGCCTCGGCCACCGCCGCGCAGATGCGATCGACGACCTGCTCGACCTGCCTGGCGTCGTCACCTTCGGCCATGACGCGGATCAGCGGCTCGGTGCCCGACGGACGGATGACCAGACGCCCCTTGTTGGCCAGCTCGGCCTCCGCATCGGCGATCACCGCCTTCACCTTGCCGTCCTCAAGCGGCTTGCCTCCCGAGAAGCGGACATTCTTGAGCAATTGGGGAACGGGATCGAAGCGATGCAGCAGTTCGGATGCCGGCCGCCCGTCCTCGACGAGCGCGGCGAGGATCTGGAGGGCTGCGACCAGCCCGTCGCCCGTC